>JAISEK010000096.1 GCA_031264145.1 Deltaproteobacteria bacterium
TCGGGCTAAGTCTTGGCTAAGCTGGCAAGTGAGAGAGCTATTTTCCCGTCTCGACTGAGCCGGGCCCATCCAAAGGAGGCCAAATATGCCGACCACCATCATACCCATGCATCAGGCCAAGAGCTCTTTGTCCAAACTGGTCAAGCGCGCCGCCGGTGGGGAAACCATTTTCATCGGCAGTTATGGCCGGGCCGAGGCTATTCTGATTTCAGCCTCAAGTTCCAGGCCTAAAAAACTGGGCCTTATGGAAGGCAAGCTGACCGTTCCCGATGATTTTGACGCTCCTTTGCCGCCGGAAATTCTCGCCGCCTTCGAGGGTGGGAAGAAATGAGGTTGCTGCTGGACACCAACGCCCTGCTTTGGGCCCTGGCCAATGCTCCACGCATCGAGCCCGTGAAGGATTTGCTTCTTGATGACGGCAATGAAGTGTTCGTCAGCGCAGTGTCCTGGTGGGAAATAGCCACCAAAACACGCTTGGGCAAGCTGGACGCGGATTTGACTGAACTCCGGACCGCCGCCTGGGAGAGCGGTTTCATGGAGCTGCCGTTGCTGGGCTGGCATGCGGCCGTATTGGCGAGCCTGCCTCGTCATCATAATGACCCTTTTGACAATATGCTGGTGGCTCAAGCTCTGGCCGAACCCATGCGCCTGATTACCGGCGACGGGATTCTATCCCAATACACGCCTCTGGTCACGCTAATTTGACCCGCTTCATTTGGAATCAATGAGCCAGGTCCTGTCGGCATTCGCATGGGCCGGGCCCTCTCGGGGACTTCCGCGCCAAAAGCACGCCGACCCTGGTCGTCGGCTCTGATGCCCAGGCCAGTCCGCCCTGGAGTTCCCGCAGCCTCGCCTTGACGGCCGCCAGATTGTCCAGGGTCCTGGCCTCGAAGACCCAAAAAAGGACACCGAAGGCACCAGAGATAAAACCGTGAGAATAAACTTCCACTGGGCCCCGCCATCTGGTGCCACTTGGCCAGGCGGCGGTCGCCTCTTTGATCGCCCTGGCACTATACCCATGATCCGGCAGGTAGCCGGCAGCACCACCGGCCTGGCCTGGGGCGACGGCGGTTGGCTTTTCCGCTCTTTCAGCCATGGCCCGGGCGGCTCTTGGGGTGGTGTCCGCCGCCTCCATGAGGGGCAGCTCCAAACCTTGCCGGCCTTGACGTTCGTGGGCGGGACCATGCCCATCGTGGGGATCGGGACCGACATGTCGGACTTTGGGATTCCTGACGGCTCGCCTCGCAGGACGGCCCCAGCCGAAACGAGTCCCCACCGGCATAGAAAGGAAACGGCAAAGGCAGATGCCTCCCCCGCCAGACGAGGCCGCCAGTAAGTCCCCGGGACCCTATCTGGGCGAATGTCCGGCCAACCGGCGACGCACCGCCTGGGGAGCCGCACCCTTAAACGTAAGGGCGGCCGGGACGGTGGTCAGGCGGGGAAACCGCATACGGCCAGGACGGGGAACTGGCCCAGGCGAACGACGCGGTCGGTGGTCGAGCCGACCATCAGCTTCTCGATGAAGCCCCGGCCGTGGACGCCCATGACTATCAGGTCGATGTGGTTGAGAATGGCGTACTTGTTGAGCTCGTCGTGGGGGTGCCCGGCCAGGACGACCACGGAGGTGGACTCCCTAAGCTCCTCGGGGACGTAGGCCTTGAGCTTGCCCGTCAGATCCTCTAGCAGGCGGTCGGCCACCGAGTGCTCCTTCTGCGGATCCATGGTCAGGATCTGGTCCAGCTGGCCCTGCTCTATGACCGTGGCCAGGGTGAGCTTGGCCGAGAATGTCTTGGAGAACCCAACCCCCCACTCTATGGCCGTGACCGCGTCCTCCGAGAAGTCGCAGGCGATGAGGATGGACTCGATGCGCTGGAGGGCCGAGCGCTCCGTCGGGAGCGAGCCGGGCACGATGTAGAAGGGCACGTTCAAGGTGCTCATGAGCTTGCGGCTGACCGAGCCCAAGAGGAGCCGCTCCAGGCCGCTCCGCACGTGGGTGGCTGCCACCAGAAGGCCGGCCTTGGAGTCGCAGACGACCTGCTGGATCTCCTTGGCCGGATAGCCTATGGAAATCTGGAGTTCCCACTCCAGGCCCTCTACGTGTCCGAGAATGTCGGCCACCTGGGTCCTGGTTGACTGCTCGACCCTGACCTTCAGTTCCTGGGGATCGACCATGGTCTCGCCATAGGGGGTCACGGCCGGGAGGTCGATGATGTGGGTCACGATCAGCCTGGAGTTGAAGCCCTTGGCCATGTAGGCGGCCAGGGGGATGGCCTTGTTGGAGCCCTCGGAGAGATCGGTGGCGCAGACCACGGCTGGCATGGAAATCATGGCTTCCTCGCTTGAACTGTCGCAACCAGGCAACGGCTGGCCGGAAAGGCGCGGCCATCGCCACCCCCAGGCCCCCGCGGCCCTGGCATTGGGCCGGCGTTATTTCGCTTACAGTCTAACACCAAAACGATAATTTTACAAAAAATGGGCCCGCCAGCCCAGAGGCCGCGGACCCGTCAGGCACTGGCCCTGCAGCCGTGCCCGTGGACGCTCAGATGCCCGACAGCTCCATGTCGCGGTCCAGAAGTTCCTCGGCCAGGTCGAGCATGTGCCGGCCGCGGGAGGCGTTCTGCTCATGGAGCGAGGGATAGGCGTCGGCGTCCCACCTGAAATAGGTCTCGGCCAGGGCATCGGTCAGGTAACGGCGGGCCAGGTTCAGGGCCAGGGCCCTGACCACGGCCGGCAGGAGCCTGTACTCGGAGGGGGACAGCCCGAGGCCGGCCTGGCGGTAGCCACCGACGATGGCCGCGGCCATGGAGGCGTCATAGAAGGGCCTCGTGGCGGAGACGGCCCAGGAGCGGCACATCTCGCCTATGTCCAGCAGGGGGTCGCCGTAGCCCACCGTGTCCCAGTCGATTAGCGACTCAAGACCCTGGCCGATCAGGAAATTGTCAGACTTGCAGTCCAGATGGACGACCAGGTCCCGGGCCGCGAAGACCCTAGCGAACGCCGGCCGGCCAGGGAGCCAGGCCGCGGCCGTCCGGCCCCTACCGACGTCGGGCGCGATCGCATCGAGGTTCGGGTGCCCGCGGTAGCTGGAAGCTATGGCCTCGAAGTCGGAGGGAAGGCACCTCTTCTGGTTGGTGAAGTCGCCGCCGCCAAGGGCGGGCATGAGGCCAATGGGCCTGGGCCTGTTGAGGGCCGCATGGCAGCGCCCAAGGGTGGCGGCGGCCAGGCTGGCCTCCTCCTGGGAGTCCCTGCGGGGCACCCGACCGGGCAGGAAGGCGGTCAGCCGCCAGGCTGCGCCCAGCCCGCCTGGGTCGCGGAAGAGCCAGCCGCCCCCGCTGGCCGGAAAAATCCCTGGAAAGCCCACGCCGGAGCCGGCCAGGGCCAGGCCGACCCTGTTCCAGTTCTCGGTCAGGGCCTCGGCCGGGCCAAAAAGGGAGTTGAGTTTCTGGAGGACGTACCTGGGTCCACCCCCGAGGGACACCACATAGGTCTCGTTGACCCTCCCGGACTCGATCCTTCCAATGTCGGCACCGGCGGCCCCGTCAAGGCCGAAGCCCCGAGCAAGAACGTCGCGCAACCTTGCCTGGGCGCCGGCCTCTGGTTCCAAACCTGACTCCTTGGGGACTCGATGGCGGCCAAAGCGCCCCCAGGCGCACGGGAGGACGCCCTCCCGGCCAGGCACCGGCGCATGGATGTCGCTTTTTCACTGGCCATCTTACCATACAGCCAGGCCAAGGCCAAACCCCGCCCCTGGCCGGCCGCGGTTTCCCGCCTCCTCCCGCCCGGGGGCGAGGGCCAGGGTACGGAAAAACCTTGCCCAGGCCGGCATTTCGAGATAGGATTGGCGCATAATGGCCTACTATCTCCCCCCGACGCGGCCGGAAAAGCGGCGGCCGGGCCGTCGGCCAAGGGGGGGAGGCCGACAAGCGGCGCTCCGCCAAGCCAACTGGAGCCAGGGCATGAAAACCACCAGCCTGCTAGTCCTCACGCTCGCCTTGCTGATCCTGCTGGCCCAGACGCGGCCGGCACCGGCCGAAATGGACGGTCTATACGGCCTGACGCCGACCATCGGCCCGGAATTGCCCAACCTGGGCTTCGTGACCCTGAGGGGAACCTTTCCGGACCCGCAGTGCCCGGCCCTCAGCAACTCGGTGGGACTGGCCTACCCCATCGGGATCGGGGCCAGGGAACTGGAGAGGGCCCTGGGCGCCGAGGCCAGGGCCAGCTTCAGCGAACTGGCCGGGAACGAAAACGGCTTCTGCCCCGAGCCCGGCGAGGAATTCCCTAGCAGCAGGACCTCCGAGACCCGGGTTTCCTTCACCGCCAGGGCCCCGGGCCGCAACCATCTGTCCATACTCACGACCACATACGCCTTTGGCATCGGGGCGGCCCACGGCGGCTCGTTCTCCGAGGCCGTCACCTATGACCTCCGGACGGGGGAACGGCTGGAGCTATGGGACCTTTTCGCCGACCCCGCCGAGGCCGTCCCCAGGCTTTGGGATTACGTGGCCAAAGGCTGGTGCGTCGTCTCCCCGCAAGGCACCCTGCCCTCCTTCTACGAACTTCCCGACAGCAAGTGCTTCTCCGGCAATCACCCCCTGCCCAAGGCCCTGGGGGCCGCAAGGGCGCCCTTCTCGGCCCTGGGCAAGGTCATCCTCACCCCAGAGGGCATGACCGTCTCGCTGGATCCCTACGAGGGCTGGAGCTTCGCCGACGGGCCGTCCAGCCTCGACATCCCCAGAAACGTGCTGCTCAGGCTGGGCGCGGACAGGGAGCTCTGGGACTAGGGGCAGGGAGGGGCCGTCAGCCACACCGCCGCCTTACCGGGCCAGCAGGAGACGGGGCCGGCCAGGGCTTGCCTTGCGGGCCATTTCGGGCTAGGATCGTTCGCGTCGCACCCGGCCCCGGCTTTTCCCCGAGGCACCAGAAGGAGGCCGCCAGGGCCGGGTCATCGGGATTTATCCAACCCGCACCAACTTCCAACCGCGAAATGCGCGATGAGGAACCGATATGAGAATAAAAGTCATCCTTTTTTTGACCATTATGGGACTGGCTCTGGCCAACTGCCCCGAGACCAGGGCCGAGATGGCCGAGCTCTACGGCCTGGCCCCCAACATCGGGGCGGAACTGCCCAACCTGGGCTTCTCCACGCTGAGGGGCACCTTCCCCGACCCAAAATGCCCGGCCCTCAAGAACGAGGTGGGCGTGACCTTCCCGGTGGGGATCGACTCCCCAGGGCTGGACAAGAGGCTGGCCGAACAGGCCAAGGCCAAATTCGACGAGCTCTCCTCCCTGGAGGCCGGGAGCTGCCCCGGGCCAGGCGAGACGCCGCCCAACCCCGTGACCGACGTCAAGGTGACCTTCACGGCCACCTCGCCGAGCAGGAACTACCTCTCTCTCCTTGACACCGTCTTCGAGTCTTCCCCGATGGCGGCCCACCCCTCCACGACCACCTCGGCCACCACCTACAACCTCCAGACGGGCCAGCCCCTCAAGCTCAGCGACCTGTTCGCCGATCCGGCCAAGTCCATGCCCAAGCTCTGGGCCCAGATGGCAGCCGGCTTCTGCGAGGACTACGGCCACGAGACCCTGCCTTACTTCTACGGCCTTC
Source organism: Deltaproteobacteria bacterium (assembly GCA_031264145.1). Classification (GTDB taxonomy): domain Bacteria; phylum Desulfobacterota; class Desulfarculia; order Adiutricales; family Adiutricaceae; genus JAIRNQ01. The sequence continues at coordinate 5,609 of JAISEK010000096.1, forward strand.
CAGAGGACCAGGGCTGCGCCTCCAAGGACATCCCCTTGCCCGATGCCCTCAAGGGCGCGGACATCCCCTTCTCGGCCCTGGGCAGCGCCGTCCTGACCACAGACGGGCTGCAGATCATACTGGACGCCGGCGACGCCTGGAGCTACGCGGACGGCCCGGCCGAGCTGGTCATCCCCAAGGACGACCTGGTAAAGATGGGGGCCAAGATGGAGACCTGGAACTGAGGCTTTCGTCCGCCGTCCGGCTAGGACCGGCTGAAGCCAATCGTCTCCTCTTGCCCCACCTCAAACCCCCAAGGCCAACGGCCCCCCTGGCAGGGACAGCCTGCCAGGGGGGCCGGCAGCCGGCCGACATGGCCGGCGCGATGATTCCCCTGGGGACGTCGAACCCGGCCCTGCCGGCGGGCAAACGCCAGCGCGACATGTCCCTGGCCAAGGCCGCCGGACAGGATAATACCAAAAAGCCATATCTTTCTCTGGAGCCCCGCTGGACCCTAGGCGAGGGTCCCTCAGCCAAGAGCCACCGGGCCAATGCCGGTGGCTCTTTTTTTGCGGCCAGAGAGCTCCAGGGCGGCTAAAAGCCCCCGGGGAACGATATCGTCCGCCACCGGCCAAGGGCCGTGGTCCAAAGGCCGGAAGACGTCATGCGGCATGAGCCGCCATTAGATCATGTTCTGCGCCCAACCATGCCATATGATAAAATTGTCATGAAAATATATTTATCAAATACTTTAGCTATATATTTAATAATTTTTATACTTATTATAAGGAATTGTTTTGCTAAACGTTGATCGCAAAATACCCAAAAAAGATGTTTCACGATCTGGGACCTCCCTTTTTTTTCTTCCCCTCGGAAGCCGCTGGAGGTTTTGCCTTGCCGGCCATATCGGATTGTTCCTTGTATTGCTTCTTTGAAGGAACTCCGAGCTCAATCCTCCCGCGCCTCCCCTCCTTGACGAAGACGCAGGCGGCGACGTTTCTCGTGTCCTCGGCCACCGCCAATGACAAGAGAATGGGATCGTCGTAGGAGTCGGCGTAGCCGGTGCCGATAATCTGCTTCATGCCTCTTTTGGCGGCTGACTCGGCCTCGGAGGCCTTGCCCACGACCTTCATCTCAATGACGTATGTTTTGCCGCCATGCTCCACGACCAGATCGCCGCGGCCCTGGCTGGAGTGGATCTCCGGGATGGCTTTCAGGCCGGCACCCAGCAGGAAGGAATGCAGATTCGCCCGATAGAAACTCTCGTTAAACTTGAGGCGGATTTCCTTCCCGTGGCCGCCGCCTAAAAAAAACGAGTCCATGATCGAGAATGCCCGCCCATAGTCGTTACCGCTGACAGCCTCCATGATTTGATCGGTTTTCTCCATGATGGCATAGCTTTCAAAACTGGATTCCAAAAGACGGGTCAACTCGGCCCGCTGGTCCCTGGAAATGGCGATGAACAGGGAAAGACGCTTGGCTGCCGCATGATCGTCATAGGCGATCCTGGAATAAAGGCGCCTGAAATCGCCCACTATAGCCGCGACGTCCCCATCGGCGACGTGTTCCCTCAGCCTTATCGAGGCCTGGCCCGCGTCGAGCGTCGAGGGGAACAGGTTGTCGATGAACAGCCTGGACATGGACGACAGCACCTCGAAGTTGGGATAGTCGAGGGCGTAGGATGAGTCGGTATTTTTTCGCAGGGTAAGATAGCCGGCCTGGTAAAGGAACCCGTGGGCCGGGGTTTTCTCTATTTCCCCTGGAAAACGGGCAAAGTCCTTGTCTACCGGATAATCGCGGAACTGGTCCACAGTGAGTCCCTTGTCACTCAGCATCTCCCGGATGAGGGTATTCGATCCGGATTCCATCCAATAATTGTTGAACTCCATGTCCCCGAAAAAATTCATGGTGGAGAAGGGATTGTACACCCTTGTCTCCCCGTCAAAGGAAAAACCGTCATAATAGTCCCTGATTTTGTCCAGCAGGACATTCTCCCTCAGGTCCAGCGCGTCGGCCATCCTCCTGACAAATGGCCTGAAACTGTTTTCCAGCTCCTCCTGCGTGAAACCGACGATGCCGGCGAATTCGGGCAAAAGGGAGATGTCTTTCAAATTGTTCAGGGTGGAGAAGACGCCCATGCGGGAAAATTTGGTGACCCCGGTGATGAAGACGAATTCCAGGTATTTGTCGGCAGCTTTGACCTTGCCGTAAAAATCGGACATGACGGCCCGGGTACCTTTAAGCAAATCTTTAATCTCTGACAATCCTGGAGTCTGGATGACCTTTATCACCGGGGCATCGTACTCGTCAATCAGAAGGACGACTTTTTGGGAGCTGGCCTCTTGGATGTCCACCATCAGATTTAGAAAGACACTCGCCGAATTTGCTCCCCGCAAGGCGACGCCATGACGTCGGGCTTGCAGCAGAAGCTGGTCGGCAATGTTTGATTCCAGCGTGGCCTTGCTGTCGGCCCCGCTGGGGGCGCTCATGTCCAGGTGGATGACGGGCCTTGGGACAAAACCAGGCGAGTCCATGAACTTTTCGGCTGCCAGCCCCTCAAAAAGCTCTTTTTCTCCCGAGTAGAAGGAGTCCAGGGTGGAGACGGTCAGGGACTTGCCGAAGCGCCTGGGACGGGAGAGGAAGATGACCTTGCCATACCCGCGCAGGGCGGGGAGGTAACTTGTCTTATCCACATATAGGCTTTTTTTTTCTCTGAATTCCTCGAAAGTATTCATGCCTAGCGGCAGAAGAGGCGTGCTGTTCTCCATAATTCTTTGACCTCCTCCTGGCTGAGGCAAACCTCATGGGCCTTGGCGGAAAAGTAAAAACACCATATATTTTTAAAACAATTTGGGGTTTTAGTCAATGCTGGTCCAGGCGACGAGGCGAGCACCTGGCTGGCCCGATGTGCCATGGGCGTGGTGACCGGCCATGTGGTGCCTTGTGGCATTTCGCGCGGGTCAAATTCCGAGGTCCTGGGCAGGGCGGGTGGCCGGATCCGGCAGGCCGCGGCCCCAGGCAAGGGAGGCCGGGATCGCGCGTCGCCATATCCGCTTCCCCCAGGCCTGGTCGCCCGAGGGCCGGAACCTTGGCCCCGAGGTCGGCCGTGTCGGTCCCGTGGGCCGGCGGACGGGCGGTCTGGTCCCGGCGGGCAGCGCCTGATGGCGGGGACGTCCCCTGGCCGGGTACCCGGAATCGCCTCCCGGCCTCGCCGGCCGCCGAGGGGCCTGGGTGCCGGAGGGTCGCCAAAGTTCCGACAAAGTGCCAAAAATGTCCAAAAAGTCCTCCTAAGCGCCTCTGGACCCGGCCCGGCTTTCGTGCTACCATGGCCAACGGCCCAGCCTGACAGCCGGCCATCTGGCCCGCAACCCCCATAACCCCAAGGCAAGACGTTGTCCCAGGCGTTCCGGTTATCTGGCCGGGCTCCAGGCCTTTTATTGTTTTCGCCCGTTTCCGGCCTGGCCCCCCTTGGCCGGCCCTTCCCCGCTCGTATCCGCCAGGCGAGTCCTAGTCCGCCGGTCTCGGCCCGTCCGTCTCGCGCCGCCGGCTCTTCCGGCCCATGGCCAACAGGGTTTTCGTGTCGTCCAGATGAAGCGTTCCTTCGAACTCGTCAGCGAGTTCGCCCCCCAGGGCGACCAGCCGGAGGCCATAGCCCGGCTGGTGGGCAACCTCAGGGACGGGGCCCCGTCCCAGGTCCTCTTGGGGGTCACGGGCTCGGGCAAGCCCTTCACCATGGCCAACGTGGTGGCCCAGGTCGGGAAACCCACCCTGGTCCTGGCCCCCAACAAGACGCTGGCCGCCCAGCTTTACGGCGAGTTCAAGGCCTTCTTCCCCCGCAACGCCGTCGAGTACTTCGTCTCCTATTACGACTACTACCAGCCGGAAGCCTACATCCCCCAGTCGGACGTCTTCATCGAGAAGGACAGCCAGGTCAACGAGGCCATAGACCGGATGCGCCACTCGGCCACCCGGATGCTCTTTGACCGCAACGACGTGCTGATCGTGGCCTCGGTCTCCTGCATCTACGGCCTGGGATCGCCCGAGGCCTACCAGGCCCTGATGCTCCATCTGGAGGTCGGGGTGGAGAGGCCCCTGGACAAGGTCCTGGCCAAGCTGGTCGAGATGCAGTACGAGCGGAACGACTACGACTTCCACAGGGGGGTCTTCAGGGTCAGGGGCGACGTCCTGGAGATATTCCCGGCCTACGAGGACTCCGAGGCCGTGAGGGTCGAGTTCTTCGGCGACGAGGTGGACCGCATCAGCCTCTTCGACCCCCTGACCGGCCACGCGGTCAGGTCCCAGTCCGAGGCCATGATCTATCCTGGCAGCCACTACGTGACCACCAGGGAGAACCTGGAGCGGGCCATGGCCGCCATAAGGGAGGAGCTGCTGGACAGGACGGCGGAGCTCGAGGCCGGCCAGAGGCTCCTGGAGTCCCAGAGGCTGAACCAGCGCACCAGGTTCGACCTGGAGATGATGAGGGAGCTGGGCTGGTGCCACGGCATCGAGAACTACTCCCGGCACCTGACCGGCCGGGCCCCGGGGGAGCCGCCGCCGACACTCCTGGACTACTTCCCCAAGGAGTTCCTGCTAATAGTCGACGAGAGCCACATCGCCGTCCCCCAGGTCCGGGCCATGTTCCACGGCGACCGGAGCCGCAAGACGACCCTGGTGGAGTACGGCTTCAGGCTGCCCTCGGCCCTGGACAACAGGCCCCTGACCTTCGACGAGTTCAACGGCCGCCTCTCCCAGGCCATCTACGTCTCGGCCACCCCGGCCGATTACGAGCTTGGGCTGTCCTGCGGCCTGGTGGCCGAGCAGATCATCAGGCCCACCGGCCTGGCCGACCCGCCCATGGACTTCAGGCCCGCGAGGGGCCAGGTGGACGATCTCCTCTCGGAGATCCAGAAGAGGGTGGCGGCGGGGGAGCGCGTCCTGGTGACCACCCTCACCAAGCGCATGAGCGAGGACCTGACCGAGTACCTGGCCGAGCGGGGCGTCAAGGTCCGCTATCTCCACTCGGACGTCAAGACCATCGAGCGGGTGGAGATCCTGAGGGACCTCCGCCTGGGCGAGTTCGACGTCCTGGTGGGCATAAACCTCCTCAGGGAGGGCCTGGACCTGCCGGAGGTCTCGCTGGTGGCCATCCTGGACGCCGACAAGGAGGGCTTCCTGCGCTCGGCCCGCTCGCTCATCCAGACCAGCGGCCGGGCCGCCAGGAACGTGGCCGGGCAGGTCATCCTCTACGCCGACCGGCTCACCCCGGCCATGGAGGCGGCCAGGGACGAGACCGGGCGCCGCCGGGAGAGGCAGATGGAGTACAACAGGCTGCACGGGATCACCCCGGCCTCCATCCGGAAGGACGTCGAGGGGCTGGCCGGCTCCATCTGGGAGGCCGACTACGCCACAGTGCCCAAGGAGAGGCCCCGGGCCAGCCAGGGTGAGGTCCCCCTCGGGGAGATCCCCGGGATCCTGCGGGCCCTCAAGAGGGAGATGGCCCAGGCGTCGAAGAACCTGGAATTCGAGAAGGCGGCCGAGCTGCGCGACCGCATTAGGGCCCTGGACTCCACGGCCCTGGCCCTGGGATAGGGGAGGAAGCATGCCCTGGAAATACCGCCCATGGGACCCCGAGGTGGCCAGGAGACTGGCGCTGGCCATGGACAAGCCCATGAAGTACGGCGATTTTCTGGCCGGCCGGGGCTTCGAGGAGGCCTCCGAGGTCCAGGCCTTCATGTCCACCTCCCTGAAGGATCTGCCCGATCCCCTGACCATGCCCGGCATGGAGAAGGCCGTGGCCATTTTGGGGGAGGCCAGGGGGGAAGGGGCCCTCGTGGCCATAAGCGGCGACTTCGACGTGGACGGCCTGACGGCCACGGCCCTCCTGAAGAGGGCCCTGGGGGACTTCGGCTTCAGGGTCGTCAGCCGCATACCCAACCGCATCGACGAGGGCTACGGCCTCTCCCCGGCCGCCGTCGGCGAACTCCACGACATGGGGGCCACCTATCTCATCACCGTCGACTCGGGGGTCTCCGACGCCGAGGCCGTCCTGGAGGCCGGACGGCTGGGCATGAAGGTCATCATCACCGACCACCACCATCTGCCGCCCTCCCTGCCGGCCGCGGCGGCCATCATCAACCCCCACCTGGGCGGCGGCTGGGAGGATGCCCCCCTGGCCGGGGTCGGGGTGGCCTTCATGCTGGCCGGGGCCCTGCGCAGGTCGCTAGGGGAACAGAGGCAGGTCCAGCTCATCGACCACCTGGCCCTGGTGGCCCTGGGGACCATCGCCGACCTGGCCCCGCTGCTGGGGCCCAACCGGACCATGGTCCGGAACGGCCTGAAGGTCCTCCTGGCCAGCGAATGGCCAGGGCTGGCGGCCCTCAGGCGCAGCCTCAGGCTTGACGGCCAGCCCCGCATCTCGGTCAGGGACGTGGGCTTCAAGATGGGCCCCAGGCTGAACGCCGCCGGGCGGCTCGGCAGCGCTGGGCCGGCCCTGGACATCCTGATGACCGAGGATCCCGTCGAGGCCAGCCGCCTGGCCCGGCAGCTCGACGCGCTCAACAAGGTCCGCTACGACACCCAGGCCAGCCTGGTCGAGGAGGCCATGGAGATGCTGGAGATCGAGTGCCTCTCCTCCTCCCTGACCGTGGTCCTCGCCAAGGAGGGCTGGCCCAAGGGCATCCTGGGCCTGGCCGCCTCCCGGCTGGCCGAGCGCTCCGGCAAGCCAACCGTCATGTTGACCATCCAGGACGGCGTGGCCATGGGCAGCGGCCGGACGGCCGGCAACTTCGACCTCTTCGGGGCCCTCTCGAGGGTCCGCCACCTCTGCCTGTCCATGGGCGGCCACTCCCAGGCGGCCGGCCTCAAGGTCCCCCTGGAGTCCCTCGATGGGTTCAGGGAGGCCTTCGAGCGGGCGGCCGGCGAGCAGAGCTGGTCCCTGGGCCAGAACGATCTCCTGGTCGACATGGTCGGCTCCCTGCCAGACCTGGCGGTCCTGGCCCGGCACCTGCCGGAGCTGGAGCCCTACGGCCAGGGCCATCCCGCCCCGGTCATAGCCATCCAGGGCCTCAACGTCCTCCACGCCGTCTGCTCCCGGACCGGGCGGGTCGACCTCAGGCTCTCCGACGGCCTCAACAGGCTCAACGTCTCCGGCTTCAACCTGGCCTCCCGCCTGGAGGAGGTCGGGCCGGTCATGGACGTGGCCGTGGTCTTCGACCCCGAGAGCAGCGGCTACGGCAACATCTGGCGGCTGGTCGATTTCCGGCCATCCGGGCAGGATTCCTGATTCTTTTGCCCGCCGGCCTTCCAGGCGGGAGGCTCCTTTGGGCCCGTCGCGGCCTTGTCAGGTGAATCGTCAAGGTGGTCTTGACAATCATTATGGAGGATTAAACCTAAATGTCTGAGTTTGATAGCGGTTCGAACAGCGTGTTCTCTGTCCAGTTGCACATCGTCTGGGTAACTAAGCACCGCAAGAAGCTTTTGATGGGTGAGACTAGCCTGAAACTGCGGGAAACGATACGTGAAATCTGCGATTCCGAGGCCGTCCAGATCATCGACGGCCACATCGCCAAGGACTACGTCCACATCCTGGTCTCCGTCCCGCCGAAAATCAGCATGAACAAGTTCATCCTGCTCCTCAAGGGCAAGACCACCTACAACCTCCTGACGGCCTTCGACGAGCTGCGCCAGGAATACCGCGGCCGCCACCTCTGGGCCAAGGGCTGCTTCTGCTGCTCCAGCGGCCAGGTGACCGACGAGACCATCCAGAGGTTCGTCGAGGGCCAGGGCGAGGAGGAGCCCCCGGCCCCCTCGCCCCAGTCCAGCCCCTGGTGACGGCCGGCCCCAGCCTGGGGCCGGCCACCGCCACGAGATTAGCGAGGACCTTCCGGCCCCGGCGGACGCCGTCCTCGCCACAGGAGTCTCCCGCTCATGGAAAATTTGGTCGCCAGAGCCGAGGAAGCCTTTAGGGATGGCCGGGCCCAGGAGGCCCTGGCCCTCTTCGCCCAGGTGCTGGAGATTGACCCCGGCCAGGGCCGCGCCCTCATGGGCCTGGGGGCCATCTGCCACGGCCAGGGACGCTTCGCCGAGGCCCAGGGGGCCTTCGGGCGCCTCCTGGAGCTGGAGCCAGGGAACATGGAGGCCATGAGGAACCTGGCCCTGTCCCTGGTCTCGGCCGCCGAGTACGACCGGGCCCGGCCGCTTCTGGAGAAGCTCCTGGCCGGGAACCAGAACGACGCGAGGCTCTGGGCCCTCCTGGCCCGGCTGGAGAAGGCCGCCGGCCGCCCCAAGGCCGCCCTGGAGCATGCCCGGCGCTCGCTCCTGATCGAGCCGGGGCAGCCGGAGCTGGAGGCCTTCGTCTCGGCCGCCTCGGCCTCGCCGGCCCCGGCCCCGGCCGCCGCCGGGAAGGCCGAGCGCCGGCTGTTCGTGGCCTGCCCGCCGGAGCGGGACGAGGAGGTCTCCCTAGTCCTGTCCCGCCTCCAGGGGGCCCTGGACGTGGCCAAGGTCGTGAGCCTCAAGATCCCCCCCTACCTGGAAGGCGCCTCCAGGGGCGGCCCGGTCTGGCTTGAGGGGACCGGCCAGGCCACGGCGGCCCTCCTGCGCGAGCGGGGACTTCTGGACGGCCGCCGGGTCTTCCTCCGCCTGGGACCGGACGAGATCCTTTCCGGCCTCCCGGCCGGCCTGGACCTGTCGAAGGTTTCCGACCTGGTGGTCGAGAGCCTGTTCGCCAGGGACATGGCCCTGGCCCGACGGCCGGCCCTGAGGCCCGGGGCCAGGCTCCACGTCGTCCCCAGGGCCGTGGATCTGGCCCGCTTCAAGGCCCGCCCCGATGGCCCGCTCGGGGCCAAAATCGCCCTCCCCGGGCCCCATGGCCCATATTCCGGCCTCATCGAGGCCCTCTCGGCCTTCCAGGGGCTCAAGGCCCTGCGGCCGGAGGCCGAGCTCCACCTGTCCGGGCCCTTCCTGAGCCCCGTCCTGGAGCAGGCCCTGGCCCACTTCGTCCTCAAGTCCGGCCTGGCCGAGTCCGTCTTCCTCCTCCAGAAGCCCCCGGATCCCCGGGCCTTCCTCCTGGACAAGGACTTCATCCTCCACTGCCCGGTGGCCGCCGGGGCCCACGGGCCGGCCGAGGCCCTCCACCTGGGCCTGAGGCCCCTCATCAGGGAGGCCCCCGGCCAGGCCGAGCTCTTTCCCCCCGAGTGGCTGTGGCTGTCCCCGGCCCAGCTCGCGGAGCGCCTGGCCTCGCCCCCGGATCCCGGGGAGGGCAGGCGCCTGGTGGCCGCCCGCCACGACCCGGATCGGGTGGCCAGGGCCCTCCTGGCCCTCCTCGCGGCCTAGGACCGTGCGCCCGGCCCGGCAGGAATCCCGCCAGCTGGGGGACGGCTATCCGCTGGCCGCCCTGGCCGGGCAGGCCGAGATGGTGCTGGCCCTGGAGCTTCTGGCCGTGGACCCGTCCCTGGGCGGCGTCCTCCTGGTCGGGGAGAAGGGCACGGCCAAGAGCACGGCCGCCCGGGCCCTGGCCGAGATCCTGCCGCCCTTCCTGGCCCGCGACTGCCCCTTCCACTGCCGTCCAGACCGTCCCGGCGAACTCTGCCCCGCCTGCGGCGTGAGCCGCGGCCCGGTCGGCCTGGCCTGGCCGACCTTCAGGACCGTCCCCCTGGGGGTGACCGAGGAGCGCCTCCTGGGCGGCCTGGACTGGGAGGCCACCCTCAGGGGCGGCCGGCCGGCCCTGAGGCCTGGGCTCCTGGGGGAGGCCAACAACGGGCTCCTGTACGTCGACGAGATAAACCTGCTCGATCCCTCCCTGGCCCACCTCCTCCTGGACGCCGCCGCCAGCGGCCGGGTCGTGGTCGAGCGGGACGGGCTCTCGCTCTGGCACCCGGCCAGGGTGTCCCTCCTGGGCTCCATGAACCCGGAGGAGGGGCCCCTGGGCCCCCAGCTGGCCGACCGCTTCGCCCTCACGGTCCGCCTTAGGGGCGAGGCCGATCCGCTGGTCAGGGCCGAGATCGTCCGGCGGCGGCTGTCCTTCGAGCGCGACCCCAAATCGTTCAGGGCCCTCTACGCCGCCCAGGGCCAGGCCCTGGCCCGCCGCGTGGGGGCCGCCAGGGCCTGGCTGCCATTCCTCGCGCCATCACGCCGGACCGCCCTGGAGGCGGCCCGCCTGGCCAGGCAGGCCAGGGCCGCCGGCCACCGGGCCGATCTGGCCCTCTGCCTGGCCGCCAGGGCCCTTTTCGCCTGGGAGATGGCCGCCCGCGGGCCCTTGGTCCCCCACGCCCCGTTGGACCTCCCGACAGCCTTCCTGGGGCGGGTGGCCCACCTGGTGCTGCCGGCCAGGGAGCGTCTCGAGCGGGCCAGGCCCATGCTGGCCGTGGCCCGGGTGGCCAAGGCGGCGCCGGCCGCCGACGGGGCCGAGCCGGCCTTCGTGGCCGGCCAGCCCGAGATTCCCCCCGAGCCCCGCGGCCACGCCCCGGACCCGGACGAGAAGGCCATCCTGACGGTCTACGAGGCCGCCCAGGCCTTCGAGGTCGTGACCCCCAAGGCCGCCAGGGAGAACGGCCCCAGGGAGTGCTCCGGACGCCGGGGCTGGCGGGAGACGGCCAAGGCCAGGGGCCGGGCCTACAAGACCACGGCCAGGCGGCTGGGCCGCCCGGTCTCGCTCTCGGCCACCCTTCGCGCCGCCGCCCCCTTCCAGGCCCTCCGCCGCCAGGGCCAGGCCCCCGGCCCGGCCGGGCCAGGCCACGGCCTGGTCCTCCGCCCGGCCGACTTCCGGGAGAAGGTCTACCGCCTCAAGACTGGGCGCCTGGTCCTCTTCGTGGTCGATTCCTCCGGGTCCATCGGCACCCTATACCGCATGGAGGAGGCCAAGGCCGCCGCCCTGGCCCTCCTGGCCGACGCCTACCGCAAGCGCGACCGGGTGGCCCTGATCGCCTTCTACGGCCAGGCCGCCGAGCTCCTCCTGCCGCCCACCAACAGCCCCGACCTGGCCGGACGGCTCCTGGCCGCCCTCCCGTCTGGCGGCAAGACGCCCCTGGCCGCCGCCCTGGCCATGGCCCACAGGCTCATCGCCACCGAGCGGGCCAGGGACCCCAAGCTTTCCCCATACGTGATCCTCATGACCGACGGCCGGCCCAACGTGCCCCTGGACCCCGGCCGCCAGCCCTGGCCAGAGGCCCTCTCCCTGGCCGGCCGCATGGCCGCCGACCCCACGGTGAGGTTCCTCCTGATCGACACTGACCGGGGGGCCTACAACGACTACAAGCTGACCCGGGAACTGGCCGAGCGCCTGGGCTGCCCCAGGATGAGCCTCGAGGAGCTGCGCCAGGGCCGCCTGGACGCCTGGCTCGGGGCCAACTAGGCCGTCGTTTTTCCGGCATGGCCGGCGGCCGGTGGCGGCCCGGCCTGGTTGGCGAAACTGGCGCCTGGGACTTCGCCAGGCATGATGGCCTGATTTTCTGCCCAATATGTCCATCATGGCTGATATGGGCTTGAATGGCTTGCATCATGGAAACAGGACCGCAAATCCTGCGACCTCCCATGTTCTGGCGACATATCCGTTCGCGCCTGACATGGAAATAACCATGCCGCGTTCTTCTGTGCCGTCGATGCCGTGGCAAGACATTCCCAATCACCCATTGGGCCGCGTGTTTTCGCCCCAGGGCACCTGCAAACGTCGTTTAGTCTTGTCGTCCGGCCATCCGCCGTGGCCGCGGGCGCCATGTCCGGGGAGCAATCAGCATGGTACCCGCCGCATGGTGCCCGCCGCATGTCGGCGTGGCGCTGGTCGTGACCGGCGAGATCCCCTTTCTTCCAGACATGGCCCAGATACCGTGCCGTCAAACCACGGCATGATCCCAGGTTTCCCCTCCGGCCCGCCTACGAAAGACGCTTTTCCATATGACGCGGCGATGTCGTCCTGGACGTTATGCCCGGCGTCCATGATGGCCAACCCCGTAACCGCGCGGACGGGCCCCGGCACCCCGATGGCCTTGCCGGGGCAGCACCGGGAATAAGCCGGCAGTCCCGTCCCCAGCTGGGCAGCCAGCAGGGCAACATGGATCAGGCCCGCCTCACCGCCGGTCTCCCAGCCATGGTTGCCGACGGCGGCCAAAGGAAAGCGGACATGCCGCCAGGCGACCAGGTACTGTCCAAGGGGATGGTCGTCCCTTTCGGGACTTGCCTGCCCAGACAGGGCATGTATTCCGGGAAGATACCGCCCAAGCTTCCTTCCTCCCCCAGATCCCCCAGAAAACCGCCGATCCCCTGGCTGGCCAGGTCCGCCCTGGGAGACGGGATCCAGGCATGACTTCCCGCCTGCCCAGTCGGCCGCGCGACGCGCCGCCGGGCCGGGCAGGATGCGATACCCCGGCCTGGCGCGCAGCTTGTCCTGGCACGGTATCCGATCGCGCCAGGCGCAGCCGTGAGACATTCGCGCCGCGGGCATGGGTCAGGCAGGGAAGGTCGCCGAAATCAAGGATTGGTCTCTACCGGCTAGGCCCGGCAGGCGGCAGATGCTCGGCGTCCGGCATGCCGTGGACGTCATTCCTCGGGTCATGGGCAATGACCCCTCGTTCCTCGTTTTGACAGATGCCCTTTCCTTACCGGTTACCTTGCCATGGTTCTCATAAGTCTTCAGTGTCATGTCTCCCTTCTTGCGTCTGGCGTCGCGGCAGGGCTTTGCGCAGAGCCCGCTGTCCTTCTTGTCGTGGATGATATCCATGGCGGCCACGCATTTTAGGTAGAATCAATCTACCAACTAACGCAGATCATTCTGAGGCAAAAACCAGGGGACTTTTCCGAAAAATAGCGGTGTTTTGGGTTTTGGTAGTCTTATTGGGACGCCTTGGGGCAGGGTTGGTATGGAATTCCACGGGAACTACGGCTTAAGCAAGTCTCGGCACCAGGCGCAAAAAATCAGACGTCTTGCTCCCCAGTTAGCGGGCCAGGGGACTAACGCCTTTTTTCGTATCTGGGGGTGGGGCCCCCTAAGTCGTTTACATCGGGTACCGCTTATGACTCATAAAGATGAGACGTTCAGGGGACGTCTGAGGCCATGTTTCATGTCAGCGGCCGCGCTCATGGTCAAACGCTATCTTTGCACTCGCAAGAAGATTACAGGCATGAATGTTAAATTGACTAGCAAAAATATTTATTAAGTAAAATATTTTACCTTTTATTAGTAATTAATTATGTTATAAAGGACTAACTAATATAATTAATTATTAAAAAATAAAATTAACAGTACAAAATGCGGATAATTTCTAGGACTCAGAAAACTTGGGGACTGCGGGTATCAAGGGAATAACCCCAGACGAACGCCATTTCTCTTGTCCAGTTTCTCATGTCTCGTTGTCCCGCCCAGCCAGGCCGGCCCCAGCCTTGCCGATCCTGTCCCGGCGTGGCCGGCAGTGGGGCAACGAAGCGCGAGATCGGTCGCGAAGGGAGCCGACCAGACCCAGGTAATAGCGGGCCCAAAAATCCAATGGCCGCAAGGGTTAATCTCTAGTCCCAAGCCGGTCAAAGACACGCTAGGGATCGAAATTTTGATTTACTTCAGAAAATATTATAAAATACCTCTCTAGAGACACTGCCCGAAGGGCTATCCCGGAACCTTATGGAGCCTTTTTCTAAATTAAACATTATAAATTGAGTGCTTATCTTTAAATATAAATTCTTTTATTTTATATTTTAGTTTTAATAATATATATTGTGCGCTATTATTTTATTTATTTCTATTAAATGAGGTATATATATGAAAAATAAACTTATAACTAAAATTCAAGCAAGCATGGCTTCTCATCTGACTAATGTCCAACAAGATGAATTACAGTTGGTATTGACGTATCATTTTAGTGACTTTGATGTTGTGAGTAAGATTGATGGAGTTGGAGATAAAACTACTGACAATTCAGGTTTACTTGAAGTATTTATGGCTGCCAAAAGAATTGAAGGGTGTTCAGATAAATCAATGAAATATTATGATGCAACAATAAAACATATGCTTAATAATATATCAAAGTCTTTAAGATCAATAAATACAGACGATTTACGTATATATTTATCAAATTATCAGCGAGAAAGAAATACAGGCAAGGTAACAATAGATAATATCAGACGTATTATTTCCAGCTTCTTTTCTTGGCTTGAGGATGAAGACTATATTCTAAAAAGTCCCGTTCGCCGAATCCATAAAATCAAGACGGACAAGACTATCCGAGAAACTTTCTCCGATGAAGGAATGGAATTGCTCAAGGATGCCTGCGAAGAAATCCGTGATTTGGCGATGATAGATCTTCTCTCTTCAACGGGAATGCGTGTTGGAGAATTGGTTGGCCTAAACCGAGAAGATATAAACTATAATGAACGAGAGTGCGTCGTTTTCGGGAAAGGCAACACTGAACGTCTAGTTTACTTTGATGCAAGGACGAAAATTCATCTGACGAACTACATTAACTGCAGAACTGACGAAAACCCAGCCCTTTTTGTTTCTCTTTCATCACCATACGAACGGCTGATGATCGGCGGCGTGGAGACAAGGCTCCGTGAAATCGGAAAACGAGCCGACATCCAGAAGGTCCATCCACATAAATTCAGACGTACCCTCGCTACAAGGGCCATTGACAAGGGAATGCCGATAGAACAGGTACAACGGCTGCTTGGACACGTCAAAATAGATACGACCATGACCTATGCCATGGTCAATCAGGCAAATGTCAAGAATTCCCATCGCAAATTTATAGGTTAAATAATAAATTACTGAATTAATAATATATAGTTATATTTAATGAGATATTTTTTTAATTAAATGTTTCGTCAATTCTGGAAGAAGCTTGGGTTTAGGGCGCAGCCGACCATAGACGGACAGGCGAGACCTCCCGATTAGCCGAGACGATGCGGCTGGCCAGGCCGATGCCCCTCGTTCACCCCTCGGCACCTGGCCTGTGGGCCAGGCTCATGAAACCCAGCGGCAGTGCCTGTGGACGAAAGCCAAGGCCACCCTGGCCAGTTATCTGGAAACACGGGTTAGAGGTTCTTGCATGGTCTGGTGCGTCTCATTGTCTTCTTCCCTGAGATGCGGCTGAAAGTTTATTTTTATCGTTTCTACCAAATATTTCAATTATTTGTTCCTTTAATTGTTTTTTCAGATGAACCACCTAATTCCGGCCTCTCGGTAGCCTGTCCTTGACGAAGACGCGCAGGCGGCCATGTTCCTCGTGTCCTCGGCCACGACCAGCGGCATGAGGATAGGTTTGTTGACGTAGCGGTCGGCGTAGCCGAGATCGATAATCTGTTGGATGGCGTTCTGGGCCGCGGTCTCGGACGAGGAGGCCTTCTCGATGACCTTCATCCCGATGACGTAGGCCATGCCCTTGTGCTCTATGGCCAGATCGCTTCGGCCCAGGCTGTATGGATCCCTGGGGTGGCCTTCAGGCCAGCGACAAGCAGAAAGGAATGCAGGTTCGACCGGTAGAAGCTCTCGTTCAGCTTCACGTGGATTTCCGTTCCCTGGCCGCTACTTTCTATGAGGTCGTCCATGATGGAGAAGGCCTCAATCGCGCCTGCGGGGATATGCTGGGGACGCCCGAAAGGGCGTCCCCTACAGCGAACGCAGGTGGCATTTTGGCACTTTCGGAAGGGGAGAGCCTTTTTTATTCAGCCATGGACCGACGCCAGGGCCGCTGTCTCAGAATTCGTAACCGGCCCTCACGCCGAGCGAAAACCCTCTTGAACGGCCCCCATAGACCTGAAAACCAGCCTCGACGTCCCAAGGGCGATCAGGGGTTGAGCGAAAAGAGACGCCCATCTCGCCGATGCCCGTGCCGCCCCTCAGCTCGTCAGCGCTGAACCTGATGTTTAGGTGCTCGCCCGAGCTCTTGCCAGCGAACTCTTGCTCCCAGTAACCGCCGGCGTAAAAGGTCGCGCGCTCATTATGGCGGAAAGAATAGCGGAGGCCGCCTCTGGCCCGTTTGGAGGCAACGGAGTCAAAGTTGACTATTTCGCCTGAGTTCAGGGCGACACTGTCGCTGTCGAGCATCGTGTAATAGAAACGGGAGACGAAATCCAGGATTGAGCGCTCGCCAATCCTATGTTCATAGCCGAGTCCGGCGTGAACCGACCAGAAGGGGGTCGTCATCTCATAATCCATGAAGTTGCCAAGGGCGTTGTCGAAGACATGGGACTTGAAGCTGTTTCTGACCAACCCGTACCGACCTGAGGCCTCCAGCCGCAAGCCGCCGTGCCACTGCTGGCGGACCATCATGCCAATGTCCCCGGCCGTGATGAGGCCTTCGGCGTTTATATTTGGACCGAAAAGAGAGCCATAGTTCGCTTCTAGCTTGTACTTGCCTTTGACGCATTCCAGCATGACGCCCAAAAGGAAATCTGAGGAATCGGCCGGCCGCTGCCAGGCCATGCCGGCCACGAGCCTACCTGAGTTGGTACGGAGCTTGGTTTCGCGACCGGTCTCAATCATGGCGAAGTCGAGACCGACGAATGGGGCAAAGGCCTTTTTTGACTGCCTCAGGGCCATGTCCGCGCTCTCGTAGCTGTGGTCCGGCAGCCAAGTCTGGTTGAGAAGCCCCACGGTAGCGGCCTGGCCAGCCGTGAGAAGCCTCGTCTCGGGTATGAGCTCCAAGGGATCGTTGGGGCTGACGATGTTGCTGAACGGGTTGTTGGTGAGGGGCGTCCAAAGCTTGAACAGCGGTTCCCCCGTCGCGGACTTCACGTAGACCACTTCCGGATTATCCACGGCCGTCTCGATCTGGACCACGAGAGGCTCGCCGACGGCGTCTTTGACCTGAACCACCAGAGGCTCCCCGGTCTGCTCATGGATTTCCACCATCAGCGGATCGCCGGTGGCTGACTTGACCTCCACCATCAACGGGTTATCTACGGCCGTTTTGAAGTAGACCACCAAAGGATCGCCAGTTTGTGAGCTTTCGTAGACTACCAGCGGCGTATCCACCTGGGGATCTCTGACCAGCTGAAACAGCGGATCCCCCACTTCGCTCCTGACATAGACAACCTCCGGATTGTCCACGGCTGTCTCAAACTGAACCACGAGAGGAGTGTCGACATCGTATTTGCTGTAAACCACCAGAGGCTCCCCGGTCTCCTCGATGAATTGTACCATCAGGGGATCGCCGGTGGCGGCTTTAACTTCAACAAACAACGGGTCGCCCACGGCTTCTTTCGTGTAGACAACCAGAGGTTCGCCCGTTTCCGCGTTTTGGTAGACTACCAGCGGCGTGTCCACCTGCGGGTTTCTGACCAGCTGAAACAGCGGCTCTCCCACTTCGCTCCTAACATAGACTACCTCCGGATTGTCCACGGCTGTCTCAAACTGGACAAAGAGAGGCTCACCGACGGCGTCTTTGACATGAAACATCAGAGGCTCACCGGTCTCCTCACGGATTTCTACCTTCAGGGGAACATCGGTAGCTGACGTGAACTCTACCACCAGCGGGACGTCAACGGCTGTTTTGGTATAGACGACCAGCGGCTCGCCAGTTTGCGAGTTTTCGTAGACGACCAGCGGCTCGTCCACCTGTGGGGCCTTGTATCCCAGGCGAGCCACCAGGTATCGCCCATCCCCGCCGACCGCGTCCTCGTTGTCGACAATGAAGTTGTATCTTGTGAGCAAGCCTTGGCGGGCGGTGGCCATTTTGGTGTTCTGATCCTTGGTAATCCAGTTGTCTTTTAGGGAATCAATGAGATAAAACCGGTCGCCTGGCTTAAGGCCCTGGCCGGCGGGAAAGTCCCCCAGACTGACGGTGGCGCCGGTGACCACGACATGGTTTGGGCTGTCGACTGTCAGAAGCGCCGTTGACACGTCATTGACCGTCCCGGCGGCCAGGTTGAACCACAAGGCGCCATTGAGGTAGGCCTGTTTTACCGTAAAACTGTTTTGCCCTAGCACGTTCAGCCGGGCGGCGGAACCCAAGCTGAACATGTGGTTTGTCGCCTCAAGGGTCATCCCGGCGAGGATGGTGGTATTGCCGCCTGAGAAATTGAACACGTTGTTTGGGGTAGTTCTGTAGTCGGTATCAGTATATACCATATTATTGCCGCCCCAGATAAAATGGCCAGCCCCGATCACTTCCATTTTAAAATACTTATTGCCCATGGAACCGGTCTGATCGACCAATATGGGATCAAACAGGCCCACGGAACCCCCTCGACTGGTGTCAATGACCAGTTTGGCGTCAAGCGCCGGCGGATCGTCTTTTATGCTGTATGTTCCATTGTTATAATCATATTCGGGTATCCCGCCGAAATACAGCGAGTTTGTTCTTATAGACTCGGTGCCATTTATGGTCGCGTTTATCGTGTTGTTGAAGAAAACGACGCTGGAATCAGGGGTGCTGACCAGCTTGACGACGGCGGCGTCGCCCCCGGCGATGGTGCCAGTGTCGATGGTCACGGTACCGTAAACCCCGTATTTTTCAGTATAGCCAGGATAAACGCTAGTGTAGCTAGCTGTTGAGTTTAGGGTGGCCTTGAAGGCATTGTTCTCAAACCAGGTGCCTTCAATTGTCATTCCATCGCCAATCGTGCCGTAAGAGTAGACCAGGCCTCCCATGATGATGCCGTTTTCGGCCACGACATTGTTCCCGACAAAGTAGCTGTCCCGTATTTCATGTATGCCAATCAATGGAGCAGAGGATTGGGCAGAGTTGCCGGTAACGCCGACAATCCCGCCCCCATCAATATAACGTTCAACGGTAATTTTGTTGTTGATGAAATTAAGGCTGTTCAGGCTGTATACTAAGGCATACTCGTCCGAGTAGGCACCTACGATACCTCCGCCTTCAATATATGCGGCCTGTATGTTCTCGTTATAAAAGTCGCTGTATTCGATGGGGCCGATTAAGGCCCAGCCGCCCTTGGCGTAATGGCCAATCACGCCGCCGCCGTTTATTCCGTGAGTTGATTTCACTTCAAGCGCGGAAAAAACGTTGTGGTCCATGGCGACGACTTGATTATCGTCATCAAAGGCGATGGTCGTGGCGGTGCCGGTTTCGGCGCCTATGCCTATGATGCCGCCGCCGTAAATATTGTCCGCCGATACCTTGGAATTTTTAAAGGTATTATTGAAAACCTTGCCCAGATAGGTCATATTATCGGGAAATAATACATCGCTTGTGGAGACGCCGATTACCCCGCCGCCGTGAATGCTTTTGGCTATGTTGACGGTTATGTTGTCAAAATAGTTGTCGTTCAGATTATCGATGGCCGCCGTTTGCAGCGACGAGGCGCCAACCACGCCTCCGCCATGCAATTCTCCGTCCCCCCCGTCCGTGGCCTCGACGGTCACCTTGATATCCTTGAACAGGCTGTTTCTGACTCCACCAATGACGGCTGAATTATTATATGAATTTACCCCAATAATCCCGCCGCCATCCAGACCTGCGCCTTTATGGCGCGTCCCAACCTCTACCTCGATGTTATAAAAAACGTTGTTGTCAGCCAGGCCAAGATAGGAAGGCACATCGGTGTCTATCAGGATGCTTGATGGCTCGCAATTATTTTTTGTTGTACTCGGATCAGTATCAGAGCATTTACTCTGCACTCCTACCACGCCACCACCTCTGAGGTAGCTTCCAACTTCCACGTCAACGCCGGCAAATACGTTGCTGTCAAGATTGTAAAGATTCGTCTTGGCGTTGCTTAAGGCGTTAACCCCAATCACTCCTCCGCCTCTCAGGGAATATTCGGTCATGACGGTAATATTGCCGTCTTTTCCATTGCCAAAAATATTGCCCTTTACGGAGCCAAGCGTGGCGTAGGTATCGACATCATTGTTTCGGGAGTTGTTGTTTACTCCCACTACGCCTCCTCCAAGCAGCATATCACCAGAAATGATCGTAATTGTGCTAAAATAATTATATCCAAAGGAATCAATTTCGGCGTGACCTGATTTTAAATCTGGCGAGGAGACCCCATTGACTCCGATGATGCCGCCGCCTTCAATGTATGGGCTTCCTTGGCTGTTGGCCGCAGTTTTTTTCGTCGTTACCGACAAACCTGAAAAATAGTTGCCTCTGATTCTCCCAATTTCAACATTTTGGGGCAACGCTGTCTGTTCCGATGTCGCCCTGAGGCCAATAATGCCGCCACCTGCCAAATATTGGGTGTCTCGGGGACCCTCAATCGTTATGCGTATGTTTTTAAAGGCATTGTCAATGAACCCCTGCATGGACACGGTAGAGGCATTTTTGTTGTCGCTCCCGATAAACGGGTTGATCACCCCGATGGTGCCAGTACTGTTGATTTGATCTATTGACAGAAAATCCTCAAAGCTGAGACTTTGCACCAGTAAACCGGGAGTGTCTTTGGTAAAGTTTATTATCTTATGCGTGTCAAAGAGGGCTTGATCACTTTCCCTATGGGTTGCATCCTTGTTGTCGCCCCTGATGTAGGTCATATTGGAAGGAACCTGAAATGTCTGCAGCTGGTTCTCCAGCCAGGCCCCAAAGACGGCGGGATCGACTGAGCGCCGGTCCCAGGCTTGGCCCTGTCCAAGTATGGCTGAGTTCAGGCCGGTGATTCTGGAGGTAAGCGCGCTGTCATTGCCAAGCATGTACACGTCTGCTCTATTAAGCGTTACCGGCGTATCCGTTGGTCCAAAATTAATGCCGTTTAGTCTATGAAAGGTCACCGTTCCCTGACTGGTGATCCCTGCCTGCCAACCGGCTCTGTTTGGGGCCGTGACTTCACCGGCATGGGAACTGCGGTAGCCGATCGTGGGGAAAAAGGCCAGCGCCAGGACTAGGGAAACCAGGATCCGCAAAAAACTTGGCCGGTATCTTGGGAGCACCATGTCCCTGGCCGTCAACTGGCCGTAGGTTCTGGGATGGGCCGTGTCGTTGTAGTTGGCCGTTTCTTGGACTTTGGAGCCGCAATGATTTGACATAGTGAAATCTCCTGAAAACCAACAGGAGGCAATTATATGCCTAATCCTTATGTTTTAAGACATTTTTGCATCCAAGTCTCTTTATTTTGCTAAAGACGCTTGAAATAATGTTCATAGTAGAAATATTTACAACTACAGTGAACAAATAATTTGGCTATAATCATGCCAATTGATTCAAAATAGAGGGGCCATGACCAATAAAAGTTCGGATAAATAATTGGTCGGCCCGAACAAATAATACTGGTCAGCTGGACATTAATGCAGCAACGTCTTTCCCCAAGGGGGCCATCGCATAAGGGCCGGGAGCACCAAGAGGGCGGCGTTCGATAATGTCGTTTGACGAATCGCCAGCGCCCGGCGGCGCCAGACAAGGCGTCCATCGAATCTTTGTCCCCTCATTCAGCGACATCCCCAGCGCGCGTCCCGATGGAGGATTCAAAATCGAAGGCAAACTCTACGGACTTCCATCATGGAGCGTCTTGCGGATGTCATGCCTGGCACCTGAAAATACCGCGATAATTGGCGATTGGTGCTACAGCCACGTCGCCCAGGCCAGCCACTTTTTCAGACCTGGCGCTGGCCTGATGGGCGACTCGGCGAGAAAATCGATTGGGCCAATCGCTTTGGTGACATCAAATGAAGAAATGGCGATACATCAGCGATGAGTCCACCTGTTCATGAGACGCTCCAATTGGCCAATGAAGGCGTCAAGGACGAGCATCGAAACAAGGCCTCGCCAGAATTTTCCCCTGACCGCCGTGGTCATTGAGCTCATGGCAGGCAAAGCAGCCATGGGCAGCTTGATCCTCGCTGAAACCAGGCCGTTTTTGGCCAGCCAAGGCGAAGGGCCTGTGGGCCATAAGTGGCCACGAGACGAGCGTTTACCACTTGGCAAACGTGGGATGATTTGTCCTTGGGCTGGCTTGAGCCCAAGCGAACCAGTTTGAAGAAGAACTGGACCGCATTCCGCTGGTTGATCATGCCTCGTGGGACATCCACTCGCCTATGGCCTGCCTTGGTAGTAATGTTTACGAAAAATAGAATAAAATACCAGTAAGTACTTTCCATGACAATTAACAGATGCGTTATGGATTGTCAAGTCCCAAGACTATATAGAAGCTACTAAAAGTGTGTCATTGTGGCTACTAATAAGTTGTAAGATTCTGAAATTACGTGCCAATAAAAAAATAACAGATGTAGCTTGCAGGCGATGGTTTTTTTGATTAGTTTTGTGATAGCTGGAGAACAAGAGCGCGTCACATTTCAGGCCGGCCAAGGTCGTTGCCCAGTCCATGTCTTCAAGCATCATTTAAGAATACTACGTTCATTTTATTATGAACAAGTAAATGGTGATGTTTAGACCAAAATTGACATAAATAATTCCGTTAAAACCTGCAATTATTCAGAACATAGAAATAATAGATCAATGAAACATGATTATATACACGTTATAGTAATATATAATGTCAACAATTTAATGTGTCAAACTTTGATGATGATATAAAAAGCATGTTTTATTGAAATCTATTAAAATAAAGCCCTGATAATATGTCTAAAACCTGGTCTTTTTTAGGCATTCCAGGTGTTTTGCCTAGGCCTCAACCTTCAGCGTTAGTTTTTGATAGATGTATGTGAACGCTATAATGGTAAAAATAGTAAAAAAATGTTTTGATTGAAAAATTAGACCCTTTGACCTGCCAATAATAGTGTCTGCCAATGGAGCCAGGCCACCACCAAAAATCTGACAGCCACCACCAAAAATCCATGCCCGGTCCGGTCCAAAAGCCCGAAACGAGCCATGGATCCAGGCGACGGAATGTGCTATTATGAAAACTATCGCATAGTTTTGGGTCAGTTACACCCTTGACCAGCCTCTTGATTGTCAGGCATATATATCTTGGACGATTCCTTTTACGCTGAAACTTGAAAAAAGATGTCTTTTTGGGGCGGCCCCGCGCCTGGCTCAGGCCCGCCATTATCTTTTGCGTTAGGCCGGCCGGCACCTTGCCCGGCCGTCCATCCCCAGGCGCGGAAGACCAATCCATCCCCCCTGGCCCAGGGGCCCTGGCCAGGGCGTAGTTTTACCGGAGACCACGATGTCAGCCATAAACGAGGAGATGACCTTCGTCTCGCGAGACTGCAAGAGCATACTGGACATCTGCGACAAGCTCAGCCAGGTCAGCCAGAAGATTCTGGCCAACGACAAGACCCGTCTCCTGGACAGCGGCCAGCTTTCCACCCGCCTGGGCTCCAGGGACCACGACTCGGAGCTCTTCGCGGCGGCCAGGCTCCAGGACGTCCCGGTCATCGCCAGGATCTCGTGCAAGGACGAGACAAACAGGACCAGGATCTTCTACACCTGCCCCTGCTCCCCGCCCTCGGGCATCCCCAGGGCCAACCTGGCCTCCATCTACTCCCCCCTGGGCCGCCTGGCCGTCCTGCCCCTGGGCGCGACCCTGGCCACCAGCAGGGACGGGACCCTGGTGGTGACCGACAGGGCCGCCCTGCGGCCGGCCGACTACCGGGTGTCGAGGGACGTCCAGGACACCCTGTTCGAGTCCCTGCACCGGGACCGCATCAGGGTCAAGTCCCTCCGGGACTTCTTGCGCGTCTTCGGCGAGAACCGGGCGGCCCCGGCCCTCCCCGAGGGTGAAGAGCCGCCCCTGGTCCCGGCTGAGGAGCTGGACGTGGTGGTCGATGAGGGCGAGACCCGGCCACAGGCCATCTTCCCGTCGCTCTTCCAGCCCCACCTGATGGACCTGCCCCAGGACGACGTCATGAGGCGCCCCTTCCAGGCCAGGCAGTTCATCGTCGGCCCGCCGGGCTCGGGCAAGACCACCACCCTCATCAGGCGTCTGGACTTCATGGTCGCCGGCGAGGCCCTGGAGGCCGAGGAGAGGGGCCTGCCCGAGCGGCTGGACGGCCAGTCCGGCCAGGGCCATGCCTCCAGCTGGTACCTGTTCGTGCCCACGGACACCCTCCGCCAGTATCTCAAGGACTCCTTCGCCCACCTGGTCATCCCTGGCTCCGGGGAGAACGTCCTCACCTGGGAGGAGGCCAGGATCGATCTGGCCACGAGCCACTTCCGCATCCTGGACCAGGGCGACGGCCAGGGCCTGGCCCTGGCCAGGAGGCCAGGGCGGGTCTCCAGGGCGGCCATGGCCGACACGGCCCGCTGGTATTCCGATTTCGCCGCCTTCCAGGCCAGGGCCTATTACCGGTCCCTGGCCGTCCAGGCCGGGTTCCTGGCGGGCCACGACGACGGCGGGCTGTCCCGCCTGGGCCAGCAGCTCCTGGAACTCCTGGAGAAGAGCTCCGACCACACGCTGTCCTGGTTCAGGCGGGCCCTGGAGCCCTTCCAGGAGGCCATCTCCGAGCTGGTCCAGGCCAGGACGTCCGTCCTCCGGTCCGAGCTGAAGGCCGCCTTCCAGGCCCACACCGAGCGGGATCCCGCCCTGGTGGCCGGGCTGGTCTCGCTCTCCTCCGTGGCCGGGCAGGCCAGGGAGCCCGACCCCTCCCAGGCCCGCTTCCGCGCCGAGGCCGCCCGCGTCTACGCCTCGGCCCTCATCGACCAGGCGGTCGCCCTGGCCAAGGGCCGCAGGCTCGGCCGCGACAGCCTCTCCAGCCGGGTCGTGGCCTGGCTGGGGGAGGGGAGGCTCCTCCCGGCCGACCGCCTGAGGGAGCTGGGGGCCGATCAGGCCGTCTGCCGGGCCCTCCGACGCTTCAAGGTCGACGGCCGCGGCTTCCTGGACTGCTACTTCGACTCCATCGTCCCCAACTACCTCCTCTTCCGGCGGCGCGACCGCCTCTGGTACCAGGGTCGCGTCGGGGCCAGCCGCCAGGTGGAGCCCCTGGAGGTCGACCTGCTGCTTCTGGCCTTCCTGGAGTCGGGGGCCGAGCTCCTCAGGCATTCCGGCTCCCCCCACGAGACCATCCGCCCCAACTGGTCGCTCCAGAACCAGGCCTACCTCTCGAGGAACCAGGTCCTGGCCGACCAGGCCTCCGACTTCTCGCCCGTCCAGCTCAAGTGCATGGCCGCCCTTGCCGGCCCTGGCCTGGGCTCGGTCACCGTCGCCGGCGACCTGGATCTCCGGACCACACCCTGGGGCCTCCGGTCCCTGGACGATCTGGAGTGGGCCCTTCCCAAGGCTTCCCTTTCCGAGCTCCAGGTCAACTACCGCCAGTCGCGGCAGCTCCTGGATCTTTCCGACTCCCTGTCCGGCTCCAACCGGGACCGCTTCTCCGTGAGCCGCTTCGGGGCCCAGGGGCCCAGGCCGGCCCTGGCCCAGAACTGCGGTGGCCTCCAGGAGACGGCCCTCTGGCTGGCCGCCAGGGTGGCCGAGATCGTCTCCAGGGCCGGCCGTCTGCCCTCCACGGCCGTGGCCGTCCTCAGGCCCTCCGAGGCCGGCCCCCTGGCCGAGGCCCTTTCCCGGGCCCTGGAGGGGCAGGGCCTGAGGGCCCTGTCCTGCGGGGCCGGGCAACCCCTTGGCCGCTCGGCCGACGTGCGCGTCCTGCCCCTGGATCAGGCCAGGGGCCTGGAATTCGAGGCCTTCTTCCTGGTGGTCGGGGGGGATGCCCCGGCCGGGTCGGTGCCCCTGGGCCGCCTGGCCTACCTGGCCGCCTCCAGGGCCGCCACCTACCTGGGCCTCGTCTTCAGGGAGGCCCTGCCGGACGGCCTGGGGAACCTGGCCAGTCTGTCCGTGGCCAGCTGGTCCCAGCCCCTTGAGCCCCTCGAGGGCCTGGGCCTTTGATGATGGCCCGGCCCCAACCCCCGGGCCCCCCCTCCACCTGGGGCCCGTGGCCGTCATCTTGACCCCTGGCGCGGCCCGATGTCGTCCAAGTCGAGGGTAGCCGACTATCTCGTCCTCAGGAAGTCGGCCCAGTGGCAGCTGCTGGCCTCCAACCAGGGCCCCTACGTCATCGCCATCCTCCAGGCCATCTTCCACGACGACCCCGACAGGCGGATCCAGAAGGGCTCCTCCGTGCTGGCCGCCCTTGGCCGGGAACTCTCGGGGCTCAGGGACCAGGGCCTCGGCGAGCTGGCCCGGAGGCCCCAGGACTACCTGAACGCCTGGGTCAACGACGGCTACCTGATCAGGAGGTTCCCGCCTGGGTCCAGGGAGGACGAGTATGAGCTGAGCGCCCCGGCCATCGACGCCATCCGGGTCGTCTCCGGCATGCTCAACCAGCGGGTGGCCCTGACCGAGAGCCGCCTGGCCATGGTCATCCAGGCCATGGAGCGCCTCTCGGATGACTCGGACCCCGACGCCGGACGCCGGGCCGAGCGCCTCCGGGAGGAGCGCGACAGGATCGGGCGGGAGATAGCGCGCCTGGAGAGCGGGCAGGCCACCATGGCGGCCCCCGAGGTCTCCCTGGAGCGGGCCAGGGAAATCATCGACATAAGCCAGGGCCTGACCGAGGACTTCAGGCGGGTCCAGGACCGCTTCGTGGCCCTCCACCAGAGGCTCAGGGAGAGGCTCCTCGTCTTCGACGAGAGCCGGGGCCAGGTGGCCGGCGAGGTCTTCGAGGGCATCCACGAGATAGAGGGGAGCGAGGACGGCCGCTCCTTCGACTCCTTCTTCGCGATGCTTATGGACGAGGAGCAGCGGGCCCGGATGACCCGCAGCCTGGGGAACATCCTGGAGGCCGACTTCTTCGCTGCCCTCGATCCCGTCGAGCAGGGTTACCTCAAGTCGTTCGACACCGCCCTGCTCAGGCAGTCGATGCTCGTCCAGAGGGAGACCACCCGCCTGGGCAAGGGGCTCAGGGAACTCGTGCAGAGCCGCTCCTACCGTGAGCGGCGCCGCCTCCTGGGGATCATAACGGAGGCCAGGGAGGTGGCCCTGGGGGTCAAGGAGATTGTCGGCCCGCCCAAGCCGCTGGACCTGGACCTGTCGCTCACCAGCGTGGGCCTGGGCTCGGTCTCCCAGGTCACCCTCTTCGATCCTTCCCAGGTCCCCTCGGCCGAGCCGATGCGCCGGGCCGAGGGGGGACAGGTCGATCTCGGCTCGCTTTCCAGCGCGATCCGGGGCTCGGAAATCGACTATCCCTCCCTCCGGAGGCTAGTGGCCGAGGCGGCCGGGAGGCTTGGCCGGGCCTCCATAGCCGACATCCTGGGCCTTTTCCCGGCCACCCAGGGACTGGGCACCGTGGTCGGCCTGGTCCACCTGGCCCACCGCCACGGGGAGCGCGGCCAGGGACGGGAAACGGTCGGCTGGCGGGGCCTGGACGGGTTCCGGCGCACGGCCAGGATTGACAGGTGGCTCTTCAGCCAGGAGAGGCTCCATGAGCTTTCATGACCAGGATCCGCCCTTCCAGGGGCCAGAGACGGCGCCGGGCGGCCCCCTGGAGGCCGAGGCCGAAGACCGGGAATCCGTCGAGGAGGTGGAATCCCTCGAGGGCCAGCCCGGGGACATCCACGACCTTCCGAGGGGGCTCTTTTCCGGCGACCGGGGGCGGCTCCCCTTCCAGGCCAGGCTGGTGCTGTGCCGTCTCCTGAAGGGGCCCTACATCGACCGGGCCCAGACCCCCGAGCTCTGGTCCGGCCTGGTCAGGTACCAGGACGCGGTGGAGGCGTGGCTGGGCGAGATCTTCGTCGAGCTGGTCGCCGACCTCCAGGCCGGGGTCGGCTTCATCCGGCAGGTCGACGCCGCCCAGCTGCCGGTGAGCGTGCCCACCCTCCTGCGCCGCCGGAAGGTTGGCTTCCTGGAGTCCCTCCTGCTCATCTATCTGAGGGAAAGGCTGTCGCTGGCCGAACTCCAGGGGGAGAGGGCCACGGTCAGGACCTCGGAGATGACCGAGCACCTGAGGGTCTTCCGGAGGAAGGGCGACACCGACCTCTCCGGGCTCGACAAGCGCATCAACGCCGCCATCTTCAACGTGGCCAACAAGTACTACTTCCTGCGGAGGGTGGGCTCCGCGGCCGAGGACGTCTACGAGATATCCCCGACCCTCAAGCTCATCCTGCCCCCCGAGACCATCGAGATGCTCAGGGAGGAATACCAGGACTACCTCGGGAGGATCCAGGCTTCCGCCTCGCCGGACGGCGACGGCCTGGAGGACCTCTTCGGGCTTGAGGCCGAAGGGCCGGACGGCGACGGTTCCGGCCAGGACGATGGCGGGTCCTGGCCCGACGGGCCCCTTGACGGCGAAGACGGGGACGGGCCGGATGGCGATGGTTGACCCCATAGTGGCTGGCCTTTTCCCGCCGCGCCCAGGCCCCCCGGTTCCCCCCCGTCGCCCCCCCGGACTCCTGCCCAGGCCATTTTGGTCCTTATGGGCCGGGCCGGTCCACCCTTCCCCAACGATGGTCTTGCCATGTCTCCCCCATTGGACTTTTCCCCAAAAAGCGACCTGAGGCTGCCGCGGCCCTCCCTCCTGGACGGGGTCAGGTATTCCCGCCCGCAAGGGGAGCAATACCGCCTGTCCCGCTTCCAGCTCCTCAACTGGGGGACTTTCTCTGACTACCATGACATCCCCGTGCCGCGGGACGGCCTTCTGGTCACCGGTCCCTCCGGGGCCGGCAAGACCACCCTCCTGGACGCCTATTCGACCATGATCATCCCGCCCCAGTGGCTGGAATACAACTCGGCCGCCAGGGACTCGGGCCGCCGGGACAGGAACTCGGTCAGCTACGTCAGGGGGGCCTGGGCGGCCCTGAGGACCGAGGAGCAGGGCCAAATCGTCACGCAGTTCCTGAGGCCGGGCACGACCTGGTCGGCCCTGGCCCTGACCTTCAATAAGGGCCTCGGCCAGTTCCTGACGCTCCTGCAGCTGTTCTGGCTCAGGGGGGCGGCCAAGGGGAGCATAGGCCGCCACTACTTCGTCCTCCGGCGGGAGCTTTCCCTGGAGGAGCTCAGGTTCAACGAGCTCGACTTCAGCGTCAGGGAACTCAGGAAGGCGATCGACTTTGACCTTGAGGCCGGCAGCTTCGAGGAATACCAGGCCCACTTCGGCGAGATTCTCGGCCTGGCCCCAAACGCCCTGAGGCTCCTGCAAAAGACCCAGTCCATGAAGAACATCGAGGACCTCGACAGCTTCCTCCGCAACTTCATGCTCGACGTGCCCAACACCTTCGACGCCGCGAGCGAGCTGGTCGAGGAGTTCACGGCCCTCAACCTGGCCCATGAGGCGGTCCTCAAGGCCAAGAGCCAGATGGAGGTCCTGGGCCCCATAAGGCTCGGCTGGAACGAGCACGTGAGGGCCGGGGCCGGCCTCGCGGAGGCCAGGCTCCTTTCCCAGTCCCTGGAGGCCTACTGTGGACAGCGCCGGATGGCCCTCATCAGGGAGGAGCTGGCCGGCCTCGAGACCAGGGAGGCCGATCTCCGGCGCCAGGCCCTGAACCTGAGCGCCCTGATCAGGCTGGGTAACGAGAAGCTGAACGACCTCCGGGCCCAGTATGCCCAAAACGACGGCGACCTCCTGGATCGGTGCCTGGCCGACCGCGAGGAGCGCAAGGGCCGGTTGGCCCATATGCGCTCCGAGCTGGAAAAGGCCCGCTCGGCGGCCGAGGCCCTCGGCCTCGGGCTCGGGGACGGCCAGGAGGGGTTCGCCGCCCTCCAGGCCAGGGCCCAGGCCGAGCTGGACGGCCTCGGCGAGCGGCGCCGGCTCTTCCGCCAGGCCTTCAAGACCCTGGTCGGCCTGGAGGACCGGATGGCCAGCGGGCTCGCCGGGGTCGAGCGGGAGATTGCCTGCCTGGGTAAACAGGCCGGCAACATCCCGGCCGACGACTGGGAGCTGAGGGAGGCCATGATCGGGGACCTGGGCCTCGATGGCGGGAGCCTGCCGTTCGTCGGCCAGCTCGTCTCGGTCAAGGACGACCACGGGGGCTGGGAGGCGGCCATCGAGCGGGCCCTGGCCCCTCTGGCCCGCTCGGTCCTGGTCGAGGAGGGCCAATACCTGGCGGTGACCGAGTACGCCAACGCCCGGCACCTTGGCGGCCGGCTGTCCTTCCTCCTGGCGAGGACGGACGTCCCTGACTTTTCCGGGGTGGGCGATTTGTCAGCTGACTCCCTCCTGGCCAAGCTGGAGATAAGGCCGGGGCCCTTCAGGCAGGCCCTGGTCCTGGAACTGGGCCGCCGCCTGGACCTGCGCTGCTCCGCCTCTCTGGACGGCTTCAGGGCCAGCGGGGCCGCCTTGACCCAGGAAGGCCAGGTCAAGCTGGACGGCGCCCTCCACGAGAAGGACGACCGGGCCGGCCTGGGCGACGAGCGGGGCTTCCTGCTGGGCGCCGACCCGTCGCGCAAGCTTTCGGCCCTCCGCCGGGACAAGGAGAGGCGCGAGGCCGAGCTTTCCGGGATAAGGGCCAGGCTGGGCGACAACGACAGCCAGGAGGCGGAGATGGAGAAAAGGGCCGGCCAGTGCCGGCTCATCCTGGATCTGGGCTGGGAGGGGATAGACGTCTCCGGCCTTTCCGGCTCCATCTCCGAGCTTGACGAAAGAATAAGGTCTCTGCAAAACAAGGATCGCAGGATATCTGAACTGAGGGACGAGATAACCCGCCAGGAACGACATGTGGACAATCTGCGCAGAGACAATGCGGCCCGCGATCACGAGATTATCGTGGTTACTGGCAGAACATCAGAACTGTCAAGCGAATTGCGCCATCTCATGTCCGAAAAGGAAATCTACAATTTGAAAGATGACATAAAGGCGCAATTGGATAAGTATTTTATCGATCATGGAAAACTGTCCCTCAAGAACATCGACTCGGTCATGCGGCGCGTGGAAAAAGCTATCGGGAACATCGAGCGCTCCCTCGACGGCGAGCAAAAGAGCCATGAGCTCTTCCTCCAGGCCTCGTTCAGGGACTTCATGGCCAAATGGCCGGAGGACTCCCTGGACGTGAGGCCTGAGCTTTCCTACTCCTCGGACTTCATCTACAAGCTCGAGGCCCTGGAGAAGGACAGCCTGCCCAGGCTCCAGGGCGACTTCAACCATCTCCTCCAGAAGCAGGGCAAGCAGAAGGGGGCGGCCCTCCTGAGGTGGATGGACGTGGAGCGCCAGGAGATCCTGAAGCGCATGGGGCTGGTCAACGAGAGCCTGGCCGGCATCCCTTTCAGCCAGACGGGCGGCAAGCCCTCCTTCCTGAACCTCAGGACCGTCTTCCGGGAGCCCGAGGAGGCGGTGGCCTTCAGGGCCTCCCTCAGGGGCGCCGTAAGCCAGATCGGGAGCCAGGACCCAGACCTTGACGAGGAGAGCTTCAGGACGCTCAAGAGGCTGGTGGCCGACCTCTCCAGCCAGGACAGGGACAGGCTGGGCTGGCGCGACCGGGTCCTGGACGTCCGCCGCCATTTCGAGTTCACGGGCCTTGAGTTCGACGGGGACAAAAACGAGCTGGAGACCTACCGCAGCGGGGCCGGCAAGTCCGGGGGGCAGCGACAGAAGTTGGCCGCGACGTGCCTGGCGGCCGCCCTCCGCTACCAGCTGGGCGGCGCGGAGCAGGGTTTTCCCAGGTTCGGGACCGTGGTCTTCGACGAGGCCTTCGACAAGATAGACGCCGAGCTGACCGTCCTGGCCCTCAAGATATTCAACAGCCTGGGCTTCCAGATGATCCTGGCCACGCCCATGAAGAACATCCCCCTCTCCGAGCCCTTCGTCGGCGGGGCGGTCTACGTCTCCATCGCCGATCGCCGCAAGTCAGGCGTCACGGCCATAGTCTACGACCAGGACCGGCGCCGGCTCCTGTGGCCGGAAGGCGGGGGTGGCCACGATGGCGCCTCCCAGGACCAGGCCAGCCCTGCAGGGGGACCAGAGGGTGGCCCGCCGCCAATCCCTGACGGGGCCTGACGGCCATGAGGACGCCCGACGACCTGAGGGCCCAGATTGGCAGGGACTTCGCGAGGAGGGACAACCTGGACTCCTGGCTCAGGTTCCGTGCCGGGCAGGGGGAGCCACCCGGCCCCTGGCCCAGGACCTACGGCCTGGGGCCGCCCAGCCAGGAACAGGCCGAGGATTACGAGGCCTTTTCCCGCTTCGTGGCCTCCTGGCGCGACCTGGGCCTTCCCGGCCGGGTCTCCTGGGTGGAGAAGTCCTGGAGCCGCCTGGGCCGGCAGACCGTCCCCAGGACCCTCTCCATCGACGGCCCCGGGGATCTGGCCCGCTGGGCCGGCCAGGAGGAAAGATGGGCCCGGCTGGAGGCCAGATACCTGGCCCTCCTGGGGCGCTGGCCGGTCCTGGCCGAGGTCCTGGCCGGCCACCTGGGCGATCTGGCCGACTACCCCGAGGAGGATTTCGACAGGATATCCAAGGTCCTGGGGTGGCTGGAGAGAAACCCGTCCTCCTTCCTCTATCCCCGCCAGCTGCCCATAGCCGGCCTGGACTCCAAGTGGCTGGAATCACGCATGAGGTTCATGGCCGGCCTGGCCGCCCCCATCCTGGGCCGCGAGGCGGCCGGGAAGGATTTCCACGAGATCTGCGCCCTAAAAAGGCGGACCGGCCTGGTCCGCCTGCGGCTCCTGGACCCTGGCCTGCGGGCCGCCGTCGGGGGCCTCGGACAGCTGGCCGTCCCCAGGGAGGCCCTGGCCGGCCTCCCCTTGGCCCCCAGGACCGTCGTCATGGTCGAGAACCTGGAGACCGGGCTGGCCTTCGGTGACCTGCCGGGGACCGTCCTGATTCTGGGCCAAGGCAACGGCCTCAAGGGTCTCGGCCAGATTCCCTGGCTCTTGGCGGCCGAGCGCCATCTGTACTGGGGCGACATCGACCTGGCCGGCCTGGCCATCCTGGGCCGGGCCAGGAGGCAGGTCCCCGGCCTTGCCTCCGTCCTGATGGACGAGGCCACCCTCATGGCCAACCGGGACCTCTGGGGCACGGACTCCAGCCTGGCCATCGAGGAGCCGGCCTTCCTCACCCCCCAGGAACTCGATCTCTTCAGGGCCCTTTCCTCCGGCCGATTTGGCCCCAGGGTGCGCCTGGAGCAGGAAAGGATCGCCTGGGATCGGGCCTGGCCTTCGTTCCTGTCCCTGGCCGGCCAGTAATCCGGGCCGTCACGGGCAGGCCTGGTTACCAGCCATCTTGTCGACTGAATTATCACGTTTTTGATTTACGACCTGAAAAATAAACGGACCCATCGCCGGAGGGGGACAGTCGGATCTCTTGCCCACGTTGTCCGGCAAGCTTCGGCCACGCCCTGGGTTTTATTTTGTTATTGACAGTTTTTGGCCTATGCCTGTAAAATGGATGGAAGTTTATTGTTGATTGAATTATTTTGTAGATGTATCGACATGCTTTTGTATCTTGACAACTGTTGTCTTAGCCGGCCTTTTGACTGGAATCGCCCAATTTTTATGGGGCCAATCTTGTACCATGGCCTTGGCAAAATGGAACCAGCCCCAAAACAGTCATGGGGAACGCTAGAACAATGTCGGCCCAGGGGGCGACCATGGCAAAAGTTATATTTTTTAATTATTTGAAATTAATATATTGATTATAGATATAAAATTTAACACTATGTACATAAAAAAGAAACTATAATTAAGTAAAAGTCATCAATGTATAATTAATAATATATTTAAGACATGCTTATTAGAATGTAATAATTACATAAAGTCGTAAAATATATTTATCTTATTAATAAAGTAAATGTAATTTATACTGCTTATATTGTTTTTTTATACTAGTGCCTAAAATTTAGATAAGAAAATTTGCATAAAGATTGTACTAGATGACTTGTTATAAACTAATAATTATATTTATAGAGCTATAGAAATAATATCATAGAAGATGTATGGTGGCCAAATTATATTTTAGTCGAGCGAATGGAAATTAATTTGTTCAAATAATCATTGATTACATACAAAATCAAGGCAATAATTTTGATAATGATTTTAAAGTCGGCTAAATATATCTTATATGGCTTAATTAGCATGATATATTCTGTCTTTAGGATACCAACTTTAGTCTTTAGCAGCTTATATAACCTTTTAAGCGGCTTTAAATACTTAAGAATAATTTTAATCTATATTATATTTTAAGTCACCGGTTTTAGCTATACATTATTAGCTATTAATTATATTTTATGATATAAAATATTAAAGGATAATATTAATGGATGCTCAGGACAAATATTATTACTGACTTGATTTAGCTCAAAATGATATTGCCTCATCAGAAATCATGTTAAATAGCGGACGCTGGATGTATACAGTGTTTATGTGTCAACAGGCTATTGAAAAAATAGTTAAGGGGCTATATATTCTCTATATTGGTGATAACGTTCCCTACACGCACAATATCAGTTTTCTCGTAAAAAAAATGAAAAGCCTGTTGCCTGAAGAGGTTACGGATGAACGCTTTAATTTCTTTGATAAATTGACGGCGCATTACCTGGATGGGCGTTATCCCGACTACAAGCGGAAATATGATGAACGTCTAGACGAACAGACCGCCACTGATTATTTCAGACAAACAAAGGAGGTTTACGAGTGGCTTTTGACGATGAAACCTTGAACAAAGTCATAAGTGACTATGTGTCTGATGTAATAGGGGCCATGCCGATAGACCGCGCCTACCTGTTTGGCTCCTACGCCAAAGGAACGGCTACGGAACATAGCGATATTGACATCTGCTTTTTCTCAAGCGGTTTTGAAAACATGGCCTCGGTAGACGTCATGATAGAGCTGTTCAGATTGGCCCGGAAATACAACGAGGCTGACATACAGCCGCGTGGATACCCGACATCTGATTTGGATAACGATAATCCATTTATCAAAGAGATTTTGAGGACGGGTCGCGAAGTTTACCCGTCAAACTCCACCGCCTAGGAGTGGCATGCAAAATTCCAGGTTGATCAGGAAGGCACGTTGCGTTGCTATTTTGCCTGCTAACGGCAGGCTCTCTCCTTGGGTTCCGTGCCCATGAATGGTGATTTTGGTCTCGTCGGTCGCCCGGAGGCTTTTCGGCTGGAAGAGGCCTGTCGGCGGAGGCGGCCGTGCACCCTTCCCGGTCTCCCGCCAGGGCCAAGGAGACGAGTTCTGGGACCAGGAAAGCTTAGCGGCCGGTCAGCGAAAAGCGGGCAGTCTCGTCTTCCTCACGGCCCTTCCCCAATGTCAACAACCTAAGGGGCCGATCAGGCTTCGGGCACCAAAATACTGTCAATTCAAGCCTGTTAGCCAGAAAGTGAGACAAAGTGACTTTATTCTGGAGGCCGATATAAGCCTAGGTTGTTGGCATTGGGCCCTTCCCGCCTCCAGCTTGCGACAAAATATGGTCCCAGGCGGGCCAGGGCGGACAGGGTACGAGGAAAAGGAAAGCCGGAGCCATGGGCCAGCCGACTTTCTGTGGGTTGGAAGGCGCGATAGGGTAGACGAGACCGGGGGTCGGCTTGTCCTCCTTCCGAGTTTTAGGCCGTGTAACTCGTAATCTCTTGGCATTCCAGCATTAATCGAATAAGGCTAGTGCTTGCGATTGTTTGTTTAACTTTCCATAGTTGATTTTCACTAAAGATCCTAAAATCATAGTCTACAACAAAAGTATCAAGGATAAATCATGTATTTTCATCTATATTTTAAATTTAAAATCAATTTTTTTTGATGATTATAGCCAACTATTGTCAAAATACTTACTTTATTTTATTGGCTGATAGTTAATATCGCAAATTAATTGTTATATAGACACTATCATCTGTATTATTGCAAATAATTAAACGTCTTGCTCCTCAATTAACAGGCCATGAACGAAGACCAATTTTTCATATCCGAGGATGGAACACCTTAAACCCTGGTTTATCGATGGATCGCAATTCTACTCAATAGATAATTGTATAAAATTAAATTTAAATAAAATATTATATTTATATCTAATAAGCTATTTTAAAGTATTTATATTCAATATAATGTAGAATTTTTCAATATAAAGTTGAGTATATGCAAATACATATAGTATAATGAACCTCTAGACACTACTTCAAATAATTACTATAATTGTATATTTATTAGATTAAAGAAAACAATTAATAAAGCAACTAAAGTAACTGATAAATTATTCGATTTTCGAAAACAGGACTATCGAGTGCCTGTAGTTCAAAGGACATTTTAGAATTTAGTATCGTGTCAAGCGGATGATTATGAGTTGGCACATCTGAAATCGCAAGTAGAAAAGCCAAAATGATCCAATAAATATATATAATATTATGATATAATTTATATTTTATCTTAGTTTTGGAAATAGTTATTCGCTTGTCTTTTGATAATTGTCAGTCACCATAAGTTATTGCTTAAATCATAAAATGTAATCGATAATTTAGCTCAAAATATAGTATCTAAAGCAATTTATAACGATTTAATATGCCTTATTTTTATTGTTATTTTTATTAAAATATTGATAATATGTATAAAGTGTAGTTATTTTTAGGCTTTCCAGGGGTTTTTAGATGTCCATAAATATTATGAAAAATAGCCCGCCTCTTTTGAAAACAGGCACGAGTTCCTTCAAGAAAATTAGAGCCGAGCAAAGGTTGTATGTCGATAAGACCATGTACCTTCCTGAGCTTATTGACAAAGGTGATGTCATATTCCTCTCCCGGCCCAGACGGTTTGGGAAATCACTGACCGTCTCGACCCTGGACTCCTTCTACTCGGGAGAGAAGGAGCTGTTCAGGGGACTGGCAGCCGAGCG
>JAISEK010000113.1 GCA_031264145.1 Deltaproteobacteria bacterium
CTCCAGTTGCTCCCCACCCCGCATTGCTGCGACGTGGTTACTTTCGGCTACAAAGGTAGTGACCCTCCTTTGATGCGGACTTTCACCGCACTAGCGTTGCCCCTTCACGGGCGCACATATTATATATTCACTATAAGTAAAACAATAATTGTTCCTCCAGTCCCTAAAGGCCCCTGGAACCCTGGCAGGCCTCCACCGTTTAAGGACAAATAGCTTGAGCGGACAAATGATATCTGTTACCATTGGCCCTGGTCTTGCTTGC
Organism: Deltaproteobacteria bacterium; assembly: GCA_031264145.1. Classification (GTDB taxonomy): domain Bacteria; phylum Desulfobacterota; class Desulfarculia; order Adiutricales; family Adiutricaceae; genus JAIRNQ01. The sequence goes on from JAISEK010000113.1 coordinate 263, forward strand.
AGTTAACATATGGTTAATTATGTTTTTAAACAATCATCTTGCCCAAACGACATAATTTGCCATCTTAAAATTCCCGATCAATGGTCATCCGATGAAAAAGAAAAAAACCATAGCCATCCTGGCGGCGATACTGGCCATCGCAGCAGTGGCCTACGCCGTCCAGTCCCCCACGGCCGAGTCAAGCCTGGCCAAGGGCGAGCAGCTAGAGGCGGCCGGGAGGTACGGCCCGGCCCTGGAAAACTACCTCCGCGCGGCCGAAAAGGGCTCGCCCGAGGGCATGCTCAAGTCAGCCGACTTTCTCCGCCTGGGCCTGGCCGGCCCCAGGGAGCCCCACAAGGCCATCGCGCTTTACCGTGAGGCGGCCGAGGCTGGCCTCGGGAGGGCCGCTTTCGAGCTGGGCGTTCTCCTCCACTCCGGCCCGCCTGATATAGCCGACCAGGGCGAGGCTGCCCAATGGTTCGAGAAGGCGGCCGAGAGTGGCCTGGGTGCGGCCAGGCTCAACCTGGGCGTCCTTGCCGCAGCCGGGTCAGGCCTGGACCAGGACTACGGCCTGGCCGCCAGGCTGTGGGAACAGGCCGCCCAGGGGGGATTCCCAAGGGCCGGACTCTATCTGGCCATCCTTTACGCCACTGGCTGGGGGGTGCCCCAGGACGCGGCCAGGGCCTTCGAGCTGGCCAAGGACGCGGCCGGCCAGGGGCTGGCCCAGGCCCAGTTCCTGGTCGGACTCCTCTACTCCAACGGCTGGGGCGTGGCCGCCGACGACGCCGAGGCCGGCCAGTGGTACGCGAGGGCCGAGGCCGGCGGCTGCCTGGGCCTGGACCATGCCCTGGCCATCGTCGACTGGGAGGGAAGGCCGATTACGTCAAGGGAGGAATGAGCCCGGCTGGCGGCCAGTGGGGACCGGCCGTGCGGGCCAGGTGGGGGGATTCGGGCGCCTCAGCCGGAAAACAGGGCCGCCGCCGCCTCGGGGTTGGATGGAAGGTAGAAGTGGACGTAACTGGCGGTCAGCCTGCCCTTGCGGTAGATGGCCTCAACGCGCCCTTCCCGACCGTCCTGCCTTTGGGCGAATGAAAATGGCTCGATGTCCATGTCCAGCTCGGAGTGGTGGAAGGAGTGTCCCCTCAGCCGTCCCTCGGGCAAGTCGGCCCACATAAGGCCCAGCCCCCTCAGCCCGCCGCCCAGGGCGGCCCGGCCAGGCAACAGGCCCACCATGTCCCTGGTCTTCCCCCCGCAGGACAGGGAGGAAAGCAGGTACAGAAGGCCGCCGCACTCGGCCAGGATGGGCCTCCCGGCCATGGCGAAGGCCCGGATGTCCGCCGCCAGGCCCAGGTTGCCGGCCAAGGCGTCTAGATGCAGCTCAGGGTATCCGCCAGGCAGATAGAGGGCCTGGCAGTCCCGCGGGAGCCTGGTGTCGGAGAGGGGCGAGAAAAAGGCCAGCTCGGCCCCCAGGGACTCCAGGAGATCGAGGTTGGCCTGGTAGACGAAGCCGAAGGCCTCGTCCCTGGCCATGGCCAGGCGCCTGCCCCCCAGCGGTCTCCGGAACGACCTGTGGCCGCCGGGGGCAAAGGCCACCTTAGGCGGGAGACTGGCCGCCTCCTGGCCGGCAAGCTCCAGGGCGGCCAGGTCCAGCCGCGAGTCAAGGTCGGCCAGCTCGGAGGCCTGGACCAGGCCCAGGTGGCGGCTGGGCAGCTCCAGATCGCCGCCCCGCCTTAGGGAGCCGTACCACTCCAGACCAGGGGGAAGCGATTTCCTCAGAAGCTCGGCGTGGCCCTCCCCGGCCACCCTGTTGGCCAAAACCCCGCAGACCCTCAGGCCGGGGCGGTAGCTCGCCAGCCCCTGGGCCACGGCCCCGAAGGTCTGGGCCATGGCCCGGGCGTCAATCAGGGCCATGACCGGGAGGCCGAATCTCTGGGCCAGGTCGGCGGCCGAGGGGGAGCCGTCGAAGAGGCCCATGGCCCCCTCGACGATGATCAGATCGGCCTGGCCAGCCGCCCGCCACAGCAGCTCGCGGCACCCTTCTTCCCCCACCATCCACAGGTCCAGCTGGTAGACCGGCGCTCCTGAGGCCACAGCCAGGATGGTGGGGTCCAGGAAATCCGGCCCGCACTTGAAGACCTTGACGCGCAGGCCGGAGTTCGCGTGGCGCCTGGCCAGGGCGGCCGTGACCGTGGTCTTGCCCTGGCCGGAGGACGGGGCCGAGACCATCATGGCCGGACAGAGGCGCTGGCCGCCGGTCAAGCCGGCCCCCCGGCCGAGGCCTCCACCCTGGCGATGGCGGCCAAGGCGTTGACGGCCGCGGCGGCCACGTTGGATCCGCCCTTGCGGCTGTCATTGGTGATGAAATGGGGCAACCCAGAGTCCATCAGGGCCTTCTTGGACTCATGGGCGTTGACGAAGCCAACCGGCAGGCCGATGACCAGGCTGGGGACGGGCAGCCCTGGATCCGCCCCCAGCCTCTCCAGGAGCCGAAGAAGGCCGGTAGGGGCGTTGCCGAAGACCCAGATGGCCCCGTCGGTCTGGCCTCGACGCAGGATAGAGGAAAACGCCAGGTCCACGGCGGCCATGGCCCTGGTCATGGCGGTTTCCTTGGCCAGGCTGATGGCCCGGACGTCATCGACCAGGCAAGCCATGGTATTGCCGAAACCTCCCAGGCGTCTCAAGTTTATGCCGCTCAGGGCCATGTGGGTGTCGGTCAGGACGACGGCCTCCTCCCTCAGGGCCTTGACGCCGGCGTCAATCGCCCCGGGACTGATGACGGTATCCCTGATATAGTCGAAATCAGCCGTTGTGTGCACGAGCCTCCTGACCAGGCCCCAGCTTTTCGGGTCCCAGCCGTGGGGGCCGGCCTCGGCCTCTATGGCAGCAAAGCTCTGGGCCTCAATGTCGGCCGGCCTGAGCTTCCAGTCGTTGCCAAGCATACTATCCTTTTTGCCAAGATCTCAGCTAGCTCCGAGATCGGTCATATTCTTGGATGACAATAAAAAATATTGCAAAAATTATTGCAATATACTATATCATGATAATTTAATATCCAAATATGTTTTTTTAACCAATACATATAATAGCAATCCTAAAGGCAAGCTAACAATATATTAAATATCAACTTCAACGAAAAGCAATGTCAGATCCATATTAGAGGAAAAATCGATCGGACCTTGGGCTAAAAGCCAGTATAACAAATTATTCTTGGATGATCAAAATAGACCTCAACTATTATGGAAGATTTGGGCTCCTGAGTTTAAAGCAAAAAACTTGACACTACTCAATATAATTATATAATTTTACATAAAATATAAAAATTATTCTGAGTTTAGCGATCACAAGGGGTAAAACTAATTGTCGACACTTTTGAACAATCGTGGGGGTTGGCTAGATTACTGCGAACTTGTGTTTTTTTTCAACCAAGGCAGCCTGCCATGGCTGGGTGAAGACGATGGCAAAAATATCGCCAAGCCTGTTGTCTAACTTGTTATGTTGTTCTGCCAACGACTCCGTAAGAGATTATTTAGGCAAAAACGGTATTTTCTTATTATATCAGCTCTTATAAGTCAAAGCAACTAAATTATGCAAATTTTTGAATAGCATGAAAGACAATAATTAAAAATAAATATATAATATTATAAATAATAATTATATAATTTTACCGATATATTAGATTTATAATATATAGATAATTCTATAAATATAAAACTTCATCTAGCACATTAGCTGGACAAAGTAGTTAATGCAAACGTTTACAGAGCTAAAGTGTTTGCTTAAAAAATATATTTATTGCTTGGAACTCTATTATGTGAAAAAGAAAAAATATAGATATTTTGACTAGATAGTTAGCAAATATAAAAATTAAACGCATTGTATCTATAAAATTATTATATTTTACTATTAGTGTATCTATTATTTTTTATAGCATTAATTTTTCTAACAGAATAACCAGTTGCTTTCGAAATTTTAGAAATATCTATATTAAGATCTAATAAATTTTTTACTACAGTGTAAGATTTAAATTTTGCTTCATCTTTTGACTTTTTTGCTTCATCTTTTGACTTTTTTACTTCATCTTTTGACTTTTTTACTTCATCTTTTGACTTTTTTACTTCATCTTTTAATTTTTGATAAAATAAATCTTGTGACAATTCACGTCTAACTTGTCTATATATAGTATATAATGATACAGTTCTCATATAATGTTCAGTTCTGATATATTTATAGATATCTTCTTATATATTTTAAAAATCTCATAATATAAAAACTTGTATAAATTATTACTATATACAAAATAATAAGTTTAAATAAGCTTTCAGGTATGATTTACTATCATTTTATGCTGAAAATATTTTACTATATAACCATATCTAATTGTATAGTTATAATTTATTGTATTTATAGATATTATAGTTAAATTATTTCTATAAATAATCATAGTTAATATAATATTATATAATTAAGTAAATATTCATAATTTGTTTTAAAAGCTAAATTTCCAACGGATACATCAAAAAATTTAACAATTACTGTATGCTGTTATAAACTTATTATTTTATAAAATATAAGTAATAGTCAATGATAATCAGTAATTTTTAATTTATACTCAGTTAATTATATTAATATACTATTTAATATATCCATTATTTTTTATAGCATTAATTTTTCTAACAGAATACCCAGTTGCTTTAGAAATTTTAGAAATATCTATATCAAGATCTAATAAATTTTTTACTATAGTGTAAGATTTAAATTTTGCTTCATCTTTTGACTTTTTTACTTCACCTTTTGACTTTTTTACTTCACCTTTTGACTTTTTTGCTTCATCTTTTGACTTTTTTACTTCATCTTTTGACTTTTTTGCTTCATCTTTTGACTTTTTTACTTCATCTTTTAATTTTTGATAAAACAAATCTTGAGACAATTCACGTCCAACTTCTCTATATATAGTATATAATGATACAGTTCTCATATAATGTTCCTTTCTGATATCTTTAGGGATATCTTGTTTATATATTTTAAAAATCAAATAATATAAAAACTTATGTAAATTCTTATTTTTTTCATCAAAATTATTGTTATTATCTACTAAAATACAATATTTTAAATAATTTTCCAAGCGTGATTTGGCATCCATTTCTGTTAAAATCATCTGCTTATAAGCACATATTGGATGATATAAATCTAATTTTTTATATTTATGGTCATTTTCGTTAAATTCTTTAATAAAAAATGAGTTACAATTAAATATAACAGTATCAGAATTAAGACCTTCATTATAATTTGTTTCAGAAGCGTAATTTCCAACAAATACAACAAATGGCACGACAATTGCTGTAGGATATTCTAAACTGATCATTTTATTAGGATCTAAATAATCGTGAAGGATAATCACTAATTTTTTTAAATTGAAATTCAATCATTACAATAACACTGTCAAATTTACCAATATTACTCAATAATGGTATCGACAAACAAAGGTCAACAATTTTTTTACCTTTACTTGAATTAGCAAATTGATAATTATATTCTTCTTTAATATTTGTTATATGTTTTAAATCAACATTCGCACAAACACCATTAGGGTTAAAAAATTGAAGAATCTCTAATGTAAATTTTACAGAAACTAGTTTCCAAAAAGTATCAAACGTGTGAGTGCTGGAATTAGACTCTGGATCATATATTTTTTCCCCTTCATTTCCTTTTTCCATTTTAACAAAATTCTCCTGTTCTGGCAATTTCCACAATATCCTGTGATGGACCTGCTATCGGGAAATGCCTTGGGCAACTCCGCCGGGCAAATCACGCCTATCCGGGCACTGGCAATGCCTGCCGGGTTGAGCCTGGGAACTTGGCGATTAGGCCCGGCTTGACGGCATGGGCGGTCAGGCTGGCTCCATGGGCCGCTGGCCCGGGGATAAAATGAGGCTGCCCCAAATTCGGGCATCCATGTCGGCGGCCACGGTCAAAGGGATTCGGCCATGTACCAATCTGAACCATATGGAGCAGACGATGCGGTCTCAACGTGTCGTCGCCCAAGGAGCACAAAAAAGGAGGGCAGCTTTTGCGCTTTTGATTTTGAATGTTAACACGCAAATTAAAATTTGTAAAGTCAATTAAATGTGGTAACTGGAATAATGGCCTGGGCCAGATACCTTAAGCCGGCCCAGGCTCATTGCCAATCCTTTCGGCTCAAAAGGCGATGGTCAGATTCAACCCGCCGGCCAATCCCTTGCGACGGCCGGCATAGCCTTCCACCGACAGGCCCAGGCTGACTGGCTTGCCGCCGATGTTCTTGAAGGCCACTCCGAATTCCCCGACCGCGGTTCCGCCGGACACGTCGACGTCGTTAATCCTGCGGCCTGAAGTGGAAGCCTTGGTCCGGCCGCCAAACTCCTGCTCATAGCCCAGGCCGGCCCGGAGCCGCCACCTCGGGGAGACATTGCCGGAATAGCTGGCCCCCACCCTGCCCACGTGGGATTTGGCGGCCTTGAATTCCACCGGGGCGGAGCCATCGACCAGGGCAGAGTCCCCCTGGAGGTAGGTAAACGCATAGCGGCCGTAGAGATCGACCTGGTTGCCGCTGGGGAGGATGAAATTCCTGCCCAGGCCGACATGGCCGCCAAAGTACAGGCTGGTGGTGTTGAACTTGGCCCTGTCCTGGCTGTTCTGGAAATCATCGCTGGAGTAGTCCTGCCTCAGCTGGCCGACCCTCAGGCTGGAATCGACGTAATAGCGATCCGACCTGGGCGAGTCGAACTCGAAGTGGGCCATTATGCCGCCGCCTATTCTCCTGAGGTCACCCTCGCCGCGGACCAGGCGGCCGCCCAAATTGGCCTTGGCCTCGTAATCACCCAGCCCCAGCTCAAGGAAGCCGCCCATGGTCAAAGCCCCGCCCTCAAGATACGTGGTGCAGTCCAGGCCAACCAGGCCCATGTAGGAGTTCAGGTCGTAGATGGACCCGGAACCGTAGCGGGAGCGCCCGGCGCTGGTGGAAAAGAAGGCCCCCGGGCAGGGGTCGGTGAATCCAGAGCCCATGCTGGCGTTCATGTTGTGGTTGATCAGGAATTCCGTCCCCTGGGTGACGAAGGACAGGCCAGCCGAACGGCCTTGGGAAGGCGATTCCATCTGGGGGTGCGCGTTGACGCCGTTCAGGGTCGCCAAAAGCCTTTGCCTGCCTCCTACGTTTTCCAGACCTAGACCGTAGTCAAGAAGCAGGTTGACGCCACTGGCCCCCGAGACCCCGCGTTGAAGGAAGTAGTCGCCTTCTATCTTGTTGGCCTCAATTAGGACCACTTGCTGGCCCAGTTGGGGAACCTGGCCCGGCAAATAATCAACCGAATCTATGACGGCCGAACGGGACAGACCGTCGCCAAGAAGTGCGGTTTCTCTTACCTGGAGGGCTGGTAAGCCGCCTGAGGCATAGGAATCAAGGAGGAACCTATAATGCTCGAAGTTTTTCACGTATCCGACCTCGATGCCGGTTCCTTTCGGGGTGACTATGTTCAGGATGTTCCCGGAAAAGCCATCCGATTCTGCTTCCTCGACGGCGACGAGCACGCGTCCGCCAAAAAGCTCGGAACCGATTAGGACCTGGCCCTTCAGAGTCACGGTGTTGTCGGTGGCGAAGCCGACATAGGGACATGATATATATCCCCCATAAACGGAATCCTCAATGACGCTATCAGAAATATAGACTTCATTATTTTTTGCATAAGCCACGGACCTATCGTCTATACTCATTTTTTTATATTGTATATAGCCTCCAAATAATTGTTTTGTCTCAATATTATCAACTATAACTATATTATTATTAGTTTGAGCTTTACCATTACCACTAATATAGGCTTGACCACCATATATTTCAAATAATTGACCATTATTATTGCCTATAATAGCATTGCTAACTATTACAGAATTATTATTCACAGTGAGATCACCATCAATAGCTTGGCTATCCGACTCATCTCTAATCCAACCGCCGCCGCCATAGACCAAGTAAGCGTTTAGGCGCTTGGAGCCTTTGATGATGACGCTATTATTGATGACTTGACCAGTACTTCCTCCTTCGTCGCTCAAAAATAAGCCACCAAGGGTCAAATATGGCAGGTCATCCAACACGGTTATCTTGTTGTTGGAGGTACTGTTGAAAGGCGACAGGACTGTGCCCAAGAAATGTTTGTAAGAACCGTAATCTCTGATGGGCATATCCGGCCCAGGCCAAACGACCTCCTCGGCCATGGCCCCGCTGGGAGCGGACAAGGCCCAGGCCAGAAGGAATGTGGCCGCCAATGCCAGGCAGAGGCGGGACGGGGGCAATCTAAATCTCATTTCTCAGCTCCGGACGGGGCAAGGCCCCGCGTCAGGGCGGCCCAGGAGGCCTGGCCAAAGGGGCCTGGACATCATGGCCGCTGATTTCTTTCTGAGTCCGTGAAGAGCAAATGTCATACTTATAAGTAAATTATTTATTAATTTATACGATTATAAACATAAGACATATAAGCTATCCCACGGTCATCGTTTCCGTATGCTTGCCCCCCGGCGCAGGCCAGGGGGCTGGATGGCCCTCCCCCTATCCGCGGGAGGCTGGCCGGGTGAAGTGAACCCAACGGCTCCGGGAGCGGTTCCTCGCGGTAATCCCGCCTTCCGGTCTTTGCGCCGCCGCCGGCTTAGCGCCTTGCCTGTCGCCAGTCCGCGACCGTGGCATCGGGAGGGCAGGCCCCAGGGTGGCATCATGCCTTTGGCCCTCTGCCTGACAACGGCGCGGCGGCTTGGGCACCTCTTGCCCCAGGTCAACCCGGGCCCACGCCGGCTCACGCCCCAGGCAGGGGCAGTCGACGTTCCCGGTTGGTTGGACCTGTGGAAGGCTGGGCGCCCGTCGGGTATATCCTGGGGAAATCGGACAGGCAAGGCTTCCGGGGGAGGGAATTCAGGCGGGTATTTTTGACCGGAAAACTAAAGGGTTACGAGGACAGGATCGGGCCTGGTTTTTATATGGGCAATTATTTTCTGACAAATGTGAATAATCGCTGGCGGGGAAGTATCAATTAACGTCTAGGGAGAGTCAAAATATCGTTTTGAGCGATTTTTCTCGGAAGAGGCCAGACAGGCCTTTCTCCGTGGGGGCTTTTTTTGCCCCTAATAAGGCCAATGAAAACTGGGTGTTGGCTCAGCCCCCGTCGTCCCTGTCCGGGACCCTGCCCACGATGGGCCATTATTTGGCGGCGGAGCGGACCCAGGCGACCCGCTGACTCGTCAAGCCATGATAAAATTCCATATAATCAACGCATTATTAAAACGATAGTGCCCACGGGCTATTTCCAGGTCAATTTCGCCGAGCCCTGAGCCCTTGAGTCCAGTCGGCCAGGACCGTCTTGGCCTTCCGCCGCCTGGCCGGAAGGATGCAGGGAAATCAGGGTGACATTGGTTGATCTTTAGACATTATCAATATGTTATCTTAAAAATATAAACCCATCGCTTATTGCGGGACTAAGACGGACGCCAGGATGCCGTTCTCATTATCAATGATTTATTTATAAAAAGTGCTGTAATTTCTTGATTTTGGGGGAAAAGACGCCAGCCGAGACGGGGGTGGGAAACAAGATTTTCCTTGGAAATTTAGCCAAAGTTCTGGGATCATACCAACAGCTTGCCCCGGCCCTGGGGATGTTTGGGCGAATCTCCTGGCCTTTTATTTTGGGAAACGGCCAGGTTGGGAACAAGCAAGGTCGTTAGTTTATTTTTCTTTCATGATCACCCCTAATACAATTCGGTGATAATATTGGATAAAATTATAAAAGGGCCTCTTCTTCGCCTTCAGTTTGTGGTCAGGCCGACTTTTTTTCCCGGCCCGTCCCGGGGCCCCTTGACCGCCTGGCCTATATGTGCTAATTTTGGTCCACCATATTATTTTTCTCTTTATTTACTTATAAAGAATAAAAAAAGAGACTTATTTATGAAAAAAAATTGTTTTGGTTTCTTATTTATTTTTCCATTAGTATTTTTTCTGGCCTCTGCTCTCCATGCCCTGGAGATCACCGACGACCTGGGCCGGGTGGTGGACGTCAGGCCCAGGCCGGCCAGGGTGGTTTCCCTGTCGCCAGCGGCCACCGAGATCATCGTCGCGATCGGTGCCGACAAGGCGCTCAAGGGCGTCAGCACGGAGGACGGCCACTTTGCCGCCCTCATCGGCCTGCCGGCCGTGGGCACCCCGGCTTTGGCCCCGGCCGGCCTGGTGGCCGGTCTCAGGCCCGATCTGCTGATCGTGGAGCCGGCCCTGGCCCAGGAGGCCCTGTCCGGCAAGCTGGCCGGTTCGGCCCCGGTCCTGGTCTTGGGCGGGCCCTCCGGCCTGGCCCAGGCCGAGGGCCGTCTGGCTGCCCTGGGGGCCCTGTTCGGCCGGTCCAGGGAGGCCCGGGCCGTCCAGAAGGCCAACAGGGACTATTTCGACGTCCTGGCCCTGAAGACGTCCAGGACCGGCCGGCCAGCGCCCAGGGTCATGCGCATCTTGGCCCGCGACGGCCGCCTGGCCACCCCCGGCAGCCTGTCGTTCCAGAACGACATCATCAGGGCGGCCGGCGGCCAGGCCCCGGATCTGGCCGCGACGGCGGACGAGGTCCCCATCGGCGCCCGTGAGGTCGCCCTGTTCGATCCCGAGATCATCTTCGCCTGCGGCCGCGACCGCGAGGCCCTGGAGGCCTTCCTGGCCCAGGCGGCCCTGGGGAAGGTCTCGGCCGTCAGGAACCGCGGGATCAGGTACTACCCCTGCGCCCTGACGGACAGGGCGGCCGCCCACGCCGGCTACTTCGCGGCCTGGCTTTCCAGCGCCCTCTTCGCCGAGCAGTACGGGAACCCCCAGAACCTGGCCCGGCCCAACGAGGTGGTGGGCCAGAGGAAGATCCGGCTGGACATGCCCTTCGTCGCGCAGGCCAGGGTGGTCGATGCCAGGCTCAACGACTACATCCAGAAAACGCTCGTCATCGACTTCAAGACCCCCCAGGCCATCATCTCGACCTCCGACGGCCCCATGGATGGGGTGGCGGCGATCGGCAACGGCTCCTCCCCGCCCATGGTCTGGGACATCAACCACCAGGGCGGCTGGGAGGCCGACCTGGCTGCCAGGCTGGGGCTCCTGGGCCTGGATCCGGCCTCCTCGGGCCTGATCTTCACCGGCGCCGACCTTGACGGCCTGGCCATCGTCACCAAGCGGCACAGGGACATGACGGTGACGGCCCTGGCGACCGCCGGGGCCGAGTCCAACGCCGTGAGGACCTCCCGGGACGTCGGGGCCTATTACCAGCCCGGCACCATCAACGTCATCGTCCTGTCATCCCGCAGGCTCTCCCCCGCCGGGGCGGCCAGGGCCCTCGTCACCGTGACCGAGGCCAAGACGGCGGCCGTCTGGGATCTCGACGTCAGGAGCTCGCAGACCCCCCTGGCCAACCCGGCCACGGGCACTGGCACCGACAGCGTCATCATCGTCGCCGGGGGCGAGGGGGAGGCCATCGACTACACCGGCGGGCACGCCAGGATTGGCCAGATCATGGCCGAGGCGGTCCATGAGGCCGTCCTGGAGGCCCTGGCCCTGGGCAACGGCCTGGCCCAGGGTCGCCACGTCTTCGCCCGCCTATCCGAGAGGGGCCTGGAGCCCCTGGAGCTCTTCACCGGCCCGGACGCCGGGGTCCTGGCATCGAGGGCCGGGTGGCGGCGTGACCTCGTCGAGGCCCTGCTCGATCCCAGGTACGCCGGCCTGGTGGAATCGGCCCTGGCCCTGGATGACGCCAGGGGCATGGGGCATCTCTCGGACGGGTCGGCCTTCCTAGGCTCGGCCCGGGCGGCCGCGAGCGGGCTGGCCGGCGGCAGGGACGTCGCTGTCCTCCTGGACCTGGCCAGGCCCGACCTCCCGCCCATGCTCAAGACGGCCCTGGACGCCATCGGCACTGGCGTGGCCGAGAGGCGTCCCTAGCCTGCGGGCCGGCCCCAGAAAACGAAAAGCCTGGCCCGGGACCGAAAAAAGCGGCCCCGGGCCAGGCTGGCCGGGAATGGGACTGGCGGCCATCGCCTCCCCGCAGGGGGCGTCCCGCCTTGGGATACGCGGGGAGACCGGCCCCGCCCGATGATCAGGCCTGGTGAGGCCCGCCCAGGTCCAGGCCGGCCTTCTGGGTGTTCCTGAAGTGGATCTTGGCCACCCTGAGAATGCCCGCTGGGCCGAATCGGTCCATGATTTTCCTGGCCAGGGCGTCGACCTTGGGCGAGGCGCCTTTCAGGAGGCCCAGGCCCAGGTCCCGTCCCAGGGCCGCCAGCTCGCTGACGAAGGCCTCCCGGGCAAGGATGGAGGCGGCCCCCACGGCCGTGTCCCTCTCGGCCTTGGGGGTCTGGAAGATCTCTATGGCCCGGCCCCTTTCCTTCAGGGCGGACGTCACGTACCTCTCGTTGGCGAACTGGTCTATGATGGCGTAGCCGCACTCGTTCCGGCCCAGCAGGTTCTCTATGGCGGTCGCGTGGGCCCAGGCCAGGATCTTGTTGATGTTGCTCATCTTCTGGTACAGCTCGTTGTACTTCTCGGGATTTATCTTCACGATGTCGTAGCGGTCCCGTCCAAGGAGCTCCTTTATCCCTTTGGCCAGGGTCAAGTTGTCCTTGTCGGACAGCTCCTTGCTGTCGCGGATGCCCATGCCCGAGAGGGTTCTCGCCAGGTCCCCGTCCACCCAGACCCCGGCCACCACCAGCGGACCGAAATAGTCGCCCTTGCCCGACTCGTCGGTGCCGATCCTGACCTCGGGAGCCTCTATGGGCCTGGCGGCCATCCTGGGTGCCGCGCCCCAGCGGCCCTTGAGCCGGAAGGGGGCGGGCCCCGCCGTTCCCCCCGCGGCCGGGCCAGGTGACGACCCCGTCCCGGCCGGCACCGCGGCGCCGGCCATTTCCCTGAGCCCCGCCAGCAGAGGCGCAGGGACGCAATCGCAGACGATGCTCGACGAAAGGCCTGATTTCCTGAAATAAACCGTCACGTAGAAGGCCTTTTCCTTGAAGCAGGTAAACCTGTGGCCATAGCCGCCGTTGACCCCGGCCTCCTCCACCAGGCCCTCGGTGGCCAGCCTCGCCCTGATGTCCCTGATGGCCTGTTCCCGCCTGGCGAGGAAAGGAATTGACAAAATCATGCCGTCACCAAAACCCTTTCGGCCCGGCCCGCTTGGGGCGGCCGGATGGCCAGGGAACAGTCGCCCCGGCCCGTGGCCTGGCCAAACCGCCCAGGGCCGGGCAAAGTTTACACCCTGGCCGGGCCCAGGGCAAGATCGGCGGTGGAATGGGGACTCCCGAAAGGCGTCCACTTGGGCTCCTTGATAATCCAGCCGCGACACTATACAATCATGGGCGAGCGGCCCCCTGGGCCGCAGGCCATGCCCGGGCCTTTGGGCCCGGCCGCCGCCAGCGCCTGGGCGTGGGGCCGGCAAAGGATGGAGGAGGGCCCGCCCATCAGGGTCCAAGGCCTAACGGCGGGGGCGGGCCGCCCGCAGCCGGCCTTCCCGAGGCCATAGGCCCGCCTGGGACGGCTGGCCCTTAGGACAAAGCATGTTGGGTTTAGTTCAGGACGGACGCCGGGGGCCACTTCCGCCCTGCCCCTGGATGAGGACGCCGCCGGCCCCGCTCCCCGGGAGCGGGCACCCTGGAGACTCTTTCCCCAGTGGCCGCCAGGCCCGCCCGATCCTGGCCGAGGGTCTCCTGGCCGACGCTCCGGACTGTCCCAGGGCGGGAGCCAGGGGAAACCCAGGCCGGACGGACCGCCGCCCTGTCCTCCGGAGGCCCCGGCCAGCGGGCCTCGTTCCCGGCTTGCCGCGATTGGCCGGGATCATGGCCGCGTTCGCCGGAAAGCGGACTGGTTCCCGGAGTTCCCCCGGGCCGTCCCCGACGGGGGTGGGACGCCATTCCTCCCCTGGCCCGAAGCCTGTGGCTTCCTGCCGCGGATTGCCATGACCGGGCCATCGCCGCCGGGACGGCCCGGCCGCAAGGGCCTGGAACGGCCGCAAGATCTCCGCTGGGGCTTCTCCACCGGCTCGGCCGCCACGGCGGCGGCCCTGGGGGCGGCCATGTTCCTCCGGGACGGCAGGCCGCCCGACCAGGTCGAGATCGCCCTCCCCCAGGGCCGGAGGCTGGCCATAGGCCTCTCGGAGGCCTCGACCGGGCCGGGCGGGGCCGCAAGGGTGGTGGTCGTGAAGGACGCCGGGGACGACCCCGACGTCACCAACGGGGCCAGGATAGCGGTCACCCTTAGACCTTCCCCGCGGGCGGGCCTGGAGATTTCTGGCGGCCAGGGGGTGGGCCGGGTGACCCGGCCCGGCCTGGTCCTGGCTGTCGGCCAATGGGCGGTCAACCCGGTCCCCCGCTCCATGCTCGGGGAAAACCTGGCCCCCTTCATGGCGGATGGCCAGGGCCTTGAGGCGGCCATCTCCATCGAGGACGGGGAGCGGCTGGCCCTCAGGACCCTCAATCCCCGCCTGGGCATCGTCGGGGGCCTGTCCATCCTGGGCACGACGGGGCTGGTCAAGCCCTTTTCCCACCGGGCCTACGTGGCCACCATCGACAACGCCCTCTCGGTGGCCAGGGCCGGCGGTTCCAGGGAAGTGGTCCTGGCCACTGGCCGCCGGAGCGAGGCCCTGGCCCGCCAGGCCAGGCCCGACCTGCCGGAGGAGGCCTTCGTCCAGATCGCCGATTTCTTCAGGGCCGGCCTGGAGCTGGCCACCCGCCACGGCTTCGAGGCCATAGGCCTGGCCGAGTTTTTCGGCAAGGCCGTCAAGCAGGCGGCCGGCTTCCCCTACACCCACGCCCACCACAACGACATGGATCTGGGGACGCTGGCCGGCTGGCTGGACGGGCTGGGCCCGGAGCCACTCGGCCTGATAGCCTCCGCCCCCACGGCCCTGGCCGCCCTGGAGGTGCTGAAGGAATTCCGGGCCCTGGACATGGTCCCCATAGTGGCCGGGAAGGTCCTGGCCTCGGCCAGGGGCTTTGCCGGCCCTGGCCCGCTAATCTGGGTCAGCGTCTTCGATTTCGACGGCCACCTGCTGGCCCATGGCCAAGACCCAGGCAGGCCACTGCCCAGGCGCGGCCCCCTTTGACCCACCTTCAGGCGATCGCTATCGACCAATCCGGAAGCGGCATGACCGAACGACTCCATGACCAGCCCGGGGAGGGCGCCGGTGACCCGGCCGCGACCATCCTCGGCCTAGACGACGCCGGGGACCTGGGCCCAAGGACGCTGGCCCTGATGGCCGGGGCCGAGGTGGTGGCCGGGCCCAGGAGGCTCCTGGACGCCCTGGAAAAGGCCCTGCCCCCCCTGGCCCGCCGGATCCCCATCGCCGGGGGCCTCGACGGCTGGCTGGAGGAGATGGCCCTGGCCGGCCAGGGCAAACGCCTCCTGGTCCTGGCCGACGGCGACCCCAACTTCTTCGGCCTGGGGGCCAGGGCGCGGGAGGCCCTGGCCCCCAGGCGGGCGGACCTGATCCCGGCGCCCACGGCGGTCCAGAAGGCCTTTGCCCTCCTGGGCGATTCCTGGGCCGGGGTGGAGACCGTCTCCCTCCACGGGCGCCGCGACTTCGGGCCCTTCTGGTCGGCCCTTTTCCGGGCCGGCCAGATAACCGGCCCAGGGCGGCTGGCCGTCTACACCGACCAGGAGAACACGCCCGGCGAGATTGCCGGGAGGCTCCTTTCGCGGGGCCAGGAAAACTGGAAGCTGGCCGTCTTCCAGGATCTGGGCCTGCCCGGCCAGGCCGTCTGGGCCGGCGGCCTGGAGGAGGCGGCCAGGACCTCCTTTTCCCCCCTGAACCTCGCTGTCCTGGAGAGGACCGCCCTGCCGGAGGCCTTGACCCTGGGGGCCCCCGAGTCGGCCTTCGACCACGCCGCCGGCCTAATCACCAAAAGCGAGGTCAGGACGGCCGCCCTGGGCCTCCTGGAACTCTCGGGCCTAGAGACCATGTGGGACCTGGGCTGCGGGTCGGGCTCCGTTTCCCTGGAGGCCGGCCTGATCCTCCGCCACGGCCAGATCCACGCCGTGGAGAAGGACCCCGGGAGGGCCGCCCAGGCCCGCCGGAACCGCTCCCGCTTCGGCGTGGCCCACCTGGAGATAATCGAGGGCCAGGCCCTGGAGGTCATGCCCGATCTGCCGCGTCCCGACCGGGTCTTCGTCGGCGGCGGCGGCCGGCAGCTGGAGGCGCTCCTCCGGGGGGTCATGGGCTGCCTGGCGCCCGGCGGCCTGGCCGTCGCCGCCGTGGTCCGTCTGGACAGCCTGGACGCGGCCATCTCCTCGCTGTCGGCCAACGGCCAGCCGGCCTCGGTGACCCAGATCCTGGCCGCCCGGGGGGAGCCCCTGGCCGGAAGCCTTCTGCTCAAGCCCATCAACCCGGTCTTCCTCGTGAAGGGCCGGGCGCCTTCGGGCTAGGGCACCCTGGCGCGTGGCCCGGGCCAGACCCTGGCGCCCAAGGGCCTTTTCTGGCCTTTCCCCTTGGCTCTCCCCCCGCGTTCGCCGCGCCAGGCGCGGCGGGGACGTCTCCAGCGGGGGACGTTTCCCGGCCGGGCGGGGAGGGGCACCGCCCGAGCTGGCAGTCCCCAGGCCCCATGGTCACCCCAGGGGGGATGTTCTCCGCGGCCGTCCCCCTGGGCACCTGTCGGGCTCTCGGGAAAAATGCCTGCCGCCGGCACCATAGGGGAGAGCCCAGCGGCTTCTCCCAGTCTCCAGCGCAACCTGTCACCGGCCCTGGCCGGGGGCTTTCCAGGCGGGGTTTTATGAACCAGGAAAAGAACAGGCCCGAGGTCGTCTTCGTGGGCGCCGGACCGGGCGACCCGGACCTCATCACCGTGGCCGGCCGCAGGGCCATAGAGGAGGCCGATCTGATCGTCTTCGCCGGATCTCTGGTCAACCCGGCCATCATGGACTGCCGCCGGCCGGAGGCCGAGACCGTCGACTCCTCCGGCCTTGAGCTGGGCGAGATCGTCCGGGCCATGGTCGACGGCCACAGGGCCGGCAGGAAAACGGTGAGGCTCCACACCGGCGATCCCAGCCTGTACGGGGCCATCCACGAGCAGTTCGAGCTCCTGGCCAAGGCCAACGTCCCCTACCGGGTCATCCCCGGGGTCACGGCGGCCACGGCCGCCGCCGCCAGCCTGGGCCTGGAGTTCACCCTGCCCGAGATCACCCAGAGCCTCATCGTCACCAGGATCGCCGGGAGGACCCCCATGCCCATCGGCGAGGACCTCCTGTCCCTGGCCAGGCACAGGACTTCCCTGGCCCTGTACCTGTCGGCGGCCCAGGGCGAGGAGGCTGGCCGGATCCTGGCCCAGGCCTTCGGCCCGGAATCGCCGGTGGCCGTCTGCCACCGGGTCTCCTGGCCCGACGGGCGGACCCTGTGGACCACGCCCTCCGGCCTGGCCCAGACCCTGGCCGGGGAAGGCCTGGACCGCCACGCCCTGATCCTGGCCGGACCGGCCCTGGCCGCCCTCCGAAGCGGCAAGCCGACCCCCAAGTCCAGGCTCTACGACAAGTCCTTCGGCCACGCCCACAGGGCGGCCAGCGATTGACGGCCACCATGCAGGGGAACGCCTGGGGGAGGCCATGACCGCCAGGGCGCCGGCCACCTGGGGCGGCCCGGGGGGGCCCAGGGCCGCCGTCTACGCCCTCACGGCCCCCGGGGCCGACCTGGCGGGGCGGATAGCCGCCGCCCTTTCGGCCGATCTGTTCCTGCCCCGGCGCCTGGCCCACGGCCGCGGGGCCAAGGGGCTCTTCGACCGCCTCGGGCCCTTTTGGGCCGGGAAGTTCCACGGGTACCAGGGGCACGTCCTGGTGGCCGCGACCGGCCTGGTGGTGAGGCTGGTGGCCCCCCTGGTCGGGGACAAGGCGAACGACCCGGCCGTGGTCTCCCTGGGCCAGGACGGCCGCCACGTCATCAGCCTCCTTTCCGGCCACCTGGGGCGGGCCAACGACCTGGCCCGGGCGGTGGCCGCGGCGACCGGCGGCCAGGCGGTCATCAACACGGCCACTGACATCGAGGGGGTACCGGCCCTGGAGGCCCTGGCCGCCGACCTGGGCCTCAGGTGCCCGGATCTGGGTCCCCTCCCGGCCATAAGCCGCAGGCTGTGTGAGGGCCTCAGGGTCACCGTCCATGATCCCCACGGGTTCCTGGCGCCCAGCCTTGCCGGCTGGCCGGGGCTTTTCGAGTTCGCCGCCCGGCCCACCGGGGAGGCCGGGCCGTCGGTGGTGGCCGACTACCTGGCCTACCCCGTGCCAGCCGGGACGCTGGTCCTTAGGCCCCCGGCCCTGGCCGCCGGCCTGGGCTGCCACCGCGACTGCCCTCCCGGCGAGCTGGAGGATCTCCTGACCGCCTCCCTGGGCCAGGCAGGCCTCGACCCCCTCTCGGTCGCGGTCCTGGCCACCCTGGACAGCCGGGGACAGGCTGGCCTGGCCCCGGCCCTTCTGGCCGGCAAATGGGGGCTTCCCCTCCTAACCTACGCCCCGGCCGAGCTGTCGTCGGTCGAGGCGCCCACGCCCTCGGAGACAGTCCTGAGGAGAATCGGAGCAGCCTCGGTATGCGAAGCGTCGGCCAGGCTGGCGGCCCGGATGGGGCCGCTGCTAGTCAACAAGAGAAAGGGGGCCAGGGCCACCTGCGCCGTGGCCCTCATAGACTGCCCATCATCGGCCTGGGCTCCGCCGGACCGGACGGCCTGACCCTGGCCGCCCGAAAGGCCCTGGCCGAGGCCAGGATCATCCTAGGCTACAGGCTGTACCTGGAGGAGGCGGCCCCCTTCGCCCACCCCGAGGCCATGCTCGAGCCCAGCCCCATGACGGCCGAGGTGGCCAGGGCCGAGAGGGCCCTGGGCCTGGCCGCCGAGGGCCAGGCGGTGGCCATGGTCTCAGGGGGCGATCCCGGGGTCTACGCCATGGCCGGGGCCATCTTCGAGGTGGCGGCCCAGCGGGGCCTCCCCCTGGGGAGCGGCCAGGGCCAGTTCCAGATAGAGGTCGTCACCGGCACCCCGGCCCTGACCGCCGCCGCCGCCCTCCTGGGGGCCCCCCTGACCCACGACTTCTGCGCCGTGTCCCTCTCCGATCGCCTGACCAGCTGGGAGACCATCGAGAAGAGGCTCGATCTGGCCTCCAGGGCCGACTTCGTGATCGCCATCTACAACCCCAAGAGCCATGGCCGGCCCTGGCAGCTGGGACGGGCGGCCGAGATCCTTCTGGGCAACATGTCCCCGCTGACCCCGGTGGGCCTGGCCAGCCGCTGCGGCCGGGAGGGCCAGGCCGTCGGCCTGACGACCCTGGGGAACCTGGCAGAGGCCAAGATAGACATGCAGACGCTGGTCATCGTGGGCAACAGCAGCACCTTCGTCTACCAGGGCCGCATGATAACCCCCAGGGGCTACGCCGGGAAGTACGGACCCGGGGCGCCAGGCGGCAGGTAGACGCG
>JAISEK010000150.1 GCA_031264145.1 Deltaproteobacteria bacterium
ATGATTCTTATTCGATCTTCTGTGATGCAGTCCATAGCTTTTCTCCTTATTTCTTGAACTATGGACTAGCATAACATATCATAAAATCTATTACAACTAATTTTTTTACAGATCCTAAACGTCAGGCGTAGATCCTCCGCCCCTATGGACCGTAATAGGCTCCGTTAAGACATGACCGTTGCCGATCAAAAAATTAATCGCCATTTTCAGCCGCCTTCCCATTGCCGCCCATGGGCCCGCAATACTTCCTGATCGTATCCCGGCTTATGCCAAGCAAAGTCGAGATCTCATGTTGCGAGAATGCGCCGGTCCCACAGATGGTTTTGGCAAGCTCGATTTTTCTCGTTTTGCCCAAGGCGTGGATAAACGGTCGCATAATCTCCCCAAAACGCACAGACGCCAAGCCCGGTTCAAAGATTTGAATTCGGCGAAAACGGTGAACGGCACGCTCAATATCGCTAAAAGACTTACCATTAAATAAAGCGGCAAAGACATCAACCCACCCTGAGAGTTTTCCCGCATCTTGCCCAAAAAACCGCATGATTGCTTGTCTCATTTCGCTCTCACCGGGCATGGGAAATTCAACGACCATATCAAAACGTCGCCATAGTGCCGGATCAACGAGATCGGGGTAGTTCGTCGCAGCCAACAATAATGACGTGGCCGGCCACTCCTCAATTTCCTGGAGCATGATTGTCACTAGGCGCTTCAATTCGCCGACATCGAGGAAGTCGTCACGTTTTTTGGCGATGGCATCAATTTCGTCCAACAATAAAACTGACTCCTGGGCCTTCGCGAAATCAAGCACCGTACGCAAATTTGCCCCGCTTTTCCCCAGATAACTGCTCATGACGACCGTCAAGTCAAGGACATAAAGAGGCAACCCAAGCCTGGCCGCGACCCAGCGCGCGGCAATGGTCTTGCCGACTCCTGGCGCACCGATAAAAGCGGCGGATGTGGTTGGTTTTAACCCAACTTCAATCAATTTTTCTGGCACCTGGCGTTCCTGGAAAATTTGTTCAAAGGTCGCAAGTAAAGATTCTGACAAAATTGGCCTTATTTCACGTTCATTGTCACGATAAACCTTAATCAGTTGTAAATTGGAATCATGATCAATGGGAGTAGAAATAAATAAATCAGTATTAGTCGATAAAAATGAATAATAATCATCTATTAGGCCTTTTGATTTGCGCATTATTTTATTCGAGTTGGTACATGGTCCATCTTTTAGAAATTTTTCGAGTTCTCTAGATAAACGGGGCAGGGTGTCACGGTATTTCAGCACAAGCCGCGCGATAAGAAGCCGGACATCTTCATCCTTGCCTGCCGCCGCCAGGCGAGCCAGATGGACGAAATCAGCCTCAATAATATTATTTTCGTCAAGCGATTCAATATTACTCTGTTTTTTCATAATGTTACCTTTATCAATTACTGGACTAAAATTTATCATATGCTTTGAATCAAGTCAATAGCGGTTCCAATATAATGTCGAATCCACACACACTGAAACTGTCGCCACTCATAGAGGCATTGGAAAAAACTTGAGGAAGCAGTTCGAATTTTGATGCCCAGGTAAAAACCCCTTGAATGAAAAGCAGAAGGCAAATTTATGCGGCAAACTAGGCAAAAAATAAACTTTATAGTAAATGCCTGTTTTCAAAAATTATATCTTATTATTTTTTAAATTTTTAGTTTAAATATATCGTTAATCTTTTTATATTCAAGACAAAGGCCTTCATCATCTTCTTTGACTTTACGTTCTGATATCCTCTGACACGTAGTTTTCCGCCGCCCATACTTTTAAGCTGGCTATTGGTGGCCTCTATCCCGCTCCGCAGCCGGTATCTCTCCACATACTCCATTGTCAGCTGGAAGGCACGGCGCTTGGCCAGTCTCACTTCCTTCATAATGGCGCGGTATGTGAGCCAAGCCATATAGATATACATGCCGGCGAAACGGCCACCCGCCCATGGCAGGCCGCGGGCTCGTGGACGCCCCTCCCGCCAGGTTCGCAGCCGTCCCGCCGCCAGGGATCCGCCAAAACCATGGCCGCCATCCACCGCGGCCAGTCAGGGAGCCCCGGCCTTTTACCGCCAAACGCCCGCGGGCCGGGCGGCCCTGCGCGCTTGCGCCAACCCCGGGGGGATGCCTCCGAGTGCGTCCCCCCGGGCGGCTTTAAATTTGTGAACCCAAGAAAACTAAGACCCCTATTTTCTGAGAATATCAGAAAGTTATTGCCTTTTTCCTCCTTATCATGGTATTATATGAGAGGAACAGTCTTGTCCCAGAGCCCCCGGGTGGCCCTGGCCGGCCGGGCTGCGCCCCATCCCTCAACGAACGACAATTTGGTCAAAATCGCATGAACCAGGTTCTTTTGGTGCTCCGGAACGACAAGATGGCCCAGGCCATCGCCGGGGCCTGCCATGATCGGGGAGCGCAGGCCGTGCGCCAGGACAGCCTCCAGGCGGCCCTGGAGGCCCTGTCCGCCCAGGACGGGCCCCCCTTCGGGGCCCTCATCCTCGATCTGGCCGAGTTCGGCACCAAGTCCGACAAGAAAATCAACCAGGCCCTCTCGGAGATTTCCGCGAGGGCCAAGGTCCTGGGCCTGGGCTCCGGCTACGACCTCAGGTCGGTCACCTCCTTCTACCGCTCGGGCCTGTCCGACTACCTCAGCCTGCCCCTGGACCCCATCGAGCTGACCAGATCCCTCAACAAGGTGCTGGGCAGCCTGGCCCAGGCCCCGGAGGCCCCCGCTGGCCCCGCCCGCCCGCCCAGGCCCGCCTCCCCGCCGCCCGCCGGCCTGGGGCCGCTTTCCTCCATCGTAGGCCAGGACCCGGGCCTCCTGGAGGTCTTCAGGATAGTGGAGAAGGTGGCCGCCACCGACTCCACGGTCATGGTCCACGGGGAGAGCGGCACCGGCAAGGAGCTGGTGGCCAGGGCCATCCACCAGGCCTCCCCCAGGAGCGGCCGGCCCATGATCCCCGTCAACTGCGGGGCCATCCCCGAGGAACTCCTGGAGACCGAGCTTTTCGGCCACGAGAAGGGGGCCTTCACCAACGCCATCCGCGACCGGGTCGGCCGCTTCGAGATGGCCGACGGCGGGACCATCTTCCTGGACGAGATCGGGGACATGAGCCCCAAGCTCCAGGTCAAGCTCCTGCGGGTCATCCAGGAGCACGAGTTCGAGCGGGTCGGCGGCGACAGGACCATCTCGGTCGACATCCGGATCATCACGGCCACCCACGTCGACCTGTCCCAGGCCGTGGGGGACGGCCGTTTCCGCGAGGACCTCTATTACCGCCTCAACGTCATTCCCCTGACCATCCCGCCGCTCCGGGATCGCCCGGGCGACGTCCCCCTCCTGATCGACTTCTTCCTGGGCCGCCTCAGGGAGGCCAGGGGCTCCCGAGTCACCGGGGTCTCGGACGAGGCCAGGGCCCTGATGTCGGCCTACCGCTGGCCCGGGAACGTCCGCGAGCTCGAGAACCTCATGGAGAGGATGGTCATCCTGGCCGACGGCCCCATCCTGACGCGCCACGATCTGCCCCAGAGGCTCCTCCTGGAGGTCGAGGGCGGCCCCCGCCCCCCGGCCGGGCCCGTCCCAGGCCCGGGGCCCGGGCCCGACTTCTCCCGGCTGGCCGAGCGGCTGGGCCCACCGCCCCCCCCCTCCCCCCAGGCCGGGGGCCGGCTCCCGCCGGCGGAGCTGGTGTCCCTGGATGTGGACAGGGATCTCCTGGGCCTGATCGGGCCCCTCATGGAGTTCCCCGAGTCCGGCGTGGACCTCCTGGCCGCCATGGGCCAGTTCGAGGACCGGCTCATCAGGGGGGCCCTGGCGGCCAGCAAGGGGGTCAAGAACCAGGCCGCGAGGTATCTGGGCCTCAACAGGAGCACCTTCTTCGAGAAGCTAAAGAAAAGGGGCCTGGAATAGGCCCCTTGGCCGCCATGCCGGCGTTTGACTTTCCCTGGCCCCGGGCCGATAAGGATAATGAGGGGTGCCTCTCCCGGCCAGTCCCCGGCCAGTCCGGGGACTGGCCCCGGGATGGGGCGGGAAGCCGGCTTTGGCCCCCAGGCGGGCGATCCGGACAGGCGCCAAAAGGGAAACCCCGGGGCGGCCGGACGGCCGCGAATACCCAATCAGGCCCGCCTCCCGTCGAGGGGGGAGGGCCATCCCCCCCAGGGCCAGGGCCCGGGGTCTGCTGGCTATAAGACGATGAAGCCATTTTCAGCCCAAAAGAAGGCGTTCGCGACGGGAGAGGCCCTCCTTTCGTCGGCCCCGCTGGCCTGCCTGTGGCTCTTGCTCTGCCTGGCGGCCCTGGCCGGGCCGCTGGCCGGGCGCCTCTCGGCCAACCAGCTCAGGAACGTGGCCCTGGGCAGCATGGACGAGTACTCCCGGCTGGTGTTTTCCTTCCAGGACCGCATCGGCGACGTCATCCTGCGCCGGGAGGACGTCGACACCTTCCTGATGGACTTCGGCCCCATGGACTATTCCGGCGCCGCGGCCGGCCCCAGAGACGAGCTGGTCAAGGGCGTCGAGCTTCGGCTGGACGGGGGCCGGCTGGTGGCCAGGGTGACCCTGGACACCAACAAGTTCGAGGTCCGGCACTTCCTGAGCAGGGACCGCTTCTCCTGCGTGGTCGATTTCAAGGACCTGGCGCCCCTTGACCATGGCCCCCAGCTCGACGAGTCCGGCCAGCCCATCCTGAGCGCCGAGGAGGGCATCCAGCTCCACCCGCCCTCCTTCCAGGAGGTGGTCAAGGGGCTCTCCCTCTTCATGGTCAGCACCCCAGATCACGGCGAACCCGAGAGGCTGGTCCAGTTGGCCCTGGCCGACCTGGCCGCCGGCCGCCTGGACGCCGGCCTGGAAAAGCTCGTCAGGTTCAAGAACGGGTTCCCCGGCCACCCCTACGCTGACCCGGCCTGGTTCCTCATCGGCGACGCCTTCTTCGAGAAGGGCCTCCCGGACAACTTCGTCGACGCCACCGACGCCTGGCGCCTGGCCATAGACTCGTTCCCCGACAGCTTCGCCGCCCCAAGGGCCTCGTTCATGCTCGGCGAGGCCAACCGCCTGATGGACTTCAGGGCCGAGGCCGACGGCTTCTACAAGGTGACCGCCGACTCCTACCCCGACTCCAGCTTCTACGCCGCCTCCCTGCTGAAGGCCGCCGACATGGAGCTGGCCATGGGCCTCAACGACGAGGCCCGGAAGACCCTGGCCCCCCTCCTGGAGAGGGGCCTCTCGTCGGCCTTCGCCCGCCTGGCCCTGGTCAGGGAGGCCATGGCCGACTACCAGGACACCCTCTACAGCCAGGCCTGCGAGAAGTTCAGGGAGGCCCTGGATCTGGACCCCAACATCTTCCAGCTCTTCCCGGATATGCTCTACGCCCTGGGCGACAGCTACTCCTACCTGAACCGGCCGGATCTGACGGTCCTCTTCCTCGAGCACGCCCTGAACCTGATGCCCGACCACCCCAAGGCCGACGTCATGCTGGCCAGGATCGGCAACGCCTTCCAGGCCATGGGCCGGCAGGGCGAGGCCATCAGCTTCTTCAACGTGGCCAGGGACCGCTTCCCCAACCAGGACGGTGGCCTGGTGAGCCAGATTCGCCTGGCCGACATGGGGGCCCTGAGGGCCTTCTTCTCGCCGGAGCACGTCTTCGACGCCCTGGAGTGGGGCGCCAGGCAGGCCACGGTCAAGATGTACGACAGCATCATCTCCCAGGCCTCGGAGTCCCCCCTCCTGCAGCTGGCCTACCTCAAGATTGGCCAGGCCCAGGCCGCCGACGGGGAGAACGGGCAGGCCATAAGGTGGCTCCGGGACCTGGTGGACAAGTACCCCCGGGGGGTCCTCCTGGACGAGGCCCGGCCCATCCTGAGCCGGGTGGTCGTGAACGAGGCCCAGGAGCGCTACGACCTGGGCGAGTTCGGGGCGGTCGACGCCCTCAACTCCGACAACCAGGCCTTCCTGGAAGGCCCGGACCTCCTCCGGTTCAAGCGGCTCCTGGCCCAGTCCTACGAGCACCTGGGGGATGACCAGAAGGCCCTGGAGGTCTGGAAGTTCATCGAGGACCAGTCGCCGGAGAAAAGGCTGGCCGACCAGCAGGCCCTGGTCGAGGCGGCCCTGAAGAGCGGCCAGCCCCTGGACGCCTTCAGGCAGCTCAAGGCCACCCTGGAGGAGTTTCCCGACTCGGTCGGCTACGTCCACGGCCAGCTGGCCCTGGTGGAGAAGGTCCTGGCCAACCAGGCCTCCGACGGCGACGTGGCCGACCTGATGAACTTCAGGAACGACCCCCAGGTCCTTACCCTCACCCCGGTCAGCCAGGCGGCCCTCTCGGACGCCATCTATATCCTGGTCGACAAAAGGCGCTTCGACCAGGCCTCGGCCCTCATGGACACCTACCGGGACCAGTACCCGGACGACGAGCTGAGCCCCGAGTACCTCCTGACGCAGTCCAAGATGGACCGCAGGCTCAAGAGGCACGAGAAGGGCTGGGACAGGCTCTCCGACTTCAGGACCGCCTACCCGGACGACCCCCGGGGGCCCGGGACCATCATCGAGACCATCGCCGACGCCAGGGGGCTCGGCCGCCTCCAGGACGCCTACCGCTACGAGGAGCTCTTCCGCCAGCTCTACCCATCCGACATCCGCTCGCGCAACATGCTCCTCAACCGGGCCACCGAGCAGTTCGGCCTGGGCCAGGCCCAGGCCGGCCTGGACACCCTGCGGTTCTTCCAGTCCGAGTACCCGGGCGACCCCGAGACCCCGGCCACCTTCATAAGCATGTACCGCAAGCTTTCCGAGGAGTCGCGGCCCGAGGAGGCCCAGGCGGCCCTCGAGGAGATGCGGGCCCGCTTCGGGGACGATCCCCTGGCCAGGGAGTCGTTCCCCATGCAGTACCGGGACCTGATCGGCCAGGGCCGGGCCCAGGAGGCCATGGAGGTCATGGCCCGCTTCGAGCGCCTCTTCCCCAACGACGGCCTGGTCCGCGACTCCTACGTCACCCAGTACCATGACCTCATGGGCCTCGGGGAGCCAGACCTGGCCGCCGAGATCCTGGACCGCTTCCGGGAGGCCTTCCCCGACGACCCCCGCCAGCCCGATCTCCTCCTGGAGGAGGCCAGGGACCTCTTCGCCCTGGGCCGGAACCAGGAGGGGCTGGCGGCCTGGAACGATTTCCTCAGGCTTTACCCCGGCGACGGGCGCATCCCCGAGCTGACCCTCCTGACGGCCAGGATGGAGATGAGGGAAGGCCGGAACCAGGAGGGGCTGGGCCACTACCGCGACTTCGTGGACGGCAACCCGGCCCGCCAGGAACGCCCCCAGGTCATCCTCGAGATGGCGGCCATCGAGACCGACCTGGGCCTGAACCCCCAGGCCTACAACGACCTGGCCCTCTTCCGGCGAGACTATCCCGACAGCCCCGACGAGCCCCGGGTCCTCCTGGACCAGGTCTCCCTGGCCAAGGCCCTGGGCCGGACGGACGACGTCGGGGCGCTCTACGACGTCTTCAGGTCCAGATACCCCTCGGACCCCTTCTTCGGCGAGAGCTTCCTGGACCAGACCAGGACCGAGATGGCCGCCGGCCGCAACGGCCAGGCCCTGGCCACCCTGGAGCGGGGCATCGTGGCCAACGAGGGCCTGGACAACTCCAAGCCGGTCCAGGACCTCCTCCTGGGCCTCTACCTCGACGAGGGCCGGATAGAGGACTGGGCCGGGGCCATGGAGGAATTCCTGGGCCGCCAGCCCAACGGCCAGGGCGACCTGGCCGACCGCTTCGCCAAATACATCCAGGTGGGCCAGGTCTACCAGGAGCTTGGCCGCCAGCAGGACGCCCAGAGGAACTTCGACCTGGCCCTGGCCAACCGCCCCCCGGGGGCCAGCGGCGAGTCCCTCTACACCATAGCCGGGGCCTACAAGAGAATGGGCCTGGAGGGCCAGTACAGGTCGGTCCTGGAGATAATAGCCGCCCTGCCCGATCCCCTCTGGCAGAACGTGGCCAACCAGGAACTCGGGAACCTGGGCTGAGCCCCTTCGATTATGCGACAATATCAATATTTATATGTTTAAATGCAATATATTGATTATTGATATATATAATATTACCAATAAAAAATACAAAAATGAAAATAAGGCTCCCCAGGGTGCACAGAATTTTACTAGGTTTTTAAGCTTTCGTGTGTTATAGTAGTTTCGTTGATACTTTTTGTGGAGGCGAACAGATGGACCCACGAAACCCTTTTCCCGGAGCACAAATTAAT
>JAISEK010000176.1 GCA_031264145.1 Deltaproteobacteria bacterium
ATTATGGACGACGCCCAGTTGAAGCGATTCAAAGACATTTTGTTGCGGCAGCGCGATGAGATTCTTCAAAACGCCGACGAGACTGTGTCTGACATGAACGATCAGACCGTCAACTATCCCGATCCCACCGACCGGGCCTCCATCGAGTCGGACCGCAGCTTCACCCTGCGTCTGCGCGAGAGGGAGCGCATGCTGCTGACCAAGATAAACGAGGCCCTTGAGCGGATCGAGACCGGCGATTTCGGGGTCTGCGAGTCCTGCGGGGGCGACATCAGCGAAAAGCGCCTTGAGGCCAGGCCAGTCACCACCCTGTGCATTGACTGCAAGAAAAAGTCCGAGGCCATCGAGCGGGCCCGGGGCGAGTAGCCGCCAGGCCGGAGGGGCCGGGTCATGGCCCGCCCCTGGCCGTCTGGCGTTGGCCCGCCGCTAGGCGCGGGCATCCGGGCCACCTCGGGCGCCACAACTCAGAACCAAGGCCCACCAGGGGCCGCAACATAAAAAGGGAGGCCCATTCCCGGATCCGTCGGCACCGCGCGCTTCGCGGCATGATGGCGGAACCCCGGGCGGGAACGAGACATGAAGAGAACCTACCAGCCGCACAACGTCAGAAGGAAGAGAACCCATGGCTTTCTGGTCCGCATGAGGACCAGGGCCGGGGCGGCCGTCATCAGGCGCCGCCGGGCCAAGGGCAGGGCCAGGCTGGCGGTCTGATCTTGGGGCCGGCGCCCGCCCACTCCTTCCCGAAGAGCCAGAGGCTCCTCAGCCGCGGGCAGTTCCTGGCCATGAATGGCCGCGACCAGGCCCGGCTCAGGCTGGGGGGCTATCTGGTCGTGGCCAGGCAGAACCGGCTTGGCCACAACCGGCTGGGCGTGACCACGACCCGGAAGGTGGGCAAGGCCGTGGCCAGGAACCGCTTCAAGCGCCTGGCCAGGGAATTCTTCCGCCTGAACCAGGCCTCCTGGCCCCAGGGCTTCGATCTCCTCTTCATCGCCCTCCAGGGCCTGGATCCCTTCAAGAAGGGCCTGGACGCCGACGCCAGGCCCAGGTTCAGGTCTTTTTTGGAAAATGTGGCCCGGAAGAGCCAAAAGGCCTAGGCTGGGACCGGGGGGGCCGGCCGCGGTGACGCCTCTGGCCCCAGGTGGGCCGCCCCTGGCTCATGGCGGGCCAGGGCCGGAAGTCCCGGCCCGGCGTTCCCTGCCGGCGCGCCTGGCGCTTTCCGTGGCCCTGGGGACGCTGAGGTTCTACCAGCGGTTCGTCTCGCCCCTAAAACCCCCGACCTGCCGCTTCCACCCGGCCTGCTCCTCCTACGCCATCGAGGCCTTTTCCCGGCACGGCTTCTGGCTTGGCCTGTGGCTGACCCTGAGGAGGCTGGCCCGATGCCATCCCTTCAACCCCGGCGGCCACGACCCGGTGCCCGGGCCCAGGAAGAAGGACTAGCCAGGGGAGAGCCCCCGGCCGGTACCAGGGGGCGCGGCGGGCGGTGGCCGCCCGGTACGCCGGCCCATCCCGAAAAAAGAGGAACCCCTTACTCCCTGGCCGAAGCCATGGCCTGGGGACGGCATTTGACTGGGGGGCCCAGGGCCCGCCTGACGAGGACGACCGCGAGCCAAGCCTCAGGAGCTTCCCGAATGGAAAAACGCGTTATTCTGGCCATGGTACTGATGATGGGTTTCTTCGTGCTCGTCAACGTGCTTTATCCCGTCCTGTTCCCCAAGCCGGCCCCCCCGGCCAGTGAGGCGTCGAGGCCGGCCGGGCCGGTCGGGGCCGCCGCCCTGGAGACCGCCGCCGGCGATTCCGTGGCCCCCGTGGCCGAGCCGGTCGGCGAGCCGGTCAGCGAGCCGGCCCAGGCGGAGGTGGCCAGCCCGGCCCGGGACATCGTCGTGGAGACCCCGGAGTTCGTGGCCGTCTTCACCGAGCTGGGGGGGCGGCTCAAGTCGCTGACCCTGAACGGCTACCTGGCCACCAGGGTTGGCGGCCGGGAACCGGCCAGGCAGCAGCAGATGGTCCCGGGGGCCACCGAGGGCCAGCCGGCCGAGTTGCCCATGGCCCTCAGGGTTTACGTGAACGAGGCCGACTTCCTGGACCTCTCCGAGCTTAGGTTCTCGGCCGACCGGGACTCCCTCAAGGTCGAGGGCGCCCCGGGGAAGCTGGTCCTCACCGGCAGGACGGCCAAGGGCCTGGTCCTGGAGAGGACCTTCACCTTCACTCCCGGCAGCTTCCTGATCGGGCACCGGGTCGTGGCCAGGAACCAGAGCCCGACCTCGGGCTACGGCGGGCGTCTGGGCATGACCATCGCCGCCGGCCCTTTCGGGGGCCGGCCGGGCCGCTACGACAACGTCGCCGGCTATCTCGGGGGCAAGCTGTTCACGGCCGCCGTGGGCAAGGCCGGCTCCAAGCTGAGGGATCTGGGGTCGCCCCCCGTGGCCGACTGGCTGGGCTACATGAGCCAGTATTTCCTGGCGGCCGTCGTCCTGTCGGGAGGGAGCCAGGATCCGGCCGGCCTGGGGATCCAGGCCGCCGAGCGGCCCCAGGCGGGGGTCCAGCTGGTGGCCTCCTGGCCCCTCCAGCTAAACCCGGGCGCTGAGTCGGCCTACGACTTTTCGGTCTACTATGGCCCCAAGGACGCCGGGGATCTGGAAAGGGCCGGCCACAACCTCGGCAAGAGCGTCGATTTGGGCTGGTTCGCCTTTCTGGCCAGGCCCCTGGCCTTCCTCCTGAGGATGTTTTACGGAATCGTGGGCAACTACGGCCTGGCCATCATCATCGTGACCGTGCTGATTAAGGTCGCCCTGGCCCCCCTGACCGCCAAGAGCTACAAGTCCATGAAGCAGATGCAGAAGCTCCAGCCCCGCATGGCGGCCCTCCGGGAGAAGCACAAGGACGACCGGGAGGCCCTCAACAGGGAGATGATGCAGCTCTACAGGACCTACAAGGTCAACCCCATGGGGGGCTGCCTGCCGATGCTCCTGCAGATCCCCTTCTTCATAGCCTTCTACCGGGTCCTGGACTATGCCCTGGAACTCAGGGGCGCGCCCTTCGTCCTGTGGATCGGCGACCTCTCGGCCCCGGACCGCCTCTTTGACCTGGGCTTCCGCGTGCCCTTCCTGGATCCCCCGACCGGCATCCCGGTCATGACCATCCTGATGGCCGCCTCGATGATTTGGCAGCAGAAGATGACCCCGGCCATGGGCGATCCAATGCAGGCCAAGATCATGATGCTCATGCCCCTGTTTTTCAGCGTCATCCTCCTGAACATGCCGGCCGGTCTGGTCCTCTACTGGCTGGTCAACAACATCCTGTCGATTGTCCAGCAGAAGTTCATCAACCGGCCCGACCCCTCCGCCGGCGGGGCGGCCCCGGCGGCCGGGGGTGCCAAGGCCGGTAGATAGGACCCTGGCCGGCCCCTCGATAAACCGGGAGCCCGGATGACCGCATTTTATGGTCTTCCGGGCTCTCGCCGTCACCGCCCAGGGGCCGGGGACCCGAGGTGGCCACCACACTCCGGGGGCGCGGGGCTCCCGGGCAGCGCGCCGGGGGGCCTGGGCATGGGTGGGCCACCAGGAGAGGACACAGGAAAAAACGGGAGCCCGGAGGACCGCTCGTTTGGTCTTCCGGGCTCCCGCCGTCTACGCCTAGGGTCCAGGGGCACCTTTGGGGCCGGCCCGCCCAGGAGCTAGCGGTCCCAGGCCTGGACGAAATCGCCCACGTCGAGGCTCCCCTCGACGATCTCCAGGGTCGCCTGGTCGGGGCCCACGTCCCTGGCCACCAGCCTGGCCTTGGCCTCGCCCGGGACGACGTAGCTTATGTTGATGGAGCTAGTGAGGGTCTCCCGGGCCGAGAGGCAGACGAACTCGAGGCCCCTGGGGAGGCCCACGTTCTGGCCGTAGCGGATGGTGGCGTTCTTGCCGTCCTGGGAGACGACCATGGCCTTGAAGGGCGTGTAGGCCAGGCCGTCAAGGGTCCTGTAGTAGGTGTCGTCGATGGCCAGCTCCAGGCCCTGCTCGATGGCCTCCTGGGAGATGGCCGGCTCTGGGGTGGAGGCGAAGGGATCGACCTCGGACTGGCCGACCTTGTAGGAGCCCTCGCCGGCCCGGGACGAGATGACCAGGCCGGTGGCCGAGTCATAGGCCACCAGGGTGATGACGGCGTCCACGTACTTCTGCTGGTCGGAGATGAAGCGGATCAGGCGGCGCCAGCCCCGGCGGGCGGCCTGCTGCTCGACCTGGGAGATGGCCCCCTCCATGATCACGTTGAGGTCGAGTTCCCGGCCCAACTCCATGGCCATCTCAGGGGAGAGTTCCTCCCCGTTCCAGCCCCTGGCCCTGGCAGCGGCCGACACCTCGGCCGGGGTGACCAGGACCAGGTCGCCGTTCTCGGAGAACCGCTCGGTCAGGAGGACGGCTAGGTTGGACCCGGCCTCAGGGGATCCCAGGCCGACCTCGTCCCGGAGGTCCAGGATGCCGACCCTCAGCTTGACCGGGCTTATGAAGTCCTTGAGGCCTAGGGAGCCGATGTGGAGCTGGTTGTCCCGGGCCAGGTCGGAAAAGACGCCGCAGCCCTGGGCCAGGATCATCAGGGACAGGAGCAGGGGGGCCAGGGCCAGGGAGAGGATTTTATGGGCGTTGGGCATTATTCTGTCACACCGTTTCTTTTTGGTTGGGGCCGGGCTTGGGCCGGGACATCCGGGGGGCGGTTTTGCGTCTATCCTACCCTATGGGCGGTAAGGCGTCAAGGCTATCAAGGGCCCTAGTCTTAGGGCCGGGGCTACAAAGATGTCTATAGTATTATTCCGAAATATACCCTTTTAATTATTTTAATCGGATATATAAAACTTATAATACGTTTTATATGTGAATAAAAATATATTTAAATTAAAATTAAATAAAGACATCAAATTGCCAGGGCCGACGCTGGGCTCAGTTCCAAAACAGGCCGTTGGCCTTCTCGAGATGGGCCAGGCTCAGCGAGAGGTTCTTGGCGATCATGTGGGCGGAGTGGATGGAGTAGTAGCCCTCGGCCCCTTGGTCGGGCCAGACGTCGGCCAGGGGGTGCTCGGCCAGGTAGTCCCGGAAGGCCTCCAGTCCCCTGGTGGTGAGGACTCTCACGGAATTGAGGCCCGGGTTCGAGAGGCTGGCGCTGATGAGTCCCGAGACCCAGGCCGGGCTGTCGGCCTCGAAGGTCGAGGGCTGCCCGCCTAGGGCCATGGCCAGGGTCTTGGCCTCGAAGCTCACCTCCCTGACGAACTCGGCCAGCTCGTTGGGGGTCCTGAGTTCCTTGCGGTGCCTGAGATAGGCGCCGTAGAGCGAGTAGGCGCTGATTAGGGCCGAGGCCGTCTGGACCCCCACGGGGTCGTCGAGGGTCTGGACCCTGAAGGGGCCGTGCCTGAAGAGCGAGGCCTCGCTGGCCCGGCCGCCCGGCTGGCCGGCCAGGATGAAGGTCCCACCGCGGTCCATGAGGATGTCGGCCGGGTCGAACGAGCCGGCCAGGGCCATGATGTTCAGCTTGGGCTTGCCGGCGGCCACGGCCGCCTCCCAGGCCATCTGGATGGTCAGGCGGTGGGAGAGCCGCTCGAAGCCCCGGCTGGCCAGGATCAGGGTCCTGAGCTCGCCGGACGAGGAGAGGACGGTCCTGAAGAACTCCCCGGCGGCCTCCGGCGGGGCGGCCACGATGACCTCGGTGGCCTTGCGGAAGGCCTCCACGTGGTCGTAGGTGGGGAAGACGTTTTTCGGCAGCCTGGCCTCGGGGAAGGCGGCCAGGGTCCGGTCGTAGGCCAGCCGCTGGATGGATTCCTCGGAGGGATCGTAGAGGGACAGGGAGGAATTGTGGAACTTCTTGTCGTTGAGCGTCCGCCGGCCGATGAGGGAGACCAGGGCGAAGCCCCAGGGCCCGGCCCCGCAGACGACCAGGTTTTCCTTGGCCGAGGGGCTGTAGAGCCTGCGGTCGCTGTGGGTGGCGTAGTACAGGAGGGCGTGCTTGGAGGCGGCCCTGGGGATCTTGGCCCACTTGGGGCCCCGGTCGGGGATGATGCCCCTCCTGGCCAGGGAGGAGAGCCCGTCGGAGAGGGCGGCCGGGAGGCCCAGCTCCCCGATGGGGTCCTCGAGGTCGGGCTCCAGATCGAAGACCCTCTGGTGGTAGGCCCTGATGGTCTCCAGGGCCCTGGCCGCCGAGGCGTCGAGGGCCTCCCGGCCCTGGCCCTGGGAGCCCTCCAGGGCCAGGGCCGCCAGCTGGGTGGACATGATCTTCTTGTCCCTGGCTATCTCCTTGATGGCGTAGAGGGTGGTGAACTCGTCCAGGGCCAGCTCCCGGTGGGTATCCTCCCACTCCGAGCGGATGTCCGACAGGAGCCGCCCCCGGCCGAAGCCCACGTAGGCGCGGCCGAAAAGGTCCTTGAGGCCCCTGGCCAGGGAGGACAGGGGCCGCCAGGGCCTCTTCAGGAACTCCCTGGCCATGTGGCTGCCGGCGAACCAGGAGACGAGCCCCCGGCCCTCGGAGAGGTCCCGGTCCTCGGGGACAAGGCTGTAGCTTATGACCACCGGCTGGATCAGGACGTCCCCCCTGGCGGCCAGGGCCCCCTGGATGGTCACCAGGCGCCTGGGGTAGCGCAGCGACCCGTCCCTGGTCCGGGCCCCGCCGGACCAGGCCTCCAGGAAGATGCCCTGGGGCTTGCCCATCTCGGCCAGGGCCTGGCAGTAGTGGAAGAGGGACGAGAGGTACGACCGGCTGGCCCCCTTGCGGACGATGACGTACGAGCCGAGCATGAAGAGCCTGGTCAGCGACGGGGTGACCATCATGTTCTGGCCGGCGGCGAACAGGGGCAAGGCCAGGCCGTTCTGGGTCACGAACGAGTTGAACACGAACTCGTCGAAGTGCGAGGAGTGGTTTATCAGGTAGACCACGCCTAGCCGCTCGTCCTGGGCCTTCTTCAGGGCCGGCAGGTGCCTCAGCTCCCTGAGGTCGGCGGACGTGAACAGCTGGCCCGGGTCCCGGGAGGTGAAGAGGTGGCTTATTAGGTTGAAGCAGGCGGCGGACGACTTGATATGGAGGCCATAGTCATAGTGGCAGGAGATGAGCCCGACATGGCTCATTATCTCCTGCCGGTTGACCAGATCGCCCTTCTCGCGGAAGGCCCTCTCGGTCAAATCGACCGCCAGCCTGGCTATCTGGTCCTGGTCGTCGAAGGCCGGCGGCACCAGCCGGCTCTCGGGATCGGCGTAGGCGCGGCCTGGCTCGAGCTTGGCCAGGCGCTCGACCAGCCTCACGAAGTCAACCTTCCTCAGAAGCGAGACCAGGGGAATCTCGCACAGCGACTTGAAGTTAGGGATCACCTTGACGGTCCTTGGTATTGGGGGACCCGCTGCCTGGGCGTCCCGGTCCTCCCCACCAGCGGCCGGGCCCGCCGGCCAGGGGGGCCCCGCCTCAGCCAGGGTTGGCGGCGGAGGCCTCGGAGTAGCTGACCGGCTCGACGGAATAGCTGGCCGCCTCGGCGGGCAGCCGGTCAAAGACCAGCATGTAGGGGATGGACTTGGATGGGGCCAGGTTGGTGTTCAGGCCGTTCTGGCCGCCCCGGAGAGACAGGCGGCTCAGGATGTCCTTCATCGGGAGGGCGGTCAGCTCCTCCTCGCTCAGGAGGTTGCCGGCGAAGACCTGCCGCTCGGCCAGTATTTTGTCCTGGCCGTCGACCAGCTTGGCCTTGACCCGGATGAAGCTGATTGGCCTGTCGTCGTCGTTCTGGATCTGCCCGGTTATGACCAGGAGCCGCCCGGCCTCGCGGTTCTCTAGGTAGTGGTGGGTGCTGTTGGGCAAAAAGGAGAGCAGGATCCTCGATGCGACGTCCTCCTGGGCCGCGGCCAGGTCCTCCCCCGGGGCCTCCTGCCCCTGGGTCGCCGCGGGCGTCCGGGGGGCGGGGGCGGCTTCCTGCCCCGGCCCGGAACCCAGCGAGAGGTACAGGCTGCTGATGACCAGGGCGGCGGCCGCGACGGACAGGACCAGGAGGAGGGTCTTCTGGTTCTTGGAGAAGACCGGGCCGGGCCTGTTCCTGAGGGGCGGCGAGGTGGCCGTGGGGCCATCGGCCGTCCAGGGGCCGTCCTGGCCCGGAGGCGGGCCGCCGGCCGGGTCCTCTCCAGGACCTCCCAGGCCCAGGTCGTCCTGGGAGACAGGATCGGCTCCCAGGCCCAGGTCGGCCTCGGGGCCCTGGTCCAGGCCGGGGTCCGGGGGCCGGAGGGCCATGGTCCCGTCGGGGACCACGAAGCTGTCCCCGTTGCCCTTGATCAGATTGATGGGGTTGTTCTCGGCCCGCCGGGGCGGCCTGGCGGCCAGGCGCGGCCGGCCGCCGGCCGGGGCGTCGCCCTGGTCCTGGCCCTGGAACATGCTCTCCAGTTCCCGGTCCAGGTCCTCGATCCCCTCCCGTCCGGCCGGGGCGATCTCGTCCGGCTTGGGGGCGAAGACGGTGAAGACGGCCTGGCAGTTGGAGCAACGGACCCGGGTGCCCGTCTCCCTGATCAGGCTGGAGTTGACCTTGAACTTGGTCTGGCATTGGCCGCAGGTAATGATCATTTTTCGCCGAGGGGTCCATCAGGTTGGATTGTCGCGGGCAGGCCGGTCAGCCTTGGCGCCATGGGCACCGATGCGGCCACGCCGAGGCCCCTGGGAGCGCGGGTGGCCGCCGGGCACGGTTTGCGGGACGTGGCTTTGGGCTTGCCTTTTAGGATTGTATCCGCCCTTGGCCCCAAAGTCCAGAGGCCCTTGACGGACGATGGAGGGCAGGACGAAAATTAATTCTCTCATCAAAGCTAAAAGATTATATCAGAAAACAAATTAAGGTTCAAGAAAAATATAAATAACGTTTTTATCCAAATCTTAGTCTGTAAATTATGCCTATAGTGAGGCAGAGCCACGCCACAGCCAGGAGCCAGGCACTAA
Organism: Deltaproteobacteria bacterium; assembly: GCA_031264145.1. Classification (GTDB taxonomy): domain Bacteria; phylum Desulfobacterota; class Desulfarculia; order Adiutricales; family Adiutricaceae; genus JAIRNQ01. The sequence continues at coordinate 8,920 of JAISEK010000176.1, forward strand.
AAACACACCTGAAAGGAAGGAAGAACACATGGATGGCCCTGATCGACCAGGAGGAGTTCCCTGGCTAGGATTAGCGGTGATATTGATATAGGCTCGATGTTGCCGAGTCAAGGGCGGCGGCAGCGAAAACTGGCTGGGCACCGCAGACCCTTTCTGCCTTATGGCCCAGCAAAAAGGGCCTGGAAAAGGTTTCCCTGAATGCCGGAGGACCGGCCAGCGGTGGGAGTGCTTCCTCAAAATTGTAATCGGACTGGCTTTGTTGGCGACCAAGTAGAGCACTTGTCTGTCCCAAATCTCCTCAAAAGCGATTTGAACTGATATTGCCTGGCAAGGGTTCATATGGTATTTTGGTTTTTCGGAAGCGACTTGGAGCACGGCAAATCGTCTTGGAATCAAGACCAAGGAGCTGGAGAGCTTTTTTTCCCGCCATTTTTCCGTCCGTGCCTAAACAAGGCGAGTTCAACGGTTTCGTCTTTGTGGGCTGATCGGATAATTAATTAGATGCATAGTTTATGATTTTATTAAAAGAGTAGTTTAATTTTTGGTCGTGGTCCAGCTCAATTAACAGACCCTAGCGGTCAGAAGCTCGGTGACGCTCCAAATGTGGTCTGTAACTTTGGCGCACATGGCTGGGGTGACCTTTTCCATAGTATTTAATGAACTATGCGGTCTAATTAGATTATATAATCCTATGACAAGCATGAATTTAGCCTTTAATATTTAAATGATTTTGAAAATAGTATAGTTTTTCGTCTTAAATGAACATCATTTAAGTGTTATGTGCCATTTAAACGCTCTATATATACAGTATTGATTGTATTGCTAGGAGAATCATCCAAATAATAATATAAACTTTCTTGTGTACCAAACACGATAGTTCTTATAGCTTTAATGACATTTCTTTTTTTGCGAATATTTCTTACTGTTGCATAATTTAGGCGAGGATCTATCTCAATTATTGGTTTACGAGGTCTACCCCTTCGCCCAGTC
>JAISEK010000002.1 GCA_031264145.1 Deltaproteobacteria bacterium
GGACCTGTCCGGACAGGAGGCCCTGGACAAAGCCTGAGACATGGGGCCGTCATCCTGGCCAGCCCTGGAGCAGGGACCGCCCCTGCCCCAGGGCTGGCCATTTTCATGACCGGGGCGACTGTAAAGGATCTTCAGGGTGGACGGCTGGGGCCATTTACTGACAGGCTGGAGGGAAAGATCAAAAGATGGGCCCCAGGCAGGGGACTTATACTGACTAGTTAAATGATTTGCCAAATTTGTCAGCTATAAGATTGTAAGTATTGGACATAAGAATGAGTTCAGCTAGTAAAAAGCGACTGTAGGGTATCTGTAAGATGTGTTATGGAATTATAGGGGCATATTAATATATCTTTCGGCGGCTATCGGTTTCAACTTAAAAAAATTATCCCCACGTGATCGCCATACATAGAAATGTTAATATTGAATTTCAATGCCTGTGCGAAGTACCTCTTTCACAAAAGGATTGTCGTCATATAAATCTGAAACCTCAAACACCATTGGCTCAATATAAATTTCTCTATATTTACGTGATATTTTGAGAAGTTTAAGCATAATATCATCCCAGTCTTCGTTACCGAAACTGGTTAAAAAGAAGCAAACATCAACGTCACTGTATTCAGTGGCATGATTTTTGGCGTAGGATCCATATAGAAAAACTTTATAGACTGGCATTAAACAGCGTACATCGTTAACGTATTTCTTCACAATTAAGCTTACGGTTTCAATGTCAATAACCACTCAAACACCTCCTTAGTTTTTGCTAATATTGATTCTACTTTTTGTTTATCAAGTTGTTTAGCTAAATTACGCTTGTAAATACCATAATTGGCATTGATGTGATATTTAGGAAGTTCGTCAAAAAAGTATTGGTTTTTACTTATTGTTATGGAGATTTTATTTTAAAATTTTTGTCTAATAATGCTGGTATTATTTATTTTATGTGTATTATATCCTATAAAAAGTATATTTGCAAGCCTTTGATTACCTTTTCAATAGCTTATTGGTATCAATATCAATAACTTAAGGTGTCCAGCTCTCAAGTATAAAAAATGGTATTCGTCCATGGCCCGCTAACCGAGGAACAATACGTCTGATTTTTCAAATTGATACCGAGACTGGGTGCCAAGTTTGGCTTAAGTTGTTGGCATTGTTGTTTGCACATGAAAAAACGTAAAGCCAACGGCCGCAAGAAGTCCATCGGCTCTGGATTCAGCCAGCTCATGAGGACTCGAAAGCATCATCACCACTACAGAATGAGCCTTTATTGAGCAATATCTCAAGGTATCATATCCTCCAATATTACAATACCACAGAAACATCTCTTTTAAAAATACCCGTCCTCCGTCCTCTGCGAGGTGGATCGAGAGGTGTATTTTAGCTTTTGAAAAGTAGTTTTTAAGAGGCGTTATTTTTTAATAATAACTATATACTATTATATAGTATTATATTGATAAAAAAATAATTTATTTTATATATTAGTCATAATATATATTGCATTATGCATTTAAAAAGTTGATTTATAATATTAAAATTCATTAGTAATATATAATTATGTAAATAAAATATTTAGGTCTATATTTGTATAAATAGTGATATATTGCGAGGTTGACGGTGCGTGTTTCTATTTCTTTGGATATCGCTTTGAAGCAGGGAGAGATTCACAGGCGAGAGAAAAATCCCCATACGTAATCGTCATGCCAGGATCCCGAAAAATGTTTTTGCAAAAATTTGTCCGTGTTTGCCACAAGGGAATTATAGGTATATGGTGACTTAGATAACTCTTAGATGACAACTAGTTAGGTGTTAGCATGTTTATTATCGCGCTTGTTTTTGCTGGTCGGCGGCTCTTGCCCAAAGATCCCAGAAGGGCTATAATACGCCAAAACTTGACCAGAGGACGCATCTTGGCTTTTGAGTCCTGACGGGGTGAACTCTTGAAGACAGACAAGGAAAAGTCCTTGACCTACAAGGAGGCCGGAGTCGACATAGAGGCCGGCAACGAGGCCGTCAGGCTCCTGGCTCCCATGGCCCAGTCGACGTTCGACTCCAGGGTGCTCAACGACATAGGGGCCTTCTCGGGCCTCTACAGCCTGGGCAGCCTGGGGTTCAGCGACCCGGTGCTGGTCTCCTCGACCGACGGGGTGGGGACCAAGCTGAAGGTGGCCATCATGGCCGACCGGCACGACACGGTCGGCATCGACCTGGTGGCCATGAGCGTCAACGACGTCCTGACCCAGGGGGCCAGGCCCCTGTTCTTCCTGGACTACCTGGCCATGGGCCGGATAGAGCCGGCCAAGGTGGCCTCCCTGGTCTCCGGGGTGGCCCACGGCTGCCGGCTGGCGGGCTGCGCGCTTCTGGGCGGCGAGACCGCCGAGATGCCTGGCTTCTACCAGGGCCAGGACTACGACATGGCCGGCTTCGCCGTGGGCCTGGTGGAGAGGGCGTCCATCATCGACGGGAGCGACATCGCCCTGGGCCACAGGCTCATCGGCCTGCCATCGTCGGGGCTCCACTCCAACGGCTACTCGCTGGCCAGGAGAATCGTCTTCGGTGAGCTGGGGCTGGCCATCGACTCGCCCCTCCTGGGCTCGACCGTGGCCGACGTGCTCCTGGCCCCCACCAGGATCTATGCGTCCTCGGTCCTGGCGGTCCTCAAGAGGCACCCCATAAGCGGGCTGGTCCACGTCACCGGGGGCGGCCTCCTGGAGAACGTCCCCAGGGTGCTGCCCCTGGGCTGCCAGGCGACCATCTTCCTTGGGTCCTGGGCCAGGCCGCCCATCTTCGACTTTCTGGCCCAGGCCGCCAGCCTGGGGACCGGGGAGCTCTACAGGACCTTCAACATGGGCCTTGGCCTGGTGCTGGTCGTGGCCCCCAGGGAGGTCGACGGGATCATGGGCATCCTGCAGGACCATGGCGAGAACCCGGCCCTGATCGGGGAGATTGCCGGGCAGGCGGGCCAGGAGCGGGTGGTCCTGGTCGATGGCGTCTATCAGCCGGGCGGGACCGCCCTTTAGGGACCTTTTCCCCCGGGGGCGGCTTTCGGTCCGCTGGCCGGGCAAATCGCCGTCTGACAGGCAGGGCTTATGAATTTCGTCGTCCTATGCTCCGGCCGGGGCTCAAACCTGGCCGCCCTTCTGGACGCCCACGAGGCAGGGCGTCTGGGCGGGGCCGAGCCGGTGGCCGTGGTCTGCGACGGCCACCACGCCGGGGCCCTGAACGTGGCCCGGGAGCGCGGCGTCTACGCCACCTTCGTCCCCAGGACGGCCTACCACGCCAACCGGGAGGGCTTCGAGAGGCGCCTTCTGGAGGTCCTGGCCCCCTTCCGGGTCGACCTGGTGGTCTTGGCCGGTTTTCTTAGGATCCTGGGGCCGACCTTCCTCTCGGCCTTCCCCCAGAGGGTCATAAACGTCCACCCGGCCCTTCTGCCGGCCTTTCCAGGCCAGGGGGTCTGGGCGGACGAGATTCGGTACGGGGTCCGGCTGTCCGGGGCCACGGTCCATTTCGTGGACGAGGGGGTGGACACCGGGCCGATCATCGTCCAGGGGGCGGTGCCGGTCCTGGAGGGCGACGGGCCGGACGAGCTGGCCGGGAGGATCCGGGCCGTGGAGCACCTCATCCTGCCCCAGGCCGTCCGCTGGCTGGCCGAGGGCCGCCTGGAGGTCTCCGGGCGCGAGGTGAGGCTAGCCGGACAGGGGCCGGCCGGCCGGCCGGGGGCCCTGATCTGGCCGCCGCTGGACCATGAGGGTGGCAAGGTCCTGAAATTTTCCTGAGTTTTGCGTCCATGGTAGCCCTGATGTTGGCGTTGATCTGGTTTTAGAACTTTTAGGCTTGTTTTGGCTCTGTCTTAGATTCGTCTTAGGTTCTTTTTCAGAATTTTTTTAAAAAATTATATACGTTGTTGGGCTTCATCTTTTGGTGTCAAGTCGTTGGTTTGGTATATTGCCTGAGTTTAATATTTTTTCGCTATATTTTCCATATGTTATAAAATCAATTCCAGTTGCTTAGAGGCCCGATAGGGTCCGTTAGGTTCTTTTCACCTCCATTCCCATTGGCTATCGGCTGTCCGGCCCCCTCGGCCACCGCCCTTGCCAGGCCCCCCTGGGCCGGTCTTTACAGGCGCTGGCCTTGCCGGACCAGAAGAGAAGGTGTTGGTGCCAAAATGACCAATTTCGCGCGCATCATGGATTCGGCCCTGAGTGGGGAGCCAAAGGCCCAGTGCCAGCTGGGGGCCATGTACTTCCACGGCGACAGGCTGCCCCAGGATTACGGGGCGGCCGAGAAGTATTTCCGCCTCTCGGCCGAGCAGGGCTACCGGGAGGCCCAGTACAGCCTGGCCCACATGTGCTGCCTGGGCCACGCCGGGCCGGCCGATCTGGAGGAGGCCGAGAAGTGGTTCCGCATGGCCGCCGGCAAGGGCGAGGCCAGGAGCCAGTTCCGCCTCGGGGAGTTCTACTATCGGGGCCAGGGCGGCCTCGCGGCCGACAAGGTGGCCGCCTCAAGGTGGTTCAGGCTGGCCGCCGTCCAGGGGCTGCCCCAGGCCCAGTTCACCCTGGCCAAGATGTACGACTTCGGCGACGGCCTCAGGAAGAACAGATCCGAGGCCTTCAGGCTCTACCTGGCGGCGGCCGAGAACGGCCTCCCGGAGGCCCAGCTGTGTCTGGGCACCATGTACGACCGGGGCGAGGGCGGGGCGGCCAGGGACAAGGCCAAGGCGGCCTTCTGGTACGAGAAGGCCGCCCTGGCCGGGCTCTCCGAGGCCCAGTTCCTGATCGCCACCTTCTACGACGAGGGCCTGGGCGTGGAGAGGAACCCCTCCGTGGCCCTCAGGTGGTACAGGGACGCGGCCGGGAACGGCCATCCCCACGCCCTGCATGCCCTGGCCCTCTTCCACGACGAGGGCATCAACGTGGCCCAGGACAAGGTCGAGGCCTTCAGGCTCTACAAGATGGCCGCCGGTCAGGGCCTGGCCGAGAGCCAGCTGAACCTGGGGGTCATGCTCGACCTTGGCGACGGCGTGGCCCAGGACAAGCAGGAGGCCATCAGGTGGTACCGCATGGCGGCCCAGAGCGGCCAGGTCAAGGCCCAGTTCAACCTGGGGCTGATCTTCGACCTGGGCGACGGGGTGGGGGAGGACCAGGTCGAGGCGGCCAAGTGGTACGGGATGGCGGCCGCCAGGGGGCACGTCCTGTCGATGTTCCACCTGGCCACCATGTACGAGACCGGTGAGGGGGGCCTCAGGGACCTGGGGCTGGCGGCCAAGTGGTACGAGAGGGCGGCCGAGAAGGGCTACCCCCGGGCCCAGGTCAACATCGCCTCCATGTACTATTTCGGCCACGGGGTCGAGAAGAACCTCTCGATGTCGGTCAAGTGGTTCAAGGTGGCCGCCCTTTCCGGCCACATGGACGCCCAGTACAACCTGGCCGTCATGTATGACGGGGGCATCGGCCTCAAGGAGGACGTCTCCGAGGCCCTGAGGTGGTACACCCTGGCCGCCGGGCAGGGCGACGTTGAGGCCCAGTTCAGCCTCTCGGTCATCCATTTCCTCGGCCACGGGGTCCCGGCCGACAGGGAGGAGGCCCTCAAGTGGCTGCGAAGGGCCGCCGAGAGGGGCGAGCCGCGGGCCCAGTTCAACCTAGGCCTTCTCTTCCAGTCCGGCGAGGGCCTCCCCCAGGATCCCGTCGAGGCGGCCAGGTGGTTCAGGCTGGCCGCCGAGCAGGGCCAGGACATGGCCCAGCTGAATCTGGGCCTGATGTGCGTCATGGGCGTGGGCCTGCCCAGGGATCTCGGGGAGGCGGCCTTCTGGCTCACCAAGTCGGCCGAGGCCGGTCTCATGGAGGCCCAGTTCCAGCTGGCCAGGCTCCTGGACGGCCGCTCCCACGGGGCCGGGCTCCTTTCCCCCCATGACCTGGCCGAGGGCGACGATCCGCCCGGCCTCCTGGACGACCAAGAGGCCCACACGTGGTACCTGGCCGCCGCGGACCAGGGCCACTTCGAGGCCGCCTTCTTCGCGGCCCTGGACTTCGAGACCGGCCACGGGGCCAGGAAGAGCCTGGCCAGGGCCGCCAGGTACTACCTCAAGGGGGCCCAGGGCGGCCACAAGGTGGCCCAGTTCAACCTGGCCCGCATGTACGAGAACGGCCGGGGCCTCAGGCGCGACCCCGAGGAGGCCGCCAGGTGGTACAGGCTGGCCGCCAAGCAGGGCTACATGAGCTTCGACTGACCAGATGCCCCGTCCCGTGGGCCCTTGCCGCCTCCGGCAAGGGCCCACGGGTCTTGTCGTCCCAATTAAGGACGGTTGGGCCCTGGACATGGCCATTGCGCCGTGTCCAGGGCCTTTTTATGGCCCTGGCCGGCCATTCCCGCCCCGCCCAGTTCCTTCCGGCCGTCGCGGGCGGCCAGGATTGCCCTGTCTTTTCGGGCAGTCCCTGGGGCAGGACAGGCTGAGCGTCCTCCAAACAGGGGAGCCCTGGGGACGGCGGGAGCGCCGCCCGCCAGGGGCCTGGCCGGGACCCTCGGCCGGTTTTTTCGGTCCCCGGCCACCCCTGGGAGTCGTTTTTCCCCAGGATACCCCTCCGACAGAGCCCCCGGCAGCCCCCCGGCCAACAAGGGCCCAAAACGCCACCCCCCTTGGCCTCTCCTGCCCCCAAAACGCCCCCCGGAGTCCTCCATGGAGGCCTCCAGGGCCACAAGGGCCACCTTGATCACGATACTCACGGTAAGACAATGGGCGGCGTCCTTTTTCTGGGGCAGCCTTCCAGACCGTTGTCCGTCAGGGGACGGCTGTCCGGGAACAGGGGAACGGCCAGATCGGGCCCGGTCCGCAGGGTTGTCTGATAATTTGCACTTTAAAATATGTTATTAAAAAATAAATATTATATTTATAATAAAAAAATAACTATATATAACAAAAAATAAAAATATATTATTTTTGATAGGCAATATATTGGATCATGAATCATGCCTTTGCCGCCCGAGGCGTCCGCCGGGTCCATAAAAGGCCAAGGGCCAGCCAAAGCCAAGACACGGCAGGGCCAAGCCACGGCAGAGGCCGACTTTAGCCAGGCCGATCAAAAAAACCATGAATAATTTTAGTCTAATAGATATTTTTAAATAATTTAAACTGCTTAATTAATGGTTTTGCAAGGTATTAAATATACTAAAATTTTTCTTAAATTTATCTTAGAATTGTAATTAGATTTTAAATATATTTCTTTATGGCTAAATTAGGCTTGACAATCGATAATTCATTTGCTAAAAGTAACCTGGCCGATAGGCCGCTTCCCGACACATCCCGGATGCGGATCCATGCCAGGGCGGGGTCAGGCGGACAAGGCCTCGGTCCCGATCCCCGGAGCGAGGCCAGGAAAACCTCTTCCCTGACTGTCGTCCCCAGAGGTCCCATGGGGCCCCTGGATCCTGTCGGCCCTTCTGGCCAGGGCGGCCTTGGCGGCCTTGAGGGCCGGTGGATCCACGGGGAGGCCGGCCCTGGTGGGCCACGCCGGTCCCTGCCGGACTGTCCCTGTCGGCCCAGGGGGAATGACGGGGCGCATCCCGAATGGCCCTTGGGTCAATTTTTGATTCCCTGGACGCAAGATCAGGCTGACTATTTTGATATTTAATGTGATTAATGTTATAAATTAACTAAAATATGTAAATTATTATATAAATATGATATTTATTAGTGAGGGCCAAGATATTTTTGGTTCTCTTCTTTTGTTCCATACCCTTGAAAAGGAGACAGATAATGTCTAGATATATAAGAAATCTTAGCGATATCTATATCACTAAAATTTTGTTTGTGGCCATGTTTATCTTGGCCTGCGGCAATGACAATGTTTACGCAATCAACATGGATGCGGCTAAAGATGTCGTTTGCGGCTCAAATAACGCCTCGTCTGCCAACTGCATTCCCGGCAGTGACCCAACTGGCTCGGGCGCGACCGGGACCATCGTCCCTGGTGGTTCCGCGCCCCTGGCCAGCGGCAACGAGGTCACCGTGGAGTCGAACGTCGGGGACATGGCCGTGGTTGGCGGTGGAACCCTGTCCGGCGGCCTTGTCGATAAAAACCAGGTAATACTGTCCAAGGGCGCCGAGGTCGGGGCCGGTGGTCCTGGCGGCTCGGGCACGGGAAGCGTGTTCGGGGGCGTCTCGGTGCCCGGCGGCGTGGTCTCCGAGAACTCGGTCTCAATGGCGGACGGCGTCGTCCACAAGGACGTGGTCGGCGGGGCCATCGGCCAGCCGGCCGGGAGCCCGGGCCAGGGACCCAGCCCCTCGGGCAAGGCGATCGGAAACGCCGTGAAAGTGACCGGTGGCACCATACACGGCAGCGTCTACGGCGGATCCCTCAAGACTTCGGGGGAGGCCTCGGGCAACAGCGTGAGGATAGGGGACCCGGCCGGCGGCTTCTCCGTCAGCGTGTCGAAATCGGTCAGCGGCGGGACCAGCGAGACGGGGATCGCCTCCAACAACACGGTCGATATATTCCAGGGCGCCATAAATGGGGACGTCCATGGCGGCCTCCTGGAGGACGGGACCGGCGGGAAGATCGAGGGCAACGCCATATCGATAAAGGGAGCGGGTATAGAGATCGGCGGCATCGTCTCCGCCGGGGCCATAACCGCCACGGGCAGGACCGGCCTTGACGGGAACGACGTGACGGTCGAGGGCGAGGCCGGGCGGGGCGACATCAGGATCAAGGATGTCTACGGGGCCGGGGCCTTCGGGGCCTCCGGCGGGAAACTGACCGGGAGCACGGTCCTGGTCAGGAACGCCACCGTCACCGGCGGCGTCACGGGCGGCCTCGCCCGTGCGGGCGACAGCGAGGTCTCGGGCATCACCGTCGAGCTGGACAACGTCTCCGTGGGCGAACTGAGGGCCGGGGTCATCGGGAACGTCGGTGGTGGCGGAACCCAAAACGGTATTGGCGGCAACACCCTGTCGGTCAGGAACAGCTCCGTGGCCTCAATCGTCGTCGGGACGATCCACTCCGACGTAGGCTCGATCAGGGGCAACGCCCTCGTCCTGGAGAATTCCTCCGTCTCCGCCTCCATCGCCACCGACGTCGGCGGCACCGGGAACACCGCCAACGACGTCACGTTCAGGTCCGGCGCCAACAGCGTGGGCTCGACCGTCACGGCCAGCGGGACGGTGAGCTTCCTGGACGGCGACAACAAGGTGGGCGGGGCGGTCAACGCCGAGGCCGTCGCCATCGCCGGCGGCAGGAACGCGCTCAAGGACGTCATGGCCTCGAAGGGTTCCGTCACGATAGATGGCGGCCAAAGCCTGATCGACGGGGCCCTGTCAGCCCATGAAGACGTGGTCATCGGGGACGGAGACACCAGGGTCTCGGGAGACGTCACGGCCTCCGGCGGGGACGTGAGGCTGGGCGCCGGGTCCCGCGTGTTCTCCGGGACGGTCACGGCCAACAAGGCCGTGGCCCTGGGAGGCGGCCGGAACGTCCTGGCGGCCATCGCCGCCGACAGGCTGGAGGCCGGCGGGGCCAGCTATAACCACTTCACGGGCCAGATTACGGCCACGAGGGGCGCGACCTTCGACGGGGACAGCAGAAACGTCCTGGGCTCGGACATCTCCGCCTCATCTGGGGCCATAGCCTTCTACGGCGCGAGCGAGAGCGTAGTCGAGGGCCACCGCGTCTTCGCGGCCAGCGGGGGGGTGAGCGTCGCCTCCAGGCTGGCCCTGGCCCCTGGCGGCGCCCTGGTCACGGCGTTCGCCCTCGCCGTGGCCCCGACGGGCTCCCTCGATGTCGGCCTGGGCACCGTGTCGGCCGGCCAGGTCAGGCTGGAGGCCGGCGCTACCCTCGGGTTCGCGGCCAAAGGCGCGGACCAGGGGGCCATAAGCTCAGCGGGGACCTTGGCGACCACGCCTGGCAGGATATATCTCCTGCTGGGGGCCACCGACCAGTTCGACCCCTCCAGGCCCATAATCTCGGCCGCCGCCGGCTCCATAGACCAGGGGACGGAATTCCACAACCTGTTCCACAGGATCGCCGTCTCCGGCACCTCGGTCGCCATCTCCGGCCCCATCCCGGCCGGCGAGGCCAT
>JAISEK010000029.1 GCA_031264145.1 Deltaproteobacteria bacterium
CCATGGCCGCTCCTGACCCGCCCCGTGGACGGGGCCGACGCTAAAACAACCAGGCTGGCCGACGCTAAAAAAATGTCGTGCCGACGGTAAAACCAGGCTGGCCGACGCTAAAAAACCGCATCAACCGTTGGCCGACGCTAAAAAAAAACTTGAGGTCCAAACCCTTATGCCGTAAAGGTTTCGACATGGCCGACGCTAAAAGGGCCATGGATTCGCCATACCGACGGTAAAAAAACTCTTGCCCATACCCGCATCTTTATGGTTCACTGGCCATGGTGCTAAGAACACTCCAAAAGCGGCTCCACGTCGCATAACACGTGGACTTCTTTTTTGGGGAGCCAAGCTTTTCGCGAGGCCTCCGGGTGTGGGTGAATAAAAGACCCTGGCAGCCGTACGGTTGTTAGGGGAATTAACCCGCTGCGTTTGGGCAGTTCTTAACACCTGGGGGCCTCGCTTTTTCTATGCCTTGCGCGAGGCCTCCGGTCGCTGTCCTGCCAAGATGCAGCGGGACCAGACCGGCGGGCCTTTTCTTTTTTGGACGGGGCCGGCCGGGGACGCAAAAAAAGCCTTGACATTCGCCCCCGCCTGTGGTTGACTGTGCATGGTGCTAATCACACCTCACATACGGTTCAGCGGCGTATACCGCTGATTGCTTTTGGAGAACCGAGCTTTTTGGGCGGAGTCTCCGGGTGTGGGCAGAATAATACTTCCCGTCCTTGCGGACGTGGGAGGAATAAGCCCGCTGGTATGTGACCAGTGATTACCACCCGGAGGCTTCGCTTTTTTTGTGTCCATGACGGGGCGACCGGAGGCTCGCATGGATCAGGATGAATTCTGGAGGCTGATTGGCCATTGGCCAGGCTGGCATGGCGTGGTGATAGAGGGGAAGGTCAGGATCGCCAGATCGATGGCCACGGCCCTGGCCGAGGCGACCGATACCGACCTTTCCCTTTGGTGGGATGAGGATCCAGGCGCGGCGGTGGACACCGAGGGACGCCGCAAGGCCCTGGTCGGGCTCATATCCAAGGGGCCGCCCTTGCGATTGCGGCGGAAAAACTCCTGCCCGTCCTGCGGGGGCCAAGATGGCCGCTGACACGCCGGAAACGGAACTGGGGCTGGCCCTTCAAAAGGTGATCGTCAAGATCCTGGGAGAGGCCGTGGACGCGGCCCTGGCCGAGATGAGATCGGGCGCGCTGGCTCTGAGGGCCGACGCCATGGCGGCCCTGAAAGCCAGGGAGTATCTGAAGGCAGGCGAGGTCGAGATGCTGTACGGGATCAAGGCCGGGGCCCTGAGCAACTGGCGTAGCCGGGGGCTCGGCCCTCCCTACGTCAGATGCGAGGGGACGATCCTTTACCGGGCCGCCGACATCGAAGGCTACCTTGACGGGCTCCGCGAGGTACCCGGCCGCTAGCCCTCGGGAAGATCCAGGCCGAAGTTGTTGTCTATGGTCTCTATGGTCCTTTTGGTGAACTCGGGGGAAAGATGGGCGTATCGCTTCGTCATTTGGAGGGAGGAATGGCCAAGAAGGTTGCTGACGGTGTAAAGGTCGGTTCCCGCCATGACCATCCAGGAAGCGAACGTGTGTCTCAGGGAGTGGAAGATTACTTTCTGCCTTTCATCGGTTATGCCGTCGTTGAGGCCAAGTTCCTTGACTACCCTTTCAAAGAGGTGCAGTGAGGGTGTGGCTTGTCCGCCCTTGCCCCTTTGGAACACTGGCTGGTTTTTTTCTTTTGGGGAAATTTGTATGAGCATGTCATATACTATTTTTGGTATATTGACTACCCTGTTTTTGCCATTTTTTGGATCCAAGATATGAATGATTTTCTGTTCCATGTTTATTTCTGACCATTTTAGGGTGGTGATTTCCGAAAGCCTCATTCCGGTATATAGACTCATAACTGATATACTATAAATATATTTTGACCTATTTTTTAATGCATTTAGCAATAAATTAGCTTCTTTTTTGTCAAGAAACCTTATACGGGCATTATCTTTTTTGGGTAAATCTATATTGACTGGATTGTTACCGTGATAGAGACCAGTTTTGATGGCATAGTTATATATAAATCTAATAAGACCTAATATATGTGTTACTGTTTGTGCTTTTTTATTGTTATTCTGTAATTTATTTCTTAATCCAACTATATCTTGTACGCTTATATCTTGTAATTTAGTGTTAACTAAATAGTTTAAATGGTTATTATACATAGATATATAGTTTTTTAGTGATTTAAGATATTTTTTATGTTCTTTAAAATGCATCCAGGCTTCGCCGAATGTGATTTCTTCCGTTAATGGCATTGGTTGCTGGGATCTTGCTTGATTCGTGATAGACGACGTGTTTTTGATTCTTTCGGCTCTTATTTGGCTGGCCTTGAAGGCGCTCATGCCCTCCGAAAGGTAGCCGGCTTTGACCCATTTACATTTTTTGTCAAGCTGGTAGACGATATAGAAGCGCTGATCGGCCTTGTTCCTGTATTGCCTGGTTTTGCAATGTTCGACATAGACGCCGGTAAATTTTGTCCTGGTGCGTCTGCTCATGGGGTCCGTCGCTGTTTTGTCTAAAGACTGTCTAGGCCAAGGCTGGCCGGTGGCTGATAAGGGGGTGTGATGGTATTTATTTGCCTGAGTTGTATTTAGCGATAGTAACCGTTTCTGTCGTGGTTTTCAATGGGATTTTGGCGTTATTTAGATATCAAGGAGTGATTGTACGGCTGTAGAGGCTGTATCCGTGGTTAATGATTTTGGGGGCCAGTTTGGCTCAATTGGCAGGCCGCCGACTACGACTCGGCCGTCCATGAGGACGTCATGGCCGCCGGGGCCTTCGTCTGCGACGACCGCAACCAGTACCTGGAGACCCAGTCCTGGGGCACGTATTTCCAGGACGGCTACCCCGGGGAGAAGGACCTCTACGCGGACATGGCCGAGCTGTGCGCCGGCCTCAGGCCCAAAGCCACGGGAGGCGTCCGGGGGGCCGTCCTGATGGGCGTGGCCATCCATGACGTCATGACCGTGCGCCTGATCCAGGAGAAGCTCAAGACGGTGGACATCGGGGTCAACGTGGAAATCTGAGGGAAGGGCCTTCCGGCCGGGCAGGATTGCCCGGCCCCAGTCTGGGATGACCAGGAAAGACGAACGGCGCCGGGCGCGGGACGGGGAACGGGGACGGTTCCCCCCGCCATGAGGCTGGGGAGGACTTGGACGCGACGGCCGCCACCGCTGACGGCGGCGGGGCCCATCCCCGGGCCAGGGGGATGGGCGACATGGCGGCCATGCGGGCCGGCCTCACTCCGTGGGCACCAGCAGAAGCAGCCCCTGCGAGGCCTCGGAAATGTAGAGGCTCTTGCCGTCCGGGGAGAGGGAGGCGTTGGTCGGGGTATCGCCCAGGGGCAGGAACAGCTTCTGGAGCAGCTGGCCCTCGGGGCCTATCTTCAGCATGGCCCCGGCGTGGTAGTGGGCTACCCAGAGATTGCCCTCGGCGTCCCTGGTCATGCCGTCAGGACCGACCTCGTAGCAGACCTCCTGGTCGGACAGGCAGTCGCCGTCCAGGTCGACGAGAACCCGCCGGTTGCCGACCTGGCCATCAGCCGCCACGTCGTAGACCAATATCCTGTTCTTGCGGTGCTCGTTGACGAACAGCCTGGTCCCGTCCGGGGACAGGGCCACCCCGTTGGCGTAGCTGATGTTCTCGTCCAGGAGGAGGAGACGGCCGTCGGGGGCGATGTAATACAGCTTGCCGGCTTCCCGGCCCGAGACCCAATCGTCCTCGAAGTTCCCCGAGTCGGTGAAATACACCCCGCCCTTCCGGTCCAGGACCAGATCGTTGGGCCCCACGAAAGGACCGGCCGGGCCTTCCCCATAGGACTTCAGCCGCTCCCCCTCGGGCGAGTAGAGGGCCACCTGGCCCGAGCTGTAGAGGGCCATCCAGAAATTGCCCTCGCCGTCCTGGTCAAGGCCGCAGGGGCCATCGCCCTTGGCGTTCTCGATAAACAGGGTCTTCTGCCCGTCCTTGAGCCTCCAGACCTTGTCCCCGGCCCACTCCACGTAATAGAGGGCCTGATCCCTGTCTGACCAGAACGGGGCCTCCGGGAAGTCCAGGCCCTTGTCGATCAGAAACTCGCCCTTGTCCCTCGTCGTCAGCTTGACCGGCAGGAGCAATGTCTCGCCTGGCTTGAGCTCACCGCCGTCGAGCCTGGCCAGGGCGGGGTCGCCGGAGGCCGCGGCCCTGGTGGCCTCAGCGATCCTGGGGGCCTGGCCAGGATCACCAAGCCAGGTGGCGGCCAGGGATTCAAGGGTATCGCCGGGCTTGACCTTGTAGAACACGCCATCGGGCACCAAGTCCTGGGCCAAGGCTGGGCCGACCCAGAAGGCCAGGCCGGCCAGGACCGTGACGATCACGGACGATTTAAACTTTGCCATAATTTATCTCCTGAATATCAAATTAATTAAAAATATCATCAATGTTTAATAATAAATATTATATATTTATATTGCATTAATATATTTTTAACCTAATCATTCTTTAAAAACCATATTATTAAAATATAATAGCAAAAAATAATTTTACATACCGCATTTATATGTCATATAAAATAATCAACGGACATATTCCAATATAAAATCCATCCCCTCGCCAAAGCCCGCCGGGCCTTGGCACCGCGGCGGCCAAGTGGCTTGGCCTTGGATGGTCTCCTTGCGTCTGGACTTGTCGTCTTCTTTAGGCCACTATAGAACATCGACATCTGCCAGTCAATGGCCAGCGCCTCAAGACAGGACTATCCATTATAAATAATAATATTAATTATATTAATAATAAGCAACCATAATTATAAAATAATTATATATTAATAATTATCCAAATTATATAGCAATAACCATAATACATATACTATAATATATATTGTAAAATATTAATAATATTAATATTTTAAGCAAGTATAATTTTTAAATTTATTTATTTGTTTAAAATATATAATATTTACCGTTTAATCATAAAAGTTAATTTAATATTTATTGTGCTTATAGTTAAAAATTGAGCAAAGAAGACATGAACAATTTTTTATAATTTATAAAACATCTTATTAAATAAAGGCACGATTTTTTTGATTTCTCTGAACTTGGCTAGAAAATATCTCCATGGCGTAAAGCCTGGAACTCAATGTCAACAACTTAAGGCAATCTCCTCGACACCCTGTCTCGGTTCACAGTAAAAAAATCAATCGTCATGCTCCCTAGTTAGCGGGCCATGAACGAATACGTTTGTTCATATCAGAGAGGTAGGACACCTTAAGTTGTTGACATTGAGAGAAAACGGCAAAAGAAGAAAGATCCAAATTTGAATCCACAAGTGTTCCAAACGATGAGTCCAATTTGCTAGCTAATTGACACAGCTTTCCCAAGTCATGGGTTTTTGGCGGAATAACACCGTGACAAACGAGATACCCTTTTAGTGCTTTTTCAGCACCTTGCTGAGAATGAAAACAAGAAATATCAAACAATTGATCATGAAAGAGAACGAAGGCACCTCGTAGATCTTCGTCGGCTTTCACAAACCACCTCTGAGCTTCTTCAAATACGTTCATACAGTAAAATTCCCTCTGTGAAAATTTTTTTCTCTAACGTAGGCAACTGGCTCAATTCGGCAAATCTACTGGCGTGTGAAGCCAGAACATCGACTGGTGTCTGTCTGATTGGATACAAATGCCTGTTTATTTGACGTATTTTCTCAATCATTGTTTCCGAATCATCCGGCACTACGACATAAAAATCCAAATCGCTGTCCTCCGTAGGCTCCCCATAGGCGTAAGAACCGAACAGGTAAATTTTATCGCAGTCAACAGCGTTTTTGATCACCGAAACGATTGAAGCAATTTCATCTTGCTTTTGCGCAGTTGGCATAAAATACCCTTGACAAATTTGCGAAGATCAAAAGCCATCCAGCTGGGCGTCAAAATCTTCGGCCATCCAGACCTTGCCTTTGCCAAGGCCTCTGATTTCAGCTATGCGATTTATGGGTCGATCATGAGCGGTTCTTGGATTAATGGTTATAGTAACAATGGCCGCCCCGATGGGGCAGTCCTCAGGTAAGTCTATACTGATATTTAGCTTGTGGTCATTTTTGATTAGCACTTCCGTTGTGATAGAATTCATATAATCCTCACTTTGATTTTATCCGAAAGTTCTTTGACAGCAGAATGGTTGCGATAGGAAATGAAATTGTGTATTTAATCAAAATCTTGGTATGCTTGTGTCCAGATAATGACTTCCAGAGCTTTGGCCATTTTCATTTATCAGCCAACAGTCGCTTAAAGGCCTCCTCAAGCGGAATGCCAGGCCCTGGATCATCCATGGCTTCCTGTGCCTTGGCCCTGACCCAGGCCTCGCGCTGATTTTGAGTGCGATTGGGAACAGACGGCGCCACCTTCATCCGCGACTTTAGTCGACAAGATGTGAATGTCATCTGATATGGTCAAGGCCTCTTCGTCGGCTAGGTAAGCCGTAGCAGCTTTTTTCGCCTGATCATTCTATGCGGACCCGGAGAACAGTGGAGTTTATCGCCATGCTATTTCCCCTTTCCGAAATATTATAGGTTATTGTTTTGGAAACGGTCAAGAACGCATCGTCTCGCCGTCCCGCTAATCGGCATTGGCCTTACCGGCCATTATTGACGGATTTTTGTCAGCCAGGCCTGCATTGTCGGACGAGTCGGTTGGGCTGCAACGAGATTTTTGACGGCAAAATGCTGCGCCAAATCAAGACGCCAAGCCAAAATCCATAAAAAACTTAGCGATTCCTGATAGTTGAGAAAATACTTCCGATTGCAGCCTTAGGCAGCATTTGAACTCAGCAAAAGCTAACTGCTTAAAGAAATTATATTTTTAGATCCGATACCCAGCCTGGATCACTGCCTCGACCCTTTTTGGGCACTGTCCCAAAAGGGACGCACTAAACCAAGACGTTTTGGACAGGTGGTACCCTAAATAAACGTCAGGAAATTCTCAATCCCCCGCCAAAACACTGCCCGATGTCCCACGGCAAAAGCGTCAAATCCAACTTATAGAATAAAGTATCAGAAAATAGATCTTGCAAATGTCAAGAAATATAGCTATTTATTATATAATTTATATCTAATATTAAGCATATCTAAAAATATATTTGATATATAAAACAAAATTATCATCATACTTATGCAATAAACTACTATTGAATAGCCATGATATATGATATAAATAGTAAAAACAACGAAAGCAATGCCTTGAATTTAGCGAATGCCATGGCCAGCATAAAGATTAGTCTCAAAAACCACCCGCCTGTGGAACTCATCCAGCCGGTCTTCGGTCTTTCGCAAACGGCCAGGGCCAGGGCGGCCCCTAAAGGACGGACAGGGCGAGGAGATGGCCCGTTCTCGCACCCATGGGCCACCTTGCCGGTGTCCCCCAGGCTATCCGTGGCAGGACCGTGAGCCGGCAAACCAGCCTTCCCGCCGGCTTCCCCTCCAGGCCGCCCGTGAGCCGGCCTCCAGGCCAGAGCCGGCCAGCCCAAAAAAAGGCGCCCCGGTAAACTACCGGGGCGCCCGCTCTCTTTCCGCCAAGACCTGGCTCCCATGCCGGGCCGCGGACGACCGCCAGCCACGGTGCCAGGACAGGATCAAAAGTCCCTGGGTCCCAGGAGACCGCGTCGGAACTGGTGCCTTCCCTTTCATTCCCCCCTCTGACCGGGGGGACGCCATGGACGGGGCCGCGATGGCCACGGCCATGGCCCCAGGCCGGGAACCCGTAGCCCCCCTCTGACCAAAGAGGGCGCCGCGGACGACCCCGAACCTGGATTCCCGACGAGACCGCCGGGGACCTCTTTCCCGTCAAGTACCACGTTAATGGGACGCCGGCGGGCAGGTCAGGCCGCCGGCCATTGAAACGAGACTTGGGCACGGAGGCGTCCCGAGACTCCATCACGGGACGCCCCGCGCCCAATCCGCCCCGGCCGGGACGTCACGGCCGTCGGCAGCCAAGCCGCCGGCCATGGCGCCAGGCCAAGGCTATCCGAGAGGGCTTCCGGGGACCAGACTCGGGGGAGCCATTCCCTTCGTCAGGACCCCTTCTTCCCCGGATAAACGAGGCACCCAAGCCAGGCCCTGGCCGGCCGCGACCTCACTCGCGCCCGGCAAGACCTTAGCCAGGGCCGTCCGGCCACTGGGAGCAAAGACAAGGTGAGAGCCTTTTCTCAAGAAAAACCCCTTGCCCCAGGGCAGACATAATGTGGCCGCCAGGCGCAGAGGGCCCCTGCTCGCATACCAAGTCGCCGGGAGGTAGACAAAGCGGCTTCCTGGCAACCGGACAGGGACCATGCGCGCGGGCAAGCCCGCTGAGTTGAACCTAGGAGTTCCCCTATCACTACCCAGGTGGGCCACAGGCAAATCCACGTGCCTCAAAGGCCCAAAAATAAAGTCCGTAAGGTTTTCTGGCTCCCGGATCGTCCTACTGGCGGTTCCCTTCCCGGCCCTTCTGGGCCAGTGGGCTCGCGGAACATGGGCTGCTCTGACCATTTGCCCTGTTCCCCGATGATGAGCTAACCGTTTTCGTCCCCGGCCACAGCGGCGGGTCCGCGCCCGCTTTCGACGGGCTTCCCTACGCCGGACTGCTTGCGTGCAAAATAGTGAGGGCGCACCTCCGTGAAAATTAAGTTCCGGGTTGGCCACCTCGTCGGCAAACCCGTCTTCCCTGGCTCCAAGGGAGCCTTCTTGGGCGGGATGGGAGACCCTGGCCTGGGAAACAAAAAACCCGAATCAGCCTTCTTGAAGCCAACCCGGGAAGATAACCTAGTGCCAAGGCTACCGCTTCCCGTACCGCGGGGAAGAAGGACAGCGTCAGGCAGGTCTTCTGACTTACCGGATCATCCTCCGGCGAGACCTTCCCGGCCCCATCTTGGGGACCAGTGGTTGCGCATCCAAGCGCCACTCGCCTTCGTCACCGGTTACAGCGGCGGGCCCGTCCTCGATTCTCACGAGGTTCCCTTTAGGAACACCATTTTTCTGGTGATCGAACCTGACGGCTAGAAAATACCACAGCCTGGTTTTCTTTTCAATAAAAAAACGCGCCGCCCGCCCCAGGCAGCGGAAAGGCGGCGCGCGGGGCCCGGTGGCCCCCTATTGCCCGGCTATCTGGCCGGCCACGTACAGGACCGTGTTGACGTAGACCCCGCTCCGATTGTAGAGCATGATGACCTTCCGGCGGGACTCCTCGTCGGCCATGGGGCCCTGCCACCCGTTGTCGCGCAGGAAACGGCCGATGCTGAATATGGCGTCCGTCTTGTCGAAAAGATCGATCCGCCCGTCCCTGTTCCCGTCCACGGCGTACCTCGCAATGTTGGAGGGCATGAACTGGCCGTAGCCTATGGCCCCGTAGACCGAGCCGGGGAAGGAGGCCGGGTCCAGGCCGTTCTGCCAGGCGTACGCGAGAAGCGCCCTGAGTTCCCCGGCCGCCCAGGCCCCCCTCTGGCCGGACGTCTCGGAAAAGAAGGCCCCGGTCTCCTCGTTGACGTCGAGATCGGCCATGGATCCCGACACCAGCCGGTAATCGGCCGCGGCGGCCATGGAGGCCAGCGAGTGGGCGGCCTTGGCCTTGCCGAAGAAGCCGCCGTAGCCGGTCTCGATCCACATTATGGAGGCCACCAGGGGCCCGGGCACCCCGAAGGCCTTCTCCATGCGGTCAAAGATGGCCCTGTCGGCCAGATAGTGGGCGCTGATGTTCCTTATGGCCGTGGGGTTGGTGAACTGCGTGTGGGTGGCCGAGCGGGAGGGGGCGCTGGCCGGCGGGGGCTTGTAGGCCGAGAGATCCCTGGTCTTGGAGTTGGCCAGCACCAGGGACAGCCTCCTGTCCAGGTCATCGGTCAGATGGCCGGTGGCCGGTAGCCCGTGGTCGGACTGGAACTGCCTGACCGTACTGCGGGTGCCCGAGCCCAGGCGCCCATCGATCACGACGTCGTAGCCCAGCTGGAAGAGCTTCTCCTGGACCGCCCTGGTCAGATCGGAGCGGAAGAAGATGCCGAAGAGCTCGCGGAGCTTCGTGCCCATGGGGACAGGGGTGAAGGACAGGCCGGGATCGTTGAAGAAGGCCACGAGCCCGGCCTCAGGGAGGCCGCTGGCCCGCAGCTGGCCGGCCAGGGCGGCCCAGGGCTCCCTGACCCCCCCCAGGGGCGAGGCCTTGGCGGGAATGGGGACAGCGGGGACGGCGGGCCCCTCGGTCACGACCTCCGGCCTGGGCCCGGCGGCGCAGCCGGCCAGGATGGCGGCCAGGAAGGCCAGGAGCCAGAGGCCCAGGGCCAGGCGGCGTTCTGATGTCCCGGGCCCGGTGACGGGCGAAGCCAAAAGTGATTGCATTCTCTTTTTCCAAGACAGGCCTGCCGGGGGCTGGCCCTGGGGAATCATGCCCCAGATGGCGGGCCGGCCGACAGCCGGCCCTGGACCGCGTCCGGGGAAGGGGCTCAAAGAATCAGGGTCTTCCTGACCATCCTGACCACTTCCTCGGGCTCGTCGACCAGGGTGAAGAAGTCCAGATCCTCGGGGGAGATGTTGCCCCGCGCCAGCATGGTGTCCTCGAGCCAGCCGACCAGGCCGCGCCAGTAATCCCGGCCCATCAGGAAGGTCGGGAACGGGCGTATGCGCCTGGTCTGGATGAGGGTCAGGGACTCGAAGAGCTCGTCCATGGTCCCGAAGCCGCCGGGGAAGACGACGTAGGCCTGGCTGTACTTGACGAAGACCACCTTGCGGATGAAGAAGTAGTGGAAGCTCATCTCGACGTTGGCGAAGGGGTTGGGGGCCTGCTCGTGGGGGAGCTCGATGTTGAGGCCGATGGACAGCCCGCCGGCCTCGGAGGCCCCCTTGTTGGCCGCCTCCATGATGCCCCCGCCTCCCCCGGAGACCACCCCGAAGCCGGCCTCGGCCAGGAGCCTGGACGTCGCCTCGGCCTGGGCGTAGACCGCGTCCCCGGGCCTGGTCCTGGCCGAGCCGAAAATGGAGACGCAGGGCCCGGCCTCGCTCATCATGGTGAAGGCCCGGACGAACTCGCTCATTATGGAGAACATCCTCCAGGACTCCTTGGGCCCCAGCTCGTCAACCGGATAGGGGTCCTTGGCGCAGAACCTCTGGTGCTGCCTGAACCTGTTGGTGTCCGTCATCGTCGTTTCCCTTTCTGGGCCGGTCGGGCATGCCCGGCCGGGGGCGGGGCCCGCCGGTGGGCCGAGGAACAATTTCGTCATATTTTAGCAAATTTTTAGCCAAAGGCAAGATTTTACCTTCAAAAGGGTGCATAGATTTTTCTTGCAGATTCCTGTGGGAAAGATTGAAACTGGCGGGATAATTGCGGATAGTTCCCTTCGCCCTCCGGCGCGGTCCGCTTGCCTCGATTTCCCCGGGCATGGGGGATTGCCTCTCGTGGCCGGCGATCGAGTCGCCTTCCCGCGCCGGCCGACGACGGCGCGATGGCCGCCGGCTCCCTGTTGCCGTCGGGGGAAAGAACGGGCCGGCTCGGGGGAGACGCCCGTGGCGGTCATAGCCCCGGGCCGCATTTGCGTCATGGGTTTTTCCGGTTCTGGCTGCTGGCGCCCCGGGTTGACGGCGCAGATCAGCGCGAGCCTGTACGGGTCCCCCCCTTCCGCCGCGCGGATATCCCGCCAGGGGCCCGCCGACGCCCGTCTGCCAGCAGGGGGCCGCCCCTCGCCGCCAATGCCCTCGGGCGCCGCGCATCCGCCAGGCACCGGGCGCTTGCCGTGAAAACCGAAGCCAGGATATGGCCCCCCTGTGCCTTGGGCGGCGCCCAGGGCGAGGATGCGGGCGAGAAACAACGGGGCTATGTCCGCCTCCGCCAGATGCGGCGCCGCGCGGGAACCTGCCGGGCCGGCCTTGCCCGACGCAATCAATCTCCGGGACCCTAGAATCCCAGGCGGGCTGGTCCCATGCCGCGTGCGGGCCGGGACAAGGCACAAAAATAATTTTGAATTTTTATGGCCTTCAAGACATGGACAGTAAAGGCCCCTTTTCGTGCGACAACCCAGGGGCGGCCACTGGATGGCGGGATGACCGACGAACCTTCCCTTCCCCTTGTATGCCAGAAATCAAGGATGGCCATAAAGGATCCGCGCTTTTAAGCCATACATAATTTTTATATATAATAACAAAAGCTTAACCTTAGACGCCACAAGCCTGCCATGCGTCCATCCCCCGTGAGTCACGGGCGATTTCCCATGGCCTTCTCGTGGAAAGCAAGCCTTTTTTTTCCATCACGGGTAGGGTAGAATCATGGCACCAGGGCCGCAGCCCCCGCCCAACTATCGGAGCCCCCTTGCCCAGGGGATCGCCGGCCGGGTTCTCCCTTGCCTTTTCCCATCGTCTCAACCGCCAGGTGTATCATATAATCCTGACTGTCCTTGATTGACAGGTTTCCAGAATTTTACAAAAAGGAGTCCATTATGACCATCAACATCGGCATCAACGGGTTTGGCCGCATCGGCCGCCAGGTGCTCAAGGCGATCATCGAACGCCATTCGGATAAGTTGAAAGTCGTGGCGGTTAACGATCTGTTCGACGTCAAAACCAATGCCCATCTGTTGAAGTACGACTCAAACTACGGCCGCTTTCCCGGCACGGTCGAGATCAAGGGCGAGAGCTTCATAATCAACGGCCAGGAGGTCAAGAACTTCGCCCTGAAGGATCCCAAGGAGATCCCCTGGAAGAGCGTCGGGGCCGAGCTGGTCATCGAGTCCACCGGCATCTTCACCGAGGCGGCCAAGGCCAAGAGCCACATCGACGGCGGCGGGGCCAAGAAGGTCATCATCAGCGCCCCGGCCAAGGGCGAGGATCTGACCGTGGTCCTGGGGGTCAACCAGGACAAGTACGACCCGGCCAAGCACTTCGTCGTCTCCAACGCCTCCTGCACCACCAACGGCCTGGCCCCGCCCGTCTTCGCCATCAACAAGGCCTTCGGCATCGAGAAGGGCCTGATGAACACCATCCACAGCTACACCAACGACCAGCGCATCCTGGATCTGCCCCACAAGGACCTCAGGCGGGCCAGGGCCGCCGCCCTCAACATCATCCCCACCACCACCGGCGCGGCCAAGGCCCTGGCCCTGGTCATCCCCGAGATGGCCGGCAAGTTCGACGGGCTCTCCCTGAGGGTGCCCACCCCCACCGTCAGCGTGGTCGACTTCACGGCCATCCTGAACAAGAGGACCAACACCGAGGATCTCAGGAAGGCCCTCAAGGAGGCCGCCGAGGGCACCCTCAAGGGCATCCTGGGGTACGACGAGGAAGGCCTGGTCTCCATGGACTACAAGGGCTGCCCCTTGTCCTCCATCGTCGACGGCCCCTTCTGCCAGGTCCTGGACGGCAACCTGGCCAAGGTCATCGCCTGGTACGACAACGAGTGGGGCTATTCCTGCCGGGTCAGCGACCTGGCCGCCCTCATGGCCGACAAGGGCCTCTGAGAACCACCATCCACGGGAAGACCGGATATGACACGCGATCCAGAGGAACGGCTCAGGCAGCACCTGACCCAGATCACCGCCCCCAACCAGGCCATCAAGGCCATAGCCACCCAGAGGGAGCTTGATCTGGCCAAGCCCAGGGGCTCCCTGGGCCGCCTGGAGGATCTGGCCATCCAGCTGGCCTCCGTCCAGAACACCATGACGCCCCGGCACCAGAACAAGCTCATAGTGGTCTGCGCCGGGGACCACGGCGTGGTCGAGGAGGGGGTCAGCCCCTACCCCTCGGAAGTCACCCTCCAGCAGATCGCCAACTTCCAGCAGGGGGGCGGGGCCATAACCACCCTGGGCCGGACCGTCGGGGCCAAGGTCATCCTCCTGGACGTGGGCATCAAGGGCGACCTCCAGCCCCACCCGGCCCGCATCGACGCCAAGATCGCCAAGGGCACCAGGAACATGGCCAAGGGCCCGGCCATGACCCGCGAGGAGGCGGCCAGAAGCGTGCTGGCGGGCCTGGAGCTGGTCCTGGCCCAGCCGGAGATCGACCTGGTGACCGCCGGGGAGATGGGCATCGGCAACACCACGCCCTCCTCGGCCATCGCCTGCGTCATGGCCGGGATGTCCCCGGAGGAGGCCACCGGCCCCGGCTCGGGGCTGTCCCCGGAGAGGGTGGCCCACAAGGCCCAGGTCATCAGGAAGGCCCTGGAGATCAACAGGCCCGACCCTAACGACCCCCTGGACGTCCTGTCCAAGGTGGGGGGCCTAGAGATCGGGGCCATGGCCGGCGTGTACCTTGGCGGGGCCATCCGCAGGGCCGGCGTGGTCATAGACGGCTTCATCGGGGCGGCCGCCGCCCTGCTGGCCGATCGGCTCTCGCCTGGCATGGCCAGTTTCCTGGTCGCCGGCCACCGCTCCAAGGAAAAGGCCCACCAGGCCATCCTGGGGCACCTGGGCCTCAGGCCCCTCCTCGACCTGGACATGTGGCTGGGCGAGGGCAGCGGGGCGGCCGTGGCCATGTTCGTCATCCAGTGCGCCTGCACCCACTACAACGAGATGCGCACCCTGGCCGAGGCCGGGGTCCACGACACCATCTGACGGGGCCGCCCCCTGGGGCCCCCATTCGCGGGAAGCCCGGCCGGGCCGACGCATGTCGGTCCGGCCGGGCTTCCCCTTTCCAGCCGGGGCCCCTGGCCGGGGAAGGAGGGCCGCCACTGGCAGGACGCGATGCCCCATGCGCCGCCATGGCCGCAGCCATGTCCGGATGGAAGGCTGGCCTCCTTGGCCCAGGGAGACTCCCGGGCCAGCGCCAGCCGGACGCACCAGGGACCAAAAGGCGGGACCCGGGAGAGATATATTTTGGGCCAAAATATCAGGAATCGCTTGCCACGCAAGCGATTCGTAGAATTTTGGTGATACTTTCCCTCGCCACCCAAAGCCGTTGGCCGGGCAGAAGCCAATTGTCTTTTTAAAAAAATTACCCGATCTATTATCAAGTCGTTTATTTTATATATTTATTCATTATTTTTCTTGAAATAGTAGATAAAGTCAGCTCAATTTAATAAATATTGATGTTTGTCTGGTTAGATTAATTCGAGCTATCTACATACGTCAAATAGAGAAAGACAAGGTATTAGTTGTTTTTATTTGCACAGGTGGAAATCGTTTGCATGGCGAAATATGGCTCCTGGAGCAGGTCGCCATGGAGACCGGAATCCGTCAGGATTTGAACGACGTTTTCAGCGGCGACCGTGAACTCGTCGACGACATACCTACTCTCGCGATGTTTCCTTATTTGACCACCCACCCCTACGACAGAGTCGCCAGATGGCAAAGGACCGTCAAAACTCCCTCATCAAGAGAATTGACGCCCACGGCCATCACCGAACTACATCGCATGGAGCTGTTCAGGCTTCGCGCTCCCAGGCCAGGGATGGACGAGCTTTGCGCAATCGTCTCCACGAGCCGGTCCGCATATGGGGAAAAGCATCGCGGATGTGCGCTGGGGGCATGACAAGGAGCGTCTGCCGCTGGAACAGACCACGGAGGTCGTGGTGTACTCCCTTACCAGCCATATGCCATCTACCGCGGAGCTTTTCGAGGCAACATGCCGGGTTCCCGAAGCCTTGACGTTATACCCACGGACCTTGACCATGCCGGCTCCAAGAATCTGCTTTTCGTCACCGACCCGGGGCCATGACACGCTTCGTGACCTGGAAAAGTACATCCTGCGCGGCCAACGCATGATCATGTGCGTCAAGACGAGCCAAAAGGAGGTCACGGGTATGATCCGATGGGCTCGGCGACTTTGGCGACGCCTCGGAGGCATGGATGTCGATCCTGACGCCAAGCTCCACCATAAGCAGAATGATGTCGGATATGCCGTCGAGGGCAAACGCGCGGCAGTGAAGACGGCCAATCCAATTGAGGCTGAACCCGTATTTCGATCCTGTCCGCAAAGCCAGGGAATTGATTGAATTGGACATCGCCTTGACGCTGCAAAGGGCGGCCTTGGAGGAGTTGATGAAAAATAACATAATTTTGGATGAACTCGGCTCGATTACCTCAATGTCGTCCGAGATCCCGCCACGATGGCGATCAAGCCATTCACGCCCAAGGAAAGAAAAAGGTCTCCGGTTATTTTTCCATAATGAGCCACGGGGTGGATTATGGCGCGATGGAAACCTACCGGAATTATCGCCTTCGCGACGAGCAGGAGAAGTGTCTTTGGCATATGAAGGATTGGATGGTTTCCGGCAGGCAGCGGAACTGGTCGAAGGAAGGGAAGACCGGAAGACCCTTTATCCTGTTCGAGGCCACGATCTTAAGCTCGCACATCCGACATGTCTGGAAGAGCGCCAGATTTCGCGACATCTTTTCATCATCTCTGGAAATGGCCGACGAGACGAGACCAATCCGTTGCATAGGGCATACGAGCCGGGCCAAGGTGATGACTCCGTTCGTGCGAGCACAGGCTGATATCTGTGAGGTCTTTGGCTTCGCGAAGCCGGAGAATTGTGCCCCGACCTACAAATCACGACAGCAACCCAGGAGAAAGCGAGGGCGCCCGGCGAAAAGCAGTGGCAAGAATGGTTTCCAGTAAAAAAAAGAAAAAATCACGGTTTCCTGGGTCTGGGGGGCAGAAAGCCATTTCCTGGTAAACCTGCCCATACGGGGCCCCCGCTTATGTGCGTGAAGAGCGGGGCCCTTTTGGGGCCGAGGCCCTCGGGCCGGGAAAAACGGCTACCCCAAAAAGGCGCGTATCCTCCCGATGTCGCTGGCCATGGCCCTGAGGGCCAGCGACCGGTGGGAGATGGCGTTCTTGGCCTCAGGAGCCATCTGGGCCAACGTCCGCCGGCCGCCCCGGGGCACGAAGATGGGGTCGTAGCCGAAGCCATGGGAGCCGATCGGGGAGGAGGCCATGCGCCCGTGGAGCCGGCCCGTCCAGGAGAGCGTCTTCCGGGAGCCGCCCAGGGCCAGGACCAGGGCGGTCTCAAAGAAGGCCCCCCTGCCCAGCCGGCCTGGTTTCCCGCTGGCGACGATGGCCGCCTCAAGATTGTCCAGGAGCATGGCGGCCCTCTGGCCGTCGCTGAGGCCCGGGCCCCCGAAGCGGGCCGAGAGGACGCCAGGACCGCCCCCCAGGGCCTCCAGGCAGAGGCCCGAGTCGTCGGCCAGGGTCGGCAGGCCGGTCAGCCCGCAGTAGTGCCGGGCCTTTATGGCCGCGTTCTCGGCAAACGTCTGGCCGTCCTCCTCGGGGACGGGGAAGGCCCGGCCCCCGTCCCCCAGAGTGGCCAGGGTCGCCAGACCCAGGCCCAAGCCATCCAGGATGGGCCCCAGGAGGGGCAGGAACTCGCGGGCCTTGCCCTCGTTGGAGGTGGCCAAGAGGAGCGTCCCCCGCGGCCCGGGCCCGGCGGGCTGGAGGGGATCCATGTCTCAGATGCCGCCGTAGCCGGAGAGGTAGTCCATGAGCCGGCGATCCATCTCCTCCTGGCTCTGGGCCGTGGCGTCGTAGGGACCTTCCCGGGGCACGTAGTTGTCGCCCAGGTTGGTGTCGACCCGGCCACGGCCGACCTCGCCGACCTTGAAGACGAAGCTGGAACCCTTGCCCAGCTCATCGTCATCGCCGGCCAGGAGCTTTTGCCTGATCACGCCCTGGGGCACGGAAAAGACGCCGATCTCCTTGCCGTCCAGGAACTGCTTCATGAAGGAGCTGAAGATGGGGGCGGCCGTCCTGGCCCCCTGCTCGCCCGGGCCCAGGCTTACCCTGGTCTCCCGGCCGACCCAGACCCCACAGGTGAAGTCCGGCGTGAAGCCTATGAAGAGGGCATCGGCCTGGGAATTGGTGGTCCCGGTCTTCCCGGCCACCGGGATCTCGCCCAGGGCCGCGCCGACCCTGGCCCCCGTCCCGCTCCTGGCCACGGTGCTCAACATGTCGACCATTATGTAGGCCGTCTGGGGGGAAATGGCCTCGGTGAAGTAGGGCTCGAAGTCCACGATGGTCCGGCCGAAGCGGTCCTCCACCCGATCGACGAAGGTCGGCCAGGCCCAGGAGCCCAGGTTGGGGAAGGTGGTGTAGGCCTTGGTCATGTCCAGGAGGGTCACCTCGAAGGCGCCCAGGGCCAGGGACAGGTTGGGGCTCAGGTCGGTGGTGATGCCCATCCTCTTGGCGTAATCGACCACGGTCTGGGGCCCGATGGCCTCGGTGAGCTTGACCGAGACCACGTTGACCGACCGCCTGATGGCGTCCAGCAGGGTCATGGCCCCGGAGTGGCCGCCGCCGGAGTTCCGCGGCCGCCAGATCCGGCCCGGGCCGTCCGGGTAGCTCACGGGCACGTCGTAGACCACCGAGGCCTCGGTGTAGCCGTTGTCCAGGGCCGCCGTGTAGACGAAGGGCTTGAAGGAGCTCCCGGGCTGCCTCTGGGCCAGGATGGCCCGGTTGAAGTCGCTGTTGCCTATGCCCTCGAGCCCAAAGTCCCGGCCCCCGACCATGGCCAGGACCCGGCCGGTCCTGTTCTCCATCAGGACCAGGGCGGCCTGGATCTCCGGTGGCGGCGCTGGCACCAGCTCCAGGAGGCCCGTCTCCTGGTCGCGGCCCATGATCCGGCCCATGACCAGATCGCCCTGGGCGAAGACGTTCCCAAGGCCCCGCTTGCCCACCAGCCAGGCCAGGGACTCGGCCGGCATGAAGCCCTCGTCGGCCCCGAAGCTCAGCCTCAGCCCTGGCCTGTCCCCGGACGACGCGACCTCGATCACCAGCCCCGCCGGCTCTTGGAAGAGCATCAGGGGGCGGCTTTCCAGGCTGGCCCTGGCCCTGGCGAGGTACTCAGCCACCTGGTCCGGGCCGAGGGATCTGACCTTCGGCGACATCCGCTGCCGCCGGGCCAGCGCGTCCAGGCCATCCCTCACGGCCCCCTGGGCCTGGGCCTGGGCCTTCAGGTCCAGCGTAGTGTAGACCCTCAGGCCGTCGTTGAGGACCTTGTCGGCCCCCAGATACTCGCTCATCTGGATGCGGACCACCTCGGCGAACTGCGGGGCCACCTGGCGGAAGATGTTGGGCCGGCGGTCCAGGAACCTCAGGGGGGCGTTGATGGCCGCCGTGGCCTGGCGCTGGGAGACGTAGCCGACCTCGACCATGCGCCTCAGGACGTAGAGCTGGCGCTCCCGGCTCCTGGCCGTCCCCAGGTGGGCCTGGAGCCTCCCGGGGGCCTGGGCCAGGCCGGCCAGGAGGGCCGCCTCGCCCAGGCTGACGTCCTGGATGGTCTTGCCGAAGTACATCCTGGCCGCCGACTCCACCCCGTAGGCCCCCCGGCCCAGGTAGATGCGGTTCAGGTACAGGAACAGGATGTCGTCCTTGGTGAGTATGCGCTCGGCCCGCCAGGCCAGGATCATCTCCTTGAGCTTGCGGTCGTAGGTCTTCTCGTTGGTCAAGAGGAAGGAGCGGATCATCTGCTGGGTTATGGTCGAGGCCCCCTGGACCGTGTGGCCGGCCCTGAAGTTGGCCAGGACGGCCCGGCCGACCCCCAGGAGGTCCACCCCCTGGTGCTGGTAGAAGGCGCTGTCCTCGGCGGCCAGGAAGGCCTCCACGACCACCCTGGGGATGCGGTCCAGGGGGGTCACCAGGCGGTGCTCGTTGTAAATCTCGGCCATCAGGGTCCGATCGGCGGCGAAGATGAAGGAAACGGTCGGGGGCTGGTAATTCTTGAGGTCCTCGAGGGGCGTCCCGGCCATCTCCTGGTTGTAGACCTCCAGGGTCAGGGCCACGGCCACCATGGGCCAGAAGAAGAAAGGCAGAAGGGCGATAAAAAAAGCCCATTCCCTGGGCACCCAGGCCTGGGGATGGCGCCAGGCCCCTGGGAGCCGCCCCTTGAGCTGGCCCTCGCCCAGGACGCCGGGCCGCCGGTCGGAGGGGGCCAGCTCCCCGGCCCCAAGGTCTCGGGCCGCCGGCCCATCCAGCATTTTCCCCTTACTCTCTTTGCCTTTCGACAACAACGAAGCCATAAGAAAAAGCCCCAAATCGACTGAGACCATGTTTTGGGCCCCAAGGGCCCGCAAGACCGGCCCTGCCGGTTCCAAAAACGCCGACCGGCCCCAGGAGGGGGCCGGAACGGGAATGAATGGCTGGACGCCCCTTCCCCCGATCCAGGGGACCTAGATGCCGGCGAAGCGGCCGCGGCCGCTCTTGACCAGCCTGGCCGGGTCGGAGTCGGGGAAGGAGGCCAGGAGCCGCCTCAGGGTCTCCATGGCCCCTGGCCCGTCGCCCAGAAGGCTCTGGCAGTAGGACATCTTCAGCAGGAAGTCAGGGGCCTTGTTGGACCCGGGGTAGTCCCCGAAGCCCTGACGGAACTCCAGGAAGGCTCCCGAGTAGTCGCCGACGGCGTAGCGGCACTCCCCGAGCCAGTAGCGGGCGTTGGGGGCCAGGGCCCCGCCGGGGAAGTCCCGCAGCATCTCGCTGAAGGCCACGGCCGCCTGGGAGTACCTTTTCCCCTTGAGAAGGGAACGGGCCCTGTCGTACCGGCTCCTCTCGGAGGCCGAGGGCTTGGGCCCGGATGAGGGATCCTTCTGGCCAGTCCCGGGGCCGAAGGCGGCGGCGAAGGCCGGATCCAGGGGCGCGATGGCCCCCCCGGGCGGGTACTGGGCGCCGCCCGGGACCGGGCCGGTCTGGGCCGCCGCCCCTGGGGGGCCGCGGAAGACCGCCTGCTCCAGCCTGTCGACCCGGCCGCCAAGGGCATCGAAGTCATCGCTGGACACGCCTCCCCCGAACCAGGAGCAGCCCCAGGAGAGACCCAGGGCCAGCGCCAGGACCAGGAGGGCCAGGACCCTGGGGGCCGGCGGCGTGTGGGAAGCTCGAACCATCATGGTGGAATTTAACCCAATTTGTCCCCAAAAGGCAAGCCCTTGTCTGGGTGGCCAAAACATAAGCCTCTTTTTCCTATACGCGTGCATCCATTGGCCAGATTTAAAATGGCCATGGAAGCCCAACGCCAAACCGACTTGGCCGGACGAGGCACCCGGGCGGCCGGGGACCGGCCCCTGGGAACTTATTTTACCATGGATGGGGCTATTTGGGGCAGTGGGGGCCGGGGACCGGCCTGGGGCGGGGATCGGCGTCGAGGACCTGTCCGTCCAGGATCTCGCCTTGGGCCAAGGCGCAGCTTATCGCCAGGGCGCAGCCGCGGCGGCAGACCTGGTCGCCAGGCTCGTAGGTGCCGAAGCATTCCAGGCGGTCGAAAAGACTGGCGGCGGGGGTTTTCTTGGGTCCCTTGGACATGCGCGTTAGCCTAAACCTAGAAACTCAAGGCCCTCCGAGGGAGGGCCTGCGGGTTGGGGCCGGAGGCGATGGCCCGGCCCCAAAACCTTGGGTCCGGCCAGACCGGCCGTATTCGCCTATCGGGCAATGGCCGCCGGGGGGCCCGGGCCGGGTCCCCCGGGAGGCGTCCTAGAAGATGCCGTCGAAGCTCTTGCGGATTATGGAGTCGGCCACCTCGCCGGAGCTGACCTTGTAGGTGCCGGAGGCGATCCTGGCCGTCAGGTCGGCCACCTTCTCGGCCCGGACGTCGGGGGCCAGGGAGGCCAGTTCCCTGGCCTTGGCTATGAGCCTGGAGCGCTCGGAGATGTTGACCTTGTCCCCGGTGGCCACCTGGGTCTCCGCGGCGGCCTCGGCCCCCGGCGACTTCTCGGCCGGGCTCTGGAACTCGGGCTTCTTTATCTTCAACGGCTGGGAATTGGTGTCTATCTTCATGGCTTGTCCACCCAAGGCGCCTTGGCGGGCCAAGGACTTTGATTATATCGCTTTCGCCCCTCGCGCTATCCCGGAGGGGCGCAGAATCCGCAATCGATCCGCCGCGGGTCCCTGCTACGGCCCAGGCTCGTCGGGAAACTCCTCCGGCGATCTTGGCCTCTTGCGCGGACCCAGCATGTTGCGGTCCACCTCGATGGCCACCAGCTTCTTCAGCTGGCGCCAGAGCATCCTGCCGCGGGCCCGCTCCAGGTAGGCCCCGCCCCTTAAGGCCGCCTCCTCCTGGGAAAGGCCCAGGTCCAGGAAGGCTATTTCCCCGGTCTCTTGCCTGAGGCCCAGGGCCAGGCCAGGGAGGCCGTAGTTCCCGGCCAGGGCGGCCAGGGCCACGAAGGCCGGGTTGGCCGATCCCAAGTCGCCCCTCTGGGGATGGTTCCTGGCCTGGTTGACCAGCTCGGCGACCGCGTTGCGGCCGACCTTGTCCACCACCAGGGACCTGTGGGACATGGCCGGGGGCAGGTCGTGGGCCGCGAGGCCAAGGGCGCCCTGGAAGGCGTCCCTGAGCTGGCCGGCCATGGTCCTAACGAGCTGGCCAATATGTCCGACCCTATCGGCCACTTCCCGTCCCCCCGCTTAATTCATTTATCGGCTGGCCGCCAACCATACTTTAACGAAAACGGGCATTTTTTTTCAAGCTTCTTTGACGGTCACTCTAGGGAAAGCGGACAATCCTGTAGCCAACTTCGCCCAAGCCGCCGTGGGCGCTGGCAAAACACCTCCCGCTGGGTCCACTGGCCTCTGGTTCCAGGTCCCGGGGCCGCGGCCAGGCCCGGCCGCCCAGGGCCAAAAAGTCCATCTTCCCAGACCAAACGCAAGAATGGGGCCAAATTAACGACAGGGCCCGGCCGGCTATCCCCTCCGACCCAAGGCGCGGGATTTCCCGTCCAGTGGAGGCATGGTGAGAAAGCTTGCCCCCCTGACTGGCCCTGGCCGCCAGAAAGATCGACTGCCTGGACCAGCCCCCGAACACCCCGGGCTCCCATCGCCCCCACGCGCGGAGCGGGCTCCCGCCGCCGGGCAGGCCCCTTCCGTCCGGCCAAGCGCCACCCCCGCCATCAGGCGCCGTGGCCCCGAAGCCCGCGCCGCCGGGCCCCTTGGCCTGGAAACCGTAGGCCTTGCCCAGGCTGTCCATCCTGTCCCACGCGGCGGCGGCCAGGTGGCTGTCAGGGCCACGTGGACGTGGACAGGCGGCCCAGGAGGAGGACGGCCAGCCCGTCCGACACCGCCAGCAGGGCATTGCCCGCCCCGACCCAGGCCACAGGTTCCTCCCGAAGGCCCAGGGCCGGCTTCCAGCCGTAGCCGCCCCTGGCTTGGCCCGGGCCTTCGCGCAGGCGGGCTAAGTCCTTCCAGTCCTGCCCCAGCGGCGCGTCCAGGCAGACGAGGACGGCCCCGGACATATGGCCGGCGAAGTCCCTGGCCTGGCCCCAGATGCCGGCCAGGGCCTCGACAAGGTCGCCGCTGGACGGGAGGCAGACCTTCCCGGCGTTGAAGCCCATGACCTGGATGGGCCCCCCAGGAGGCCCTGCGGTCGGCGGCGTGGTATTGGCGGCGGACCCGGCTGGCCTTCGGGAGCTGGTCCCACCCAGGCCGGGCCGGGGCGCATGTCCCATGTCCCCGCACGGACATGCGATGCCGAAGAACTCGGGACTGGCCGAGAGGAGGGAGGCCGGGCGCAAGGCATACACACCCGTCAAACCAAGAAAAACAAGCCACCAGGGCCGCTCGCCAGAAACCTTGGCCGGCCCCGTACGGGGCAGGTCAGACCGGATAGGCAAAAAGCCGGAGGATTCCCCGGCTTTTTTTAGCGACGGGCGTCCAGACCGGAGGCCTGGACGCCCTCCTCGGCGCTCAGAACTCGAGCCTGAAAAAGAGACTGGCGGTACCTCCCTTGCGTTTCCCGACAAAGCCCTTGAGGTTCAGGTCAACGGAAAACCCTCCAGCCGGCATCATCGTCAGCCCCAGCTCGCCTATGCCCGCATCGCCCTTGATGGAGGGCGGCTCCACTTCCCGGCCGCCTAGGGAGGCCCGGGCCAGGCCGTCAAACTCATGCTCCCAGGCTGCCCCGGCATGCACGCTGGCCTTTTCCCCTAAGCTCGCGGTCACGCGGGCCCCGAGTCTCAGCCGGCTGGAGTCGGCGTCATCGAACCTCGCCCTCTCGCCAGTGGACAGGGCTGTCTCGCTTCCCTTCTGCCTGGTCCAGAGATATCTGGCGTACATGTCCAGCGAGGTCGCCTCGCCCAGGCCCAGCAGGTATCCGGCCCCAGCGTGGAGCCCGTAGTAGGGCGCGGAATAGCCGTAAGCCGCGGCCACTCCCGCGAGACTCCTAAGGTCTTGGCTGCCAAACTCGTTGCGCAGGCGCCCAGCCCTGGCAGAGAGCTCGAAATGCAAAATGTTCGGACCGCCAGGCAGGTCCAGCCTGGCCAGGAGGCCGCCCCCGGAGTGGCTCGCCTGTCCGTCCCCGTGGACGGGCAGCGAGGAGGCGAAGGAGTTGTACGTGTCGTAAGAGCCCCGGCCGTACTCAAGGAAAGGCCCGGCCGTAAGGGCACCGCCGCCGACCTCGAAGCGCTTTGCCACTCCCGCCAGGACAGAGAAGCCGCCAATGTCCACATGCGACCCCGACTCAAGGCGCGACTGGCTGGCCGAGAACGCCCAAAAAGGCAGCCACCCGGCGCCATTGAGGGCCGCTCCCCTGACACCGGCCCGCCAAGCGCCGTCCAGGCCCTGCCCCTCGATCAGGTCGGCCCCTAGCGACAGGAGACCCAGACCGGCCACCAGGCCTTCCGACAGGGCCCTCGCGCGCTCGTTTATGGCCGTCTTGGCCACGACCGCCTTCAGCCGGTTCCCATCGACCAAAAGATCGAATTCGTACAAAAGGGACACTCCCTGGGAGCCAAGGCCGCTTGTCTGCCAGTTGGCCGGGCTCCCGCTCAAGGTCCCGGCGTCTATCAATATGACCTCATCGCCCAAGGCCAGGGGCGAGGCCGAACCCGCCACCTCCACCTCGACAGCCGAGCCTGAGATGGCGGCCACGTCCGTGACGGTCAACACCGTGGCCCCGCCCGAGAGCCCTTGGGGGAGGAAGAAGTTCAGCCGCTCGAAATTGTAAAGCCCATGGACGGTCAACCCGGACGTCCTCACGTTGAGCGTGTTGCCGGTAAAGTCGTCCCCCTGGCCCCAGGCTATCCCGCCATATAATTCCGTGCCTGCGCCAAAGACTGGTGACCCGCTTATGGTCACCGTGTTCCACGTGGCGGTCGCCTCCCCCGAGGCCTCGTAATTGTAACCCTCGCCGCCGTAGACGTTTCCGGTTATCATGCCTCCGCTGATGTCCACGAAGTTGCCCGTGGCCACGCCAGCCGTCGTGAGGCTTTTGCTCCAGCCTCCCCCGCCAAAAACGTCCCCATTGACCTCCCCGCCGCTTATGTTGACCATGTTGCCAGTGGCTGAGCCAATGCTGCCGGGATAGTCCGCTGAAGCGGCTCCTCCGTAAACGGCAAAACC
>JAISEK010000138.1 GCA_031264145.1 Deltaproteobacteria bacterium
GCCAGGATGTCGCCAAAAAGCCTGGCGAACGCCATGGAGTCCCGGCCAGACACGGCGTCAAGGAACCGGGGGCCAAGGCCTTTCAGATATGCCGGGGAACGTCTGAAGATGGCGTCAAGGCAATCTGTCCTGTATGATCCCCTGACCTCCTTGTTCGGGAGCCTTAGGGAATACAGCTCGTGCTGGCCCAGGTCGTCGCCTTCGCCCTCCTCCACCCATCGGCTCTCGTCGATGGTCAGATAGCCGGAGTTGAAGAGGACCGGGGCGGCCTCCAGCGTCCCGATCTCGGCTTTCGTCAGCTCGCCGTCGGCGTAGCCGTCCAGCCTGGGCTGGACAAAGTCCAGCGGTTTTTCCTGGATAAGGGCGGAAAGGTGGCCAGGCTTGCCCGTCCTTGGCCAGTAGGGGCCGAATTTCATGGCTTTGAAGAAATTCAGGATGGAGTAGGGGTTCAGGACGCGCTCCGGGCCGAGCCAGTTGTAGCCATCGTACCAGGCCATGATTCTTTCCCTCAAATCAAACACATGGGTACCTGGCCCCATCTGGCCCTTTTCTATCAACGCTTTTAGTGTCCCCTCCATTCTATCCCCAAAGTAATTGTCGAATTCCGAGATAGTGAAACCGCAGACACCGCCGAATTGCGGATCCAGGGAGAGGTCATAGAAATTATTCGGCCCTGAATCCATGGCGGTCAGGGCGAACCTGGTGATGCCGGTGACCAGGGCGAAGCGGATGTGCCTGATGCTTTTTTTGAGTGAAGCGTAAAAACTGCGCAGCACCGCGCTGTTGGCCTGGGCCAAGGCTTGATCCTCAATTAGTGCGGTCACGGGGGTGTCATACTCGTCCACGAGGACGACCGCCTTGGACCCGTGTTTCTCTGAAAGACCTTCGACAAGCTGCTCAAGGATCTCGCCATACGAGTCTTCGGTTATTCTAACTTCCTCCTTGCCGGCTATTGACAGCAGATTATTCTTTATCCTTTTCTTGAGCTCGTCCGGAGAGCCCATTTCGCTGTAGGCCATCGAGAGAAGGACCACCGGGTGCTTCTTGAAATCATAATTGGCCTCCTTTGAATCAATCCACAGTCCCCTGAAAAGTTCACGATTTCCCAAGAACAAATTCTCAATGGTGTCCAGCAGAAGGGTCTTTCCGAAACGCCTGGGCCTGGAAAGGAAACAACATCTGGTGGATGGCTTTATCATCTCGTAAATGTAGGCAGTCTTGTCGGCGTAGAGAAGATCTTGGGAAATGATGTCCGCGAAAGACGAGTCCGATACAGGCAGTTCCTTCATGGTCAAGTCCTTTTTCCGCAGCCGTCAGGCGGAAACCGACATGGCTCGGGGGGATAACGGCCCCTGGTTCCGTAAACCCGCCACCAATTATCCCACATGCACGTCAAAATCGGCAATCATTTCCGACCGAGAATGGTTGTTTCGGCCAAGGCCTCCTAAGGAAGACTATATGCCCGCTATGCGGATGACCGACTGGAATCACCTCCTGGCATGAACTCCTCCAGCCTTGCCGCAAGGCGGCCTAGTACCTTGTTTTTCTTGGAATGTCGGATAAAAACGGCTCAATTTCCTCAGTATCGACGTTGGCCTGGTCAGATTAATCCGAGGCATCTACAACCAGTCAAATCAAGAAAAACAAGGTACTAGGGGCCGGCCGCGCCGGCCGTTGGGCGGGATGGCGGGTCAGGGCCTCAGGGCCGGCAATCCCAGGCCCAGGCACTCTGGCCTGCCGGTCATGAGGTTCAGGTTGGCCACGGCCTGGCCGGCGGCGCCCCGGCAGAGGTTGTCGATGACTGAGACTATCTTGAAAAGGCCGCTCTCGGGGTCGTGGAAGAGGCCCAGGTCGCAGAAGTTTGTCCCCCTGACGTCGGCAGTCTGGGGATCGTGCCCCAGGGGCCTGGTCCTGACGAAGCGGGAGTCCTTGTAGAAGTCGAGATAGAGCTCCCTCAGGGCGGCCAGGCCGGCCCCGGGCTTGAGCGCCAGGTAGATCGTCGACAGGATGCCCCTGTTTATTGGCAGAAGGTGGGGGGTGAAGGCCAGCCGCACGTCTTGGCCGGCCAGGAGCGAGAGCTCCTGGATCATCTCCGGGGTATGCCTGTGCCCCACGGTCTTGTAGGTCTTAAAGTTGTCCTGGACCTCGCAGAAGGAGTTGGAGATGAGGGCCCCCCGCCCGGCCCCGGTCACCCCGCTCTTGGAGTCGGCCACCAGGGGACGGGAAAGATCGGCCAGCCCGGCCCCGAGGACCGGGGCCAGGGCCAGGATGACGCTGGTGGGATAGCAGCCAGGGTTGGCCACCAGGGAGGCCCTGGCGATCTCTGGTCCATGGATCTCGGGGAGGCCGTAGACGGCCAGGGGGAGGAGTTCCGGGGCCTGGTGGGGGGCGTACCACCTGGCGAAGACCGCGGGGTCCTTGAGCCTGAAATCGGCCGAGAGGTCGATGACCTTGGCCCCGGAGGCCAAAAGCCCCGACGCGAGACCCATGGCCACGCCGTGCCCGGTGGCCAGGAAGAAGACGTCGGCCCGGCCGCCCAGATCCCTGGGCTCCTCGAGGACCAGATCGTCGTAGTTGGCCATGGACGAGAGGGCCGGGAAGAACGAGCACAGGGGCTGCCCGGCCTCCTGCCTGGAGGTGACCAGGACCACCTCGTCATCGGGCCGCCCGGAAAGGAGCCGCAGAAGTTCCAGACCAGCGTAGCCGCTGGCCCCGACGATGGCTAGTCTCATGGGATGCCTCCTCTGGTGGCGCGCCATCTTTGGGGCGGCCAAAAAGCAAAGCCCCCACTGGCTGGGGGCACCGGCCGATGGGGGCGTGAAAGCCTTCGTGGCGGGGCCTGGTGGGGCCCCATTCCCGTGAGCGGCGGGGAGGCCGCCCGGCGCGAGGCCTTTGTCAGCGCTTGGAGTACTGGTAGCGGGCGCGGGCACCTTTCTGGCCGTACTTCTTGCGCTCCTTCTCCCTGGCGTCGCGGGTCAGGAGGCCGGCCTTCTTGAGGACGGCCCGGTGGTTGGGGTCGTAGGTCTGGAGGACCTTGGCGATGCCATGGCGCACGGCCCCGGCCTGGCCGGTCACGCCGCCACCGGCGGCCAGGATGTAGAAATCGAACTGGCCGTGGGTATTGGTCAGGGACAGGGGTTGCTCGGCCACAATCTTGAGGGTGTCCCTGTTGAAATACTCCTCGATGGGGCGCTGGTTGATCCTGATCTGGCCGGCCCCCTGGGTCATCCAGACCCTGGCCACGGCCGTCTTGCGCTTGCCCGTGGCGTAATGCTTGTTCGTGGACATCTACGATTGTCTCCTATTGAGGGTCCCTAAACCTTGCCCGCCAGGGCGGGCCTCAGGCCCGCCCTGGCGGTGAACTGCCTGGTTCGCCCGGGGGCTCCGGGCCTACTTGGCCGACTTGAACTCGAGCCTCTCGGGCTTCTGGGCCGAATGGGGATGCTCGCCGCCGGCGTAGACCTTGAGCTTCTTGAGCTGGCGGCGGCCCAGGCTGTTCTTGGGCAGCATGCCCCGCACGGCGTGCATCAGGACCTCCCTGGGCTTCCTGGCCAAAAGGTCCTTGGCCTTGGTCTGCTTGAGGCCGCCGATGTGGCCACTGTAGCGCGTGTAGACCTTCTGGTCCAGCTTGCGCCCGGTGAAGGCCACCTTGTCGGCGTTGACCACCACTATGAAGTCACCGGTGTCGTTGTGGGGCGTGAAGATGGCCTTGGTCTTGCCCCGCAGGCGGTTGGCCAGCTCGCAGGCCAGGCGTCCGACCACCTGGCCGGCGGCGTCCACCACGAACCACTTCTTGTCGACCTTGGTCTCGTCGGCCATGTAAGTCTTGTTGTGCATTTCCTCGTCCCCTTGCTTGCCGTAGCCCCCTTTGGGGACGGCCGCCTTTTTGTTGGCCAGGCCCTGGCCCTCGTCGCCAAGGGCGGACAGACCCAAAAAGGCTGAACTTGGGTTTATACCACAGATGTCGGGCGGCGTCAATCAAAACCGGAAATAAAAAACGGGGCCTAAGGGCGTCTCTCCAGGACGGCGTAGAAGAAGCCATCGGTCCCGTCCCTGTGGGGCCAGAGCCTCAGCTGACCTGGGGCTGAGAAGAGGCCCACGAGAACGGGGGGGAAGACCTCAGGCCCCAGCGGGTGGAAGTCCGGCCTGGAAGAAAGGAAGGCGGCCACCACCTCCTCGCACTCGGCGGGCAGGAAGGTGCAGACGGAATAGACCAGCCGGCCGCCACTGGCCACGTGGCCGGCGGCGGCTGAGAGGAGTTCCAGCTCCAGGGCGGAGATCCTGGCCAGGTCGGCCTCGGCGACGTTCCACTTGACGTCAGGGTGTCGTCTGGCGATGCCCAGGCTGGAGCAGGGCGGATCGACCAGGACCAGATCGAATCCCGCCCCTGGTATGGAGGCCGTCCGCAGATCGCCCTCCAGGACCTCCGGGGGCCGGGGCAGGCCCAGGCGCCTGGCCTCGGCGGCGATGCGCGAGAGCCTCCTGGACGAGACGTCCAGGGACACGACGGAGGCCCCGGGGAAGACCGTGGCCAGGGCCAGGCCCTTGCCTCCCTGGCCGGCGCAGCCGTCGAGGACTCGCCTGGGCTCACCAGCCAGGAGGGGCAGAATCTGGGAGGCCTCGTCCTGGATGGCGAAAAGGCCATCCCCGAAGCCAGGCCAGGCGTCGGGGCGGCCCAAGGGCCCCGCGGTCGCGAGCCCGTAAGGCGAGAACCTGGTGGGGACGACCGGCCAGGGGAGGATGGCGGCCAGGTCCTCCCGGCTGGTCTTGAGGGGATTGGCCCTCAGGGTCGGGCCCGGGGGCAGGTTCCCGGCCACGAGGAGGGCCCTGGCCCCCCTGAATCCCAGAAGGGCCACCATCTCCCCTACCAGCCACAGGGGATGGCTGTAGAGGACCGAAAGCCTTTCCTCCCTGGAAGCGCCGCCCCGGCAGGTCTCGATGGGGAACGGGACCCCGCGGTCCCGTTCCGCCTCCTCCTTCTCGCGGGCCAGCCTGAGAAGGACGGCGTTGGCCACCGGGGCCAGGGCCGGCTGTATTCTCCTGGCCAGGCCCACGGTCTCGTTCACGGCGGCGAAGGCCGGGACACGGAAGAAGAGGAGCTGGGCCAGGCCTATCTTCAGGATCCCCATGAGCCTCCTGGGGGCCCGGCCCTTGGCGAGCCTGGAGGAGGCGATGGCCTCCAGCCTCATGCGGTGCCTAAGGCATGCGTAGACCAGCGCGGCGGCCAGCCTGCGGTCCCGCTCGCCCAGTAGGCGCCCCCTGGCCTCCAGGGCCGCCTCTGGGCGCTCCAGGCCCCCCTCCACCGCCAAAAGGACCTCGAGGGCCACCCGACGGGGGTCGCCATGGCAGGCGATCGTCTTGCTTCCGTGCGTCATGTCCATGTCCGAAGGCCAAAACGGGAGATTTGCCGGCCCTCTGGGCCGGCCCTGGCGATTGCCGGGAAGACGGATATGATTTGGCCAACAGCCTTTCCCGATTGGGCGCTCGGGCGTTTTTTGGCCGATTCCGGACCAAGCCGGGTCTGCCTGAGGGGCATTCCCATCGCGCCGGCCTAGACCATCTGGGAGGACGCGGGAACCCAAGACCGCGAAAGGGCCAATTTTGGCCCCTGTGGAGTCTCACCGGCCCTATTGTCGGCCAAAACGACGCTGAATTAGCCTTGGCTGCCGGGACCACATGGGGCAAAGGCCACACAATTCGTCTAGGACTGGCCGGAAAAAATATTTTTGGCCCTGTCGAGGCAATTTTCACCAACTCTGACGGCGGTTGCGTTAAGGTGGCTGGCAGTTGCTGTTCTTTGGACCTAAACTCTATCTCAAAGCCTTTTAAAAAAAAACAGGCCCAAGACTAAAAAACCATTTAACTTTTTTCGGCGGATGTCGATTAGTATAACAAAGCCCGCGCGGCCCGTCATGAGGGGACTGGCGCCACACACATGGTCCCCGACCGCCGGCCCGGGTTTTGGCATCAGATGACGTCGTCCATGTTTCCCAAGCTCGCATTTCGTTCTCCCTAGCCAGCCAGACGAGGCCACGGCGGCGCCGAAGACGCCCGGTGGCCGACCTGACCAAGGAGCGCTGGCCCCTGATTTGCGCGCACAGCCTCAATCTTGGAGGGACCAGTATGGCGCAGATTGACCTGATAGACAAAATTGGCCTCAATATCGACCAAGTCTCCCAGATGACCGGAGTCAAGAAGACAACGCTCAGATATTGGGAGAAGGAGTTCTCCGATTACCTCAAGCCGGTCAGGACCGACAGCCGGCGCCGCCAGTACTCCCTTGAGGAAGTCGAGAAGGTCTCCGTCCTCAAGCAGCTAATCGAGGAGGAGAAGTACAAGTCGGCCGGGGTCAGGCTCAAGCTTGGCCTGGGCGGCTTCGGGACCGGCGCCCCCAAGGAGGATCCCGGCGGGAAACAGGCCGGGACCCAGGGCCTGCCGGACGGTTGACCCCCTCTGGGGGACGGCCCCGGGGACAAAAGCCAGGGACGGCGCCCTAAGCCAGGGACGGCCTCGCGTGAAAAAGGGGAACGGCCTCGACAAGCCGTTCCCCTTTTTTCGTCATCACCCGGCCGAGGAGAGAAGCACCGTGGCCGCGGCGGCCAGGCCCTCTCGCCGGCCTATGAAGCCCAGGCCCTCGGTCGTCTTGCCCTTTAGGTTCAGGAGCCCCTCCGGGACGCCCAGCGCCTCGGCCATGGCCGCGGCCATGGCCTGGCGGCGTCCGGCCAGCCTGGGCCTTTCCCCTATCAGGGTCAGGTCGGCGTTCTCCAGGACGAAATTCCCGCTTTCGACCAGCCCCATGGTCAGGGACAGGAGCCTGGCCCCCGTGGCCCCCTCCCAGCGCCCGTCGTGAGGGGGGAAATGCAGCCCGATGTCGCCCAGGCCGGCCGCCCCCAGGAGGGCGTCTATCAGGGCGTGGGCCAGCACGTCGGCGTCGGAATGGCCAGCCAGGCCGGGCTCGCCGGGAAAATGGACGCAGCCGAGCCACAGGGGCCTCCCTGGGCTTATCCTGTGGAAGTCCCAGCCCTGGCCGACCCGGAGGCCGCCTGGGCCCATGAGTGTCCTGGCCATGGCCATGTCCTCCGGTCCGGTGATCTTTAGGTTGGAGGGGCTCCCCTCGACCAGCCTCACCTTGAGGCCCAGGGCCTCGGCCAGGCCGGACTCGTCCGTGACCCCAGGGGCCCAGGGCCCGTCGAGAACCAGGCGCACGACGTCGGCCCTAAGGCCCTGCGGCGTCTGGGCCTGCCACAGGTTGGCCCGGTCGATGGTCCTGGCCACGTTCCCCTGGCCGTCCGAGAGCTTCAGGGTGTCCCTGACCGGCACGGCCAGGATGGCGGCCCCGTCCTGGAGGGCCGCCTCGGCCACCCGCAGGATCTGGTCAGGGGCCACCAGGGGCCTGACCCCGTCGTGGACCAGGACCACGGCGGCCTCGGGGCTGGCGGCCTCAAGGCCCAGCCTCGCGGAGTCGCAACGGTCCGGGCCGCCCGGGACTATCCTGACCTCCCCCGGCAGCCCGGCCAGGCCCCCGAAGACGTCGGCCATCTCCGGCGGTGCGACCACTATCGTCTCGCCGACCCAGGGGCAGGCCCGGAAGGCGGCCACGGTCCGGGCCAGGACGGTCCCCCGGCCCAGGGGCATCAGCTGCTTGGGCCTGTCCCCTTGGCCATGGCCGTAGCGGAGGCCGCGGCCGGCGGCCACGATGACGGCCGAGGCGAAAACGTCGGTCCCCCATGGCATGGCGGCCCCCTCCGGCCCCCGCCGTGGCGGCGGCCCCTGGATGATGTTCGTTGACTAGGGGACCCCGGCCGTCCCCCAGGAGGGCGGCCAGGGCCTTGGCGGCGGCCAGGGGGCCGGTAAGCCGGGTTCTGTGCCCCGCCACCGGTTACGAGGGCGGTGGGGGGCGGCGGCCATTCCTCTAGGCGCCGGGTTGCCCCGGCGCTCAAGCGACCAACCCGGGGACTAGACGGGCAGCCTGCGTCCCCCTATTTGGTCTTGCTCCCGATGGGGCTTGCCTGGCCCGGTTGGTCGCCCAACCGGCCGGTGAGCTCTTACCTCGCCGTTTCACCCTTACCGGCCCTTGGGCCGGCGGTCTGCTTTCTGTTGCGCTTGCCCGGGGTCGCCCCCGCTGGGAATTGCCCAGCATCGCGCCCTGCGGAGCCCGGACTTTCCTCCCGGCCGGGGATTTCGCCCCGGCCCGGCGGCCGTCTTGGCCAGCCTGGCCGCCGCGCCCCCTAATCAAACGAAGGCCCGAAAGATGGAAATCCCTCGGGCCAGCCCATT
This sequence comes from Deltaproteobacteria bacterium, assembly GCA_031264145.1. Classification (GTDB taxonomy): domain Bacteria; phylum Desulfobacterota; class Desulfarculia; order Adiutricales; family Adiutricaceae; genus JAIRNQ01. The sequence continues at coordinate 8,278 of JAISEK010000138.1, forward strand.
GTAGGAAAAAAGCGCCCCCGGGGCAAGGACAAATTTCGCCAGGGCGGCCGGGCGAGCCTAAAACCAGCTCTCTTTGGCCAACGCCCCCTCCGGCTCTTCCGCCGAGGCGGGCTCTCGCCGCCTGGCCAACGCCCAGGCCGGGCCCTATGAGGGGTGACATTTCCATTGTCGCCCGACATCTCCGACGGAGGGGAGCTGGAGCGACCTCGCCGGGGACGCTCCCGGCGCACAGGGGCGGCCCCGGCCCAAACCAGGACCGGGCCGCCCTTTTCGGCGTACCTGCCGGGATCTACCGTCAACCGCCAGGAAAAAGTCGGCGGCCGCTACAGCCATCTCACTTCTCGACCCAGACTGGGTTGGTCCACAGCAGATCCAGCTCATCGTCCCCGGTCAGGATCAAATGGAACCAGCCGGGCTCAAGGTCAACAGGGAACACCATGTCGCCCTCGTGCATGCCTTCCGGCCACTCCAGGACGCTCGCCGCCTGGCCGTTGCTGATCAAGGTAGCCTTCCTGACCCTCTTTACCGACTCCAGCTTGAGCCTCACCTCGCCAGTCGCCTTGGCGACGGCCCCGAACTCGAAGCCGTCGGGGTAGACGAAGGGGCCCATGGTTACGTAGGTGTTCCCGTCCAATATGGCCTTGATGAAGGCGTCGATGTCCAGCTCGCCAGGGGAGTGGACGGCCAATCTGATCTCAGGCCAGGCGTCGGCCAAGGGATCGTGGAAGTCCGAACCGGCGCCCAGGTAGATCCGCCTGCCCTGGTCCCAGAACTCGTACATCTCTTTGAGGATCCTCTCGGTGTGCTCATAGATGTAGTAGCTGTTTAGCTCAACGAGATCGAAGCCGTTGGCCTTGCTGACGTCGACGTAGCCGCCAGGGATCTTCCCGGCGTCCCTTGAGTTCCAGTAGCCGTAGGTCTCAAAGGGATGGTTGACCTGGAAGATCTTGGCCCCGATCTTCTTGGAGTCAGCGAGGATCTCCTCCATGGTGGCGACGCCAGGGTTCACGGTCAGCTCGGCCCCGATCGGCTGGCCCAGAATGTTGAAATGGGCCCAGGAGGGTGAGATCTCTATCCCGGGAATGAACCCCATGCCCCGGAGGCCGGACTGTTCCGCGACCACGCCCTGGCTGGCGACGCTGTCGTGGTCGCTTACCACCGACACGTCCAAGCCACGGGACGAATGCCAAAGGCTGACCAGCTCGGGGCTCGTGTTCCCGTCGAGGATGTTGGAGTGCTGGTGGAGGTCTACCGTGAGCCAGCCCTTGTCGGCTGGCGAGAACCTTCGGACGATCCCGACGGCCCGCTCGGTCGTCGCGCCCGAGGCCAGGCTGACCGCCAGGGAGGATGGCTCGCTGAGGAACCCCGCCCCGCTCCTGGCCTCCAGGACGTAGTCGCCCTGGGCCAGCTCGATCTCGGCCTGGCCACGCTTGGCCAGGTCCAAATCAGTGAAAAAAATCTTGCGGCCCAGGTACATTACCTCTGGCGAGTAGCCCTCGACGATGGCCAGCTGGGCGTCCATGGGGGCCTTGGTGGCCTGGTCCGTCACCTGGACCTTCAACACGGAGCTGGGGGAGACGTCGGAGAAGTCCGCGGCGACCTTCTCGCCGGCCACGGCCTTCACCTTGACCGAGGAGCTTGGCCCGAACCCCGAGGCTACGGCGTAAAGCTCGTAGTCGCCCCCTGGGAGCTGGATCGTGTAGCGGCCCTTCTCCCCCGTGGCCCAGAAATACAGCTTAGAATCCTTCTTGACCACCACTACGGGCTTGTCCAACGCCTCGCCCGCGGCGGTCTTGACCAGTCCTTCCACCGTCGCCGGGGCCGTCCCATCGAGAGTCATCTCAAGGGCCACGACCGGGGCCAGATCGCCGCTGTCGAGGATCTGCAGAAAACCCTGGAACTCAAAGCTCTCACCTGGCTTGAGGGTCATTCTCTTGTGAAGATCCTTTCCCTCGTAGTTGATCACGTCGACGTAGGGCGCATGGAGGGCAGTAAGCCAGGTCTCATCGTAGTTGGCCACCCAGTCCGCGAAGGCACCGGTCGGCGGGACCATGCCCGTGGCGCCGTCCCCGGTGCCGCCCCCGGTGCCGACCATCGGCAGGAAGTAGCCGCCCAAGGGCCACATGCAGAAACCAGACGTTATCCCCGACACCTCTTTGTCGGTGGCGTTGGTGAAGGTGGTCTTGAGGAGGACCACGTCGTCTCCGTCCCTGACAGTTATGTAGCCCTCGATTAGCAGGCCGTTCCAGTCCCTTCCGGTCTTGACGACGACCTCCTGCGAGGTTTGGGAGACTATCTCCACGGTGGTCCCCTTGGGCATGAACTCCGACCAGTTGTCGGGCAAGAAGTCCACCCAAGCCAGTCGGTCTGGGTCGATCTTCCCGTCACGGACGGGGGCGCCGTCCATGATCCCTCCCTGGGGCATACCCCATGGGCCAGGTGTCTCCACGTTTATGCTGATGGCCAGCTTGCCGTTCTGGATGGTCAAATCCTTGTCCGAGGTCGCGGCTCCGCTGGGAATCGGCGTGGGGCCGAAGTCCACCTTGACCTCCGCCGAGGCCAAGGTGGCCAAAGAGACGAAAAAGGACAAAGCTATAGCCGCAATCAAGCCTTTTTTTGACATTTCTGCCTCCTATGACTGAGAAATTACTCCGTTCGGCGTTGTCGCCGGGCAGGATTGAGGAATCTCCCCGACGGGCGCCGTGGCCCACGGGCCAAGGTCCGAGGCCCATGGGGCCCCTAGTGGTCTCAGGCCCGGATAGGGACTGCGCGCCTTACGGGCCGAGAACGAAAAAACCTGGCCCCAAAATCGATTTGAGGACAGGCCAACGTGTGGGAGCCAGGGCCCAAGAAAAGGCCGCCATGCGTCGAGGATGGATTTCTAGCGCCACCGTTACCGCAGAGGGAGAGAATGTGCGCATGCAGCGAAATAGCCAACAATGCGCCAATTGATAATCTTATTGCCTTAAATGTGCCAATTGACAATCTCATTGCCTCAATAGCTCAAAAAGACACAAAATTGTCCATAAGATGGATCGGGCTCCAGTTGACCTGGCAAGAGCAGGTGCTTGGCATAAGGGGCCTTCTCGTCGGCAGCACTGCCAGAGACCGGGGCAAACACAACGACCGAGCTTGAGCTTAACCATAATTATATAGCATATCTGTCAAACTCTTCTCTTCTTGCATTGCCACATGGCAGCAAGGGCCCACCCAAAAGACCGTCAGCCCTGCTTGGCCGGGCCGGCGGCTTTTCCGGAAGCCCACAAACCGACCGAGACTGTTGGCAACTACCATTTATATAACACGCATTATAGCTACGGTGGTATCATCTGACGAACAAAATTCTTGCAAGAAAAGAAACCAGGACGCCTCATGGTGGTCGGGCCATAGAAGCGAGAAGGCCATCGCCGGGAAATGGCCGCTCAGGGCAACGAGGACGTGGGGCACTGCATGAGAATGACGGGTGCCTGGGCCAGGCTACCTCAGGAGGGACGAGAGGTTCCCGCCCTCCTTTGGGGCCGGCTTGGTCCCGTTCAGGACCTGCGACCAGAGAGGCTCAACCTTGGATATCGAGGCGATGATGTTCTTGACCAGGGCCTGGAGCCTCTCGACCTTGAGGCCCAGCGTCTCCAGGGTCCTGGGCAGATCTATGCTCAGGCTCTCCAGCTCGAGCCCGAAGCCGGCCCGGTGGGCCAGGTTGTCGGCCAGGGTTATGACCGTGACGATCTTGGGGAAGGCCGGGGCCAGGTGGGGGAAGTGGTGGAAAAGGATGCTCTCCTGGAAGACCTGCGGCAGGCCCCAGTTGTGGGCCAGGTTGTAGCCGATGGCCTCATGGCGGAGGCTAAGGGTGGTCTCGGCCTCGACCAGTTCCCGGCCGGAGTTTAAGAGATCCAGGAGCTGCTGGAAGTGGATCGGGAACTTGGAGACCAGGATGATCACGCCCAGGTCGTGCAGCAGGCCCCCGATCATGCACTCGCCTGGATCGCCGGCCTTGGTGGCCAGGGCCAGCTCTCTGGCGATCCAGGAAACGGCCAGGCAGTGGAGCCACAGGGACCGGCCGTCGAAGCCGAGGGGCACCTTCTTCAGATCGAAGGTCTCGGTCAGGCCGATGCCCAGGGCGATGATCTCCAGCTCCTTGAAGCCGATGATGGTGATTGCCCTGTCGATGGTGGAGACGGGATCCCTGACTGAGTAGATCGCGGAATTGGAGAGGCTGATCACCTTGGCCGCCAGCCCGGGGTCCTGCTCCAGGACCCCCTGCAGCTCCCTGGAGCTGGTGTTCTCGCTCATCAGTAGGCTCAGGAGCCGGAAGGTGGTCGGGGGCAAGCTGACCAGCCGCCCTATGTCCGTCAGGCGGCTCTGCACCTGGAGGTCAATGGGCAAATCGGGACGCGCTGGTCTATTGTTGCCGGTTTCCATGGCGTTCTGGCCTGGGGCGAGACCTTTTGGATCGCCCTCCTGGGGCTGTGGCCTTGGCGGATGGGCCAAGGTCGCAGCCACCCCCGAAAAAAACAATCATGAACTCATCGAGTCAAGAAACTCCTGGTTGGACTTGCTGCCCCGCATCTTGTCCAGGAGGAACTCCATGCTGTCGACCGGGTTCAGGGGGCTCAGGAGCTTTCTGAGGATCCAGATCCTGTTGAGCTCCTTGTCGCTCAAAAGGAGATCCTCCTTGCGGGTGCCGCTGCGGTTGATGTCCATGGCCGGGAAGACGCGCTTGTCGCTCAGCTTGCGGTCAAGATGGATCTCCATGTTGCCCGTGCCCTTGAATTCCTCAAAGATGACCTCGTCCATGCGGCTGCCGGTGTCTATGAGGGCCGTGGCGATGATGGTGAGGGAGCCGCCCTCCTCGACGTTTCTGGCGGCCCCGAAAAAGCGTTTGGGCCGGTGCAGGGCGTTGGAATCGACGCCGCCGGAGAGGATCTTGCCCGAGGGCGGGACCACCGTGTTGTAGGCCCGGGAAAGCCTGGTGATGGAGTCCAGGAGAATGACGACGTCCCTCTTGTGCTCGACCAGCCTCTTGGCCTTCTCGATGACCATGTCGGCCACCTGGACGTGCCTGGTGGCCGGCTCGTCGAAGGTGGAGCTGATGACCTCCCCGGTGACCGACCTCTGCATGTCGGTCACCTCCTCCGGCCGCTCGTCAATCAGCAGCATTATGAGGGCCACGTCCGGGTGGTTGCGGGTAATGCTGTTGGCGATGTTCTGCAAAAGGATGGTCTTGCCGGTGCGGGGCGGGGAGACGATGAGGCCCCTCTGGCCCTTGCCTATGGGCGTCATCATGTCCATGATGCGCATGGAGAAGTTCTTGGTGTCCGTCTCCAGGCGGATCCGCTCGTCGGGATAGAGGGGCGTGAGGTTGTCGAAGAGAATCTTGTCCCTGGTGACCTCCTCGGGGTCCTCGAAGTTGCATTGCTCGACCTTCAGGAGGGCATAGTAGCGCTCGCTCTCCTTGGGCGGACGGATCTGGCCAGAAACGGTGTCCCCGGTCCTGAGGTTGAAGCGGCGGATCTGGCTGGGTGAGACGTAGATGTCGTCTGGGCCGGGCAGATAATTGGACTCCGGGGCCCTCAGGAAACCAAAGCCGTCCGGCAGGGTCTCCAGGACGCCCCCCCCGAATATCATGCCGTTGTGCTCGGTCTGGGCCTGCAGGAGAGAGAAGATCAGCTCCTGCTTCCTGAGGCCGGTGGCGTTTTCAATCTTGAACTCTTTGGCCATGGCCGTGAGATCGGAAATCTTCATCTGTTTTAATTCTGACAGATCCATCTTTTCAGTCATAAATACACTCGAAAAAACTGGCTGAGCTAAATCAGCTGCGTTTTGCCGGAATATTCCAGCTTTTATACTAAAATTAGCGAATCTCAAAAGAGATTGCTTATCAAAATCCCAAAAAGGGAAGTAATTTAGTTTGAAATTAACTAGTCTTTTAAATTGGACCAGAATCAAGAAGTTGGGGCAACAGAGGGAATTAACGATTACGAGAGGAAATGCCAAGATTCTAATAAGATATTAATGCCATACATTAACCAACATTCAATAATTTAAACTTACCCATACAGATAAAAAACAGATTTCCAAGCCTTTGATTTATATAACCTAAAAATTAAACTTGTAATACAATATTCAATAAAAACGGTTTACTTTTTATTCATTAAATACCATAAAAATTTAATATGCACATAATATTACAAGCAAAACTACTGCTTTGTGGCTTATAGCCTTAGGCTAGGCCGAGACGATTTTTCAGAGAAATGGAGGAATAGACACCAACTCGGGCGCGATGCGGGTTTTGAACAGGCTTGGGATATTATTTAATCTTGTCGAAACGACTTGGATTGAAGCTCGGTGAAATCAAGGAAAACATGTCAGCGTCTCAATCAAGGGCAAGAAAACCATCCTACCCTCAAGGGAGGGTCGAAAAAAGATGGCTATGCTTGGGAGGGCAGGACAATGGTACAAGAGGCCGCTAAAAATGTCAAGCCAGGGAACAAGGGAACAAGGGCCGAGGACGCCCAGGTCACCCAGGAAAGGCCAAGAAGGGGGCCGCGGGCCCAGGAAAAGACCACAACGGGCCACGGGGAGAACCGGGGAAGCCGGCCGGCCCCGAGGGATGAAAAACCCACTCGGAATCCGACGTCAGGGCCGGGCAGTGGTCAGAAAGAGCCAAACCCCGGCCAAGCGAAACAAGGGTTTTGCGTGAATTGTGTATATAATATTTTGTCCAGGATGTCAAATTATTTTTGGCTCCGGGGACAAATTTCTGTTCGTCGCCCACAGGCCATAGCCCAAAGCCGGATTTCCGGGCCAAGGCGCGCCCATTGGCCTCCTTTTTGACGAAAATGAACGACGCGTCGGCCCAAAAGAGGCCCGCTCCTTCCTCCCCGCATCACCCCAGGCCGCCCAAGTCCAGGATCCTGGTGGCCACCCGTCCCAGAAAGGCCAGGTCGTGCTCGACGACTATCAGGCTGGGCCCCGATTCCAGGACCAGATCCTCAATTTGGGACCGGCAGTGTAGATCCAGGAAATCCAGGGGCTCGTCCCATATGTACAGGTGGGCCTCCCTGGCCAGGCTCAGGGCCAGCCAGACCTTTCGCGCCTGCCCCTGGCTCAGGTCCTCCAGCCTGGAGGAAAGGGACTCGCGGCCAAGGCCCAGGTAGTGGAGCATGGTCCTTACCCTGGAGACGTCGAGGCCCATACCCTGGCAAAGCCCGGCGATGGAGCCCGTCCCCAGGGCGGCCCTCTGGGGGACGTAGGAGACGGAAAGCCCCGCGGCCAGGCGAAGGTTCCCGGAGAGGAGCCTCCCGCCGGCCCCGGCCAGAAACTCCATTAGGAGCGTCTTCCCCGAGCCGTTGGCCCCCCTGACGGCCAGGCGCTCCCCGGCCTCGAGGACCAGGTCCAGGCCCTCCAGGACCGCCCTCCCATCGTATCCCAGGCACAGGCCCCGGCCCTCGACCAGCGTCCTGGAGCGATGGGCCAGGGGGGACATGGACAGGGCCAGGTTCATCTCGGCCGTGAACCTCATGGCCCCCTTGGCGTCGGCGGCCCTTTGGCGCCTGTCGGCTATGGCCTTGGCCCTCTTGGCCGCCTTTGCAGCCTTGTGGCCTATGAAGCCCCGGTCGACGGGGCCCTGGCCGTACTTGCCCCTTTCCGTCTTCCCGGCCCAGGCCGTGGCCCTCCCGGCCGCCTCGGACAGCCTGACCATCTCCCCGGAGAGTCTCCTTGAAAGCTCCTCCTCGGTCTTGGCCCTGCGCGCCCGCTCCTCCCAGAAGGAACCAAAGGAGCCCTTGTGGAGTTCCGGGCCCTGGCGGCCGAAGGACAATATGTGGTCGGTGGCGGTCTCAAGGAGAAGGCGGTCGTGGGAGACCAGGATGAAGCCGCCCTTCCCGGCCAGATAGGCGGCCACCTTTTCCCGGCCAGCCGCGTCCAGGCCCCCGGTGGGCTCGTCAATCAGCGGAAAGACCCCATCCAGGGCGAAGAGGGCCGCGAGCCTGAGCTTGGTCCGCTCACCGGGGCTCAGGGTCCCGGCCGGCCGGGCCAGGGTCTCGGGGGCCAGGCCGACCAGGCCCGCCTCCTCCTCCAGGCGCCAGGGCCGGAGGCCCGGGAAGAGCCCCATGAGCTGGCCTGGGCCGGCCGCCCCCGGATCGGGCAGGCCGAACGGAAAATAGACCATGGTGGCCTTTGAGGAAATAGTGCCCGAGAAGGGCAAATCGCCGGCCAAGATTCTCAGAAGGGTGGTCTTGCCGCTCCCGTTGCGGCCGACCAGGCCGAGGCGCCAGTCGGTGGAGAGGCCCAGGCAGAGATCCTTTATCAGTTCCGGGCCGCCCCCGTAGGCAAAGCCCAGCTTGTCAATCACGATGGAAGTCATCCGTTTCCCCATGCGCCATGTGCCAGCCTGGGCCCAGCTGGACGGCGGACAAACCGACGCGCGGGCTCAGGGTAGGCTCGTTTTCCGGAAATGGAAAGAAGGGCGGCTAATGGCAGCCAGTATGGGGAGTCAGTTCTTCACTTCGATGGTTCTGCGGTTAGGATGGATGGGGCAGGGAAAGGGCATGGCCCCCAAAAAAGGGCCCGGTCTTTCGGCCTTGCTGGCATTGTAGGCCAAACCATGGGAAAAAACAACAAAATTCGGACGGATGCCGGGAAACCTGGTCTAGGGGCGGCGACCGGCCTCCCCCCGCCAGGGAACATTGGCCGGGGGCCGAAATCCCGATGGCCGTCCTGCCACCGCGGAACGAACCGGGAACCCGCTGTGGAGTGGCCGCATCCAGGGAACGACCGGCGACCCCGAGATACAAGACTCTCGGCTAACAGCGCCCACCTGTCATGGTTTGGGGATAGTGGACGACATGGTATCGCCATTTTTCTCTCCCCGAAACCCATCCCGGCCCAATCATTTCAGCGCACGGCGTCGGTTACGCTTCGGCATTGGACTTTTTGATCTGCTGGCCTAGAAATACTGGGCACCCTCTCGCTTTTTGTGGGGCAATCTTTGACCCATTTCCGGAATTGGCCCAAGACGCTCTCGACATACCGGACGTGGCCGGACGTTTTGCTGGGGGAGCTGCTTGGAGCCGGGAAGGGCGGACAAGCAGTGGGCACACGTGGTTTTTTTGGCCACAGCCCGCACTCGTCCATGGCCTTGCGGGGCACAGTAGATTTTGGCCATGCCCTAAATGGGCCAATGGGTTGCCTATTCCACTTTGAAGCGTCAAAAATAATTATTGACACTGGATCTGGAAAGGATATAGTATGCGCATAGTCTGGATTTCGTCCCAGTTTAACGGAAAGGCCCCGGCCCAAACGCCTTTTCCCATTGGGCTCCATTGATGCCTTCCTTGGACGTATTTCCGCCTTCTAGATTGGCCAGAATTTGAACAACTATATACAGACATGTTCATCCAACGCTTTCTTAAACATTCCAAACTACTTTTTTAAATAGAATTCTGGCCTAATTCGAGAATATTCGGACATAAATATATAAAATTAACCATGAAGGTTGCACGATATACAATATGTATATCGTGCAACCTTTTTTATTTATATTTTGATTATATTATACAATCATTTTATATATAATTATAAATATTTAATATATAATAAGATAATTTATTTATTTATGTAATTATAAATACTGTTGATCTAAGCCTTTGATAGAACAAAATCCGTTCCGGAGGATTGAAGATCAATGCCGCTCTCCCTGGCACTATGTAGTTTTAGCCATATTTCCATCGTGTCCATCACGGACCACGGGAAAGACGGCAAGGCCCAACGCCAAGGGATGCTAGCTTTGTGTTGGGCCTTTTTCCGTGCTTCTCCTGGCCCATGGATGGGCATTGAGCCAGAAGCCCAAGGGACCCGCGAACCATCAAGAGATGACCGTACCGTCTTGACCGGAGAAGAAAAGGACCCAAACGCCTTGGGACAATATCCCTGAACGGCCGTGAACGCGTACCAAATCAGACAAGGACACGGTCGACTGCCAAACATCCGGGTCTGGCTGGCACCAGACAGATCAAACCCATGCCAACTCGAGGAGAAACCAATGGGTCGCATTGCAATTTTTTCATTGGCGTTGCTGCTCCTGCCGCTTTCGCCGCCCTTCAACGAGGCGATGGCCCAGATGACGCCTCAACCAAAGATATCACAGGAGTCCTTGGAGGCCATTGACGTTAAGGCGGAAAACCGTCGCGACGAGCTGTTGAGCACGACCGCCGTGATGGTCACGAACAAGGAGTTCTCCAACAGGATCGTCAACTCCCCCCTGGAGGCCGTGCGCTTCATCCCAGGCATCAGCATGGTCGGCTACAACGAGGGCGGGGTCCCGTGGGAAATCAAGATCCGCGGCTTCACGGGGGGTCACTTTAGCGGCGTCTCGTTCAGCCTCGACGGGGTCCAGCTAAACGGCCCAAATGGAAATTTCGACGCCCATTTCATCAATCCACTGGAAATTGAGAGCGTCGAGGTAGTCAAAGGCCCATCGTCTATATATTTCGGGCTCAACTCCATGGGCGGATCCGTGGCCTATACCAGCATCAAGGAAGGAGATTTCACCCGCCTGCGGGCCAGCTATGGCAGCTACGGTGATATCCAGACCGCCGGCATCCTGGCCAGGAGGACAGGCAATTTCGACCACGTCTACGCCTTCCAGGCCAGCCACTCCGATGGCTGGAGGGACAATTCCGGGCATGACAAGAAGAACATCTCGGCCCAGTGGCGCTACAGCCCCAACGAGCGGCTGACGCTCAACCTTAACCTAAGGGGCTATGAGCATCGCTGGGATCAGGCCGGCTTTCTCTGGTCGGAGGAAAACGTCTCGCCCAGAACGGCCTATAACCACGACAACGGCGGAGAAGCCAGCCGGTCCCTGGCCAGGTTCTCGGCGGACTACAGACTCGACGACCATTCCCTGCTGTCCCTGCAGGGCTATTACACCGAGCTTGACTTCACCAGATACCAGAGGGCCTACATGAGTCTGCTCTGGGGCAACGGTAACGAGAACAACACCCAGTCCAGCAATTTCGGGTTCAGGCTCATGTACAACTACAGGGGCCCAGTCTGGGACCGGGAACTGTCCATGGCCCTGGGGCTGGAATACCTGCACGAGGATCAGGAGTTCAAGGAATGGAGTTTCCTTCCCGGAACTGGCAAGACGAGAGGGGCCATAAACAACCACTACCAGAACGCCCTCACCGGCGTGGCAATCCTGGGCGAGGCCAACTACCAGGTCATGGAGCCCTTGAGAATCAGGACCGGCCTCCGCTACGACCGCTATGACGGGGATAGGGAGGTGTATTACGCCAGCGGCGTGTTGGCCAACAACCATTTTGACGCCAAGGCCAGAGAGGCACTGAGTCCCAAGCTGGGCCTGCTGTTCACGCCGCTGGATTATCTGGAATTATCCGCCAACTATGGGAAGACATATGATCTCCCGTCGGTTTCCGGGGGCAATTTCTTTTCCGATCCCAGCGCGGAAATGCCCAAAAGCGAGCAATACGAATTTGGAGCCAAGGTCTACCCGACTGATTGGCTCGCCCTGGGGGCCGCCTATTTTCTCATAAACACCAAGAACGATCTATCGACCAACGTGACTACCCAGCGGCTGGAAAACATCGGGACCACCAGGAGGAGCGGCCTGGAGCTCACGGCCGCGGCCGAGTTCCGCCAAAACTGGCGCTTTCTCGCCAACTACACCTATCAGACCGCCGAATACAGAAACACCTTCAAATCCCAACGGCTGTCGGGGCAAGATCTGGTCATGGACATGGATGGCCGCCGCCTCGACGACACGCCCAGGCATATCGCCAACGCCAAGCTGGCCTACGAGCCTGAGAGCGGCCTGGGGGGCTGGATGTCGTTCTGGTGGTATGGCGACATGGTGAGAAACGACTTCCCGGCCAGGGAACTCGAGAGAGCGAACCGTCCCGACTACCGTCTGGCCAAGCCGGACACGGCCAGCCTGGACTTGCGCCTGGATTACCGGTTCAACGAAAACTACCGCCTGACGCTGGATGTCCTTAACGTCCTTGACCGCAGGAATATCGGCTTCGCCGCCCCCACCCCGACCAACAACGTCGGCTACGTCTACTCTCTGCAAAACCCGAGGGTCTTCTATCTCGGCCTTGAGGCCGACTGGCATTGATATTGAAAGGAGAACGCATGAAGAAGACGATTCTTTCGGCATTGGCGGCCATGGCCGTCCTTTGGCCGCTGTCCGCAGTGGCGCATGATTTTTGGCTCTCGCCGGTCAAGGCGATCGAGGGAGAGCCGGTTGTCCTGACCCTCGGTTATGGGCACAACTTTCCCGAGGGAGAGGACATACCGGCCGAAAACCTAGCCGACAGGTTCGGGCCCATCGTCCTGGAAGGCCCTGACGCCCCCCACGGGCTCACTGGGGGGAGCGACAGCAGGATCCTGGTCGGGGACAAACCGCTGTCTGGTGGCGGATATCTGGCCCATGGCAGCACCACTCCCCTCTTTTTGACGCAAACGACCTCAGGTTGGGTGATAAAGCCCAAGGATGAGGTCCAGGGGGAAGGCCTTGTCCCCGTCAACAGCAACCTCAGCGTCAAACATGCCAAGGCCGTGTTCGTGGTCGGCGACGGCCCCACGGGGATACTTGACAGCGTGGTGGGGCAAAAACTGGAACTGGTTCCCCTGGCCAATCCCGCCAGGCTCGTCGTGGGCGACCATTTGCCGGTCAGGCTGCTCTTTGAGGGGAAACCCTTGGCCAAGGCGACGGTCGATGTGTTCGGCGTCGGCGAGGAGGTTCCCTCGCAAAGCGTCATGACCGATGACTCAGGACTGGCAAGAATCGAGGTTGCCCGCCAGGGAGTCTGTAGGGCCATGGTCAACCACCTTGTCCCATACGGGGGAGACCGGACCAAGGCGGAGAACGAGCTCAACATCGCGACCTTGGTCTACATCATTGACTGAATTGAGCACTTCGGCTGGGACGAATCTTGTGGCCACCTGGCGATTTTGAACCGCTTGGCGACCATTCCCTCTTCCAGCTTTAACGCCCGATGGCTCTTCCAGGGTCTGGAACCACTCGCTATCGTCGGCCCGACCTCTCACTTACCCGGGTAGATGGCGGGCCTGAGGCCGACATGGGGGAGGCGCCGGAGGAGTACCGGCGTTCCCACGCATCAGCCGTTTCCCCGCCCACCAGGGCACGGTTGAGCCAGATGGCGGATATTCGCCTGGGGCCGGTCTTACCTGGGGAAATTTCCCGCCAGGGGATTGCCCATGGCCGGCCTATGGCGGGCCATGGGCAATCCCCTGGCCTGGTGCCGGGCGGCAAACTCCTTGGCCCAATACCGGCGGCCCCCTCCATCGCCAGGCCGATGAAGGCTCAGCCTTCCCCGGCCTGGCCCTCTGGCTGGCTGGCCTTGGCCAGTGGCTTGCCTGGCTGGCCGTCCTGAGCCCCGGACATGCCGGCCATCAGGGCCCTGATCTGTTCCCTGGGCCCGGGCCAGGAGCTGTAGAGGCGACGCCACCAGGAGGACTTCCAGGAAACGAGGTTATAGCGGGACATGGTCTCGATGGCCTTGACCAGGGGCATTACCTGTCCCAGGATCGTCGCCGTGGCCAGATTGAGGCGGTGGAAGAGGATCCTGTTGATGAGGTTCATGACCAGGTTGGAGACCCTGAAGCTCAGCCAGCAGCCCATCCAGACCAGGGCGACGTGGTTGGGCCTGACCATCATGGGGTAGCCCAGGAGGAGCCCCAGGCTGTACAGTAGCATCATCGAGGCCGGGATGGCCATGCTCAGGGCGACCAGCCTCAGGACCACGCAGTTGCGGTTCAACTTGAGCATCTGGGAGACCATGGCCATGACTATGCCGGCCTTCAGGGCCTCAGGGGGGAAGGCGGCCAGGGCCTTCTCGGTGACTATGAGGTTGCGGCCAAGGTAGGAGGGCATGGACAGGCCGGGCCCGAAGTTCTGGAGAACCATGAGCTGCCCGTCCCGCCGCCTGCCCTCCTGGCCCTGCCACTTGTCGAAGAAGCCGAACAGGCCCGCGGGCACCTCCTCGTCGGCCATCGGCCTGAGCCTGGCCTTGGCCGTCAGGTACCCGGAAATGGCCCCAAGGAAGACCAGGGCCCAGAGGGAAAAGGCCAGCATGAAGGTCCAGAGGACCAGCTGGCCGTTGCGCATGACCATGAGGAGAATCCAGGAGACCAGCCACAGGTACACGAAGCCGAAGATCCAGTAGGGAAGGACCAGGGCCAGCTTGACCCAAAGGCTTCTGCGGTCAAGACCGCAGGCGGAGCGCAGGTGCGATCTCAGGGCCGGGACGAGGGAGGCCACCAGGAGCATGGCCAGGGCCACCGGGGCCAGGAGCAACAGGTCGAAGAACCTCTCCGAGACCGAGGCCGGAAGCAGGCGGGACAGCCGGTCGGCCATGCCGCCGGCCAGAACCAACAGCGCCAGGAGCTCGATCACCAGGCCCAGGCTGGCCAGCAGAAAATCCAGGAGGCCATAGAGGTCGGATTTTTCCTCAAAATTGGCCTTGGAAAACAACTTTTTTAGCATCAACGCTCCATATACGATATATTAAATTTCGCTATAATAACTATATTATATAATATTAAGTCAACATAAATATAAAATAAGGCATACAAAATAAACACTATTGTTCAAAATTTTAGATTGGCTTCCAAAAACAAAAATGAAACGCCGGCCGGCACGGCCAAATCCATTATAGCCTCAAGCCTGGTGATAAAAAAGGGAAGGACGGGGAGAACCTGGGAGACGCCCCGGCGGCCGAAACTAGGGGAGCGCCTCCCCGTCAGCGGGCACCGCCGGGTCTCCCCCCTGGCCGACGGCCCCGGCGCGCAAGCCGCCCTTGGGGCCGTCAAGGCCGTAGAGGGCTATCTTGGTGATGAGGGCCCGGCGGCTCAGGCCCAGCACCTCGGCCGCCCTTGTCCGGTTGCCTCCCTGGCTTCCCAAGGCCCGCCCGATGATCTCCTTCTCCGTCAGCTCGGTCACGCTCCGCAGGGCCGACTTGAGATCGGTCCAGTCCCTGGGGAGCCTGACGACCGGGAGGCCGTCCTCGGACTGGGGCTGGCCGGCGAATGTGGCCGGGCTGAACGGCAGATCGTCGGGGCCGATGATCGGGCCGTCGCTCATGATGGCGGCCTGCTCGACCACGTTCTTGAGGGCCCTCACGTTGCCGTTGAAGGTCTGGACGGCCATAAGGCGGATGGCGGCCGGGGACAGCCTCTTGGGGCCCAGGTTGTTCTTGGCCACGGCCTGGGCCAGGAAGTGGGCGGCCAGCATGGGGATGTCCTCGGGCCTTTCCCGAAGCGGCGGCATCCGGAGGGCGATGACGTTTAGGCGGTAATAGAGGTCCTCCCGGAAACGTCCCTGGGCCACCTCGTCCTTGAGGCTCTTGTTGGTGGCGGCCAGCACCCTCAGATCGACCTTGCGGGGCGTGTTCTCGCCCACCTTCTTGACCTCCTCCTCCTGGAGGACCCTCAGGAGCTTGACCTGCATCTCCAGGGGCAGCTCGCTTACCTCGTCCAGGAAGAGGGTGCCACCGTCGGCCTCGGCCACCAGGCCGGTCTTGGCCCGGTCGGCACCCGTGAAGGCCCCCCTGACGTGGCCGAAGAACTCGCTCTCCATCAGGTTCTGGGGGATGGCCCCGCAGTTGACGGCCACGAAGGGGCGTTCGGCCCGGGGCCCGTTCTGGTGTATGGAGCGGGCGGCCAGCTCCTTGCCCGTGCCGCTCTCGCCGGTTATGAGCACGGTGGCCTTGGTCTCGGCCACCTTGGCGATGGTGTCGAAGACCTTGGTGATGGCCGGGCTCTGGCCCAGGAAGACGTTGGCGTCCCTCCTCTCGCCTATCTCCCGCCTGAGGCGCTTGTTCTCGTCCAGGAGCCGGCCCCGCTCCAGGGCCTTCTCCAGGACCAGGGCGATCTCGTCGTCGTCGAAGGGCTTGGCGATGTAGTCGTAGGCCCCCTCCTTCATGGCCTGGATGGCCGTGTCGACCGAGGCGAAGGCGGTGACCATGATTACCAGGGTGTCCGGGGCCTCGGCCCTGAGCCGGGCCAAAAGTCCCAGGCCGTCCAGGCCAGGCATGTTCAGATCGGTGAAGACGACGTCGAAGGTCTCCCTGGCCGCCAGGGCCAGGGCCTCCTGGCCGGAGGCGGCCGTGCGGCACTGGTGCCCCCTCTTGGAGAGCATTATGGACATGATCTTGCGGATGTGCTCCTCGTCATCCACGATAAGGACCCGCCCGGGAATCTTAGCCATCGGCCAGCGCGCCCCCCTCCGGCCAGTAGATGGAGAACGACGACCCGGCCCCGGAGGCGGTCGACAGCTCCAGCCGTCCATGGTAGCTGTCGACGATCCTCTGGCATATGGCCAGGCCCAGGCCAGTGCCCTGGCCAGGCCCCTTGGTCGTGAAGAAGGGATCGAAGACCCTTTTGCGCACCTCCGGGCTCATGCCCGGGCCATTGTCGGCCATGGTCATGAGGACCCAGCCGGCCTCCTGCCCCAGGCCCAGGGAAAAGGCCGGCTCCGGCTCGGTCTGGCCGGCCATGGCCTGGGCGGCGTTCATGGCCACTATGATGACCACCTGGGCCAGATGGTCCCGATCCATCGTGACCAGGTGCGGCCTCTCGAAGCCGTCTCCGTAGACGATCCTTATCCTGGAGATGGCCCTCTGGCTCTCGAGCATGCCCATGATCCTCGGGAGGTGCTCGGCCAGGTCCAGGGTCTCCGAGAGGCCCCTCGAGGGCCTGGAATAGTCCAACAGCTCCCTTAGGATCTTCTGGATGCGGCCTGTCTGGTTGAGGATGGCCGTGAGGTATTCCAGGCGCTCGGACTCGCTGTCGACCCCGGCCTCCAGGATCTGGGCGTACCCGGAGATGGCCGACAGGGGATTGCCGACCTCGTGGGCCACCCCGGCGGCCAGAAGGCCGATGGAGGCCAGTTTCTCGGAATGGAGCAGCTGGCGCTCCAGCTGGCGGCGCTCGGTCAGATCGCTGACCATGATCATGAAGGTCTGGTCCGCCCGACCCAAGTCGTCCAGGCCAACGCTGGAGGTGGAGATGAGGACGGTCCGGCGCTCCCCGGCCGGGGTCAGGAGAATGGCCTCCAGGAACCGGTCCACGGGCGGGGGGCTATGGGCCGGCCATTCCTCCAGGCGGGGGTCGTCCTCCAGAAAGCCCCGGAACTCCCGGCCCAGGAGCTCATCCTTGGTCCAGCCCCACTGGCCGGCCTTGCGGTTCGAGTAGGTGACCAGGCCCTGCCCGTCCAGGGTAAGGATGGCGTCGTTGGCCGTCTCCAGAAGCCGCTCGAGGTACTCGGAGCTCTCCCTGGCCCTCCTCTCGGAATCGATGAGGCGGTTGTTGATGCGGTTAAGCTCGTCGAAGAGCTGGACGTTGGAGAGGGCGGCGCTGGCCTGGTCGGCCATGATGGAGAGCATGTGCTCGTTCTCGATGGAGAAGGGCTGGGATTGGGGCCTGGAGAGGACCAGGAGGCCAAGGAAGCGTCCGCGGACCAGGAAGGGGGCCACCAGGATGGTCCTGGGGCTCTCGGCCTCCTCGCCCAGTGGGTCGGCCCCCGGCGGGGCCTCCATGACCGTCATGGGCTTGGCGATCTCGACCTCCTCGTAGCCGGCACCCAGGGAGGCCACGGACCAGACCAGCCCCTGGCCCTCTGGATGGAAGACGAACTCCTCCCGGTCGGCCCAGTAGGCGGCCCTAAGCCTCAGAAGGGGGCCCTCCTTGAGAATCATGGCCAGGCGGTCCGCCACGACCTCGTGGGCCACGGTGGCCATCAGGGCCGAGGCCAGCGACTCCACTGTCATGGTGGTGCGCAGGGCGTCACCCACCCGACGGACCAGCGACAGCTCCTCCAGCTTCTGGGTGTAGCGGTCGTAAATCTCGGTGAGGGTGCTCTTGTATATCTCTAGCTTGGCCTCAAGTTCCTCTAGGCGCTGGTTGTCCATGCGGCCCCCAAAACTGAGTTTGTCCCCTGGCGATCGCCCTTCCGGCCTGCGTCCCTAGAAGAAGCTGCCCGGAAAGATAGTCTGGCCGCGCTCCGGTCCGACCGAGACCAGGCCGGCCGGGGCCCCCACCACCTCGGAGAGCCGGTCGAGGAAGATCCTGGCCTGGCGGGGCAGACCGGCCATGGTCCTGGCCCCCGATATGTCCTCCGAAAAGCCCTCGAAGGTCTCGAGGACTGGCTCGACCCGGGCGAAGTCGGAAAGCGGGCCGGGGACGTGGTCTATCCTCTGGCCGTCCAGGAGATAGGCCGTGGCCATCCGAATCTCCGGGAGCCCGCAAAGGACATCCAGCTTGGTCACGGCCAGGGAGGCCATGCCGCACAGATCCACGGCCGCCTTGACCACCACGGCGTCCAGCCAGCCGCAGCGGCGGGGGCGGCCAGTGGTCGTGCCGTACTCGTTGCCGACCTCCCTGAGCCTCTGGCCCGTCCCGTCCACCAGCTCCGTCGGGAAGGGGCCCTCGCCTACCCGGCTGGTGTAGGCCTTGACCAGGCCGATTACCTTGTCGAGCCTGTTCGGGGGGAGCCCGGAGCCGACGGAGACGGCCCCGGCCGTGGGGTTGGAGCTGGTCACGAAGGGATAGGTGCCGTGGTCGATGTCGAGCTGGACGCCCTGGGCCCCCTCGAAGAGGATGTTCAGGCCCACGTCGGCGGCCCTCTTGACGATCCTGAAGGTGTCGGCGATGAAGGGGCCGAGCTGGTCGGCCCAGGCCCCGGCCATTTCCAGGATCGGGGCCACCGCTAGCGGCTTGAGGCCGTACAGGTTGGCCAGCAGGCAGTTCTTCTCCTCCAGGGCCCGTGCGACCCGGGCCTCGAAGAGGGGCTGGTCCAGGAGATCGCCCATTCTAAGGCCCAGGCGGGAGGCCTTGTCCTCGTAGGCCGGCCCGATGCCGCGGCCGGTGGTGCCTATCCTCGCCCCGGCCGCCCGGCCCTCCCTGGCCTCGTCCAGGAGCTTGTGGTAAGGGAGGATCACGTGGGCCTTTTCGCTGATCTTGAGGTTATCGGGGGTGATGCCGACTCCCCTGGCCCTGAGGGCCCGGATCTCGCCGATCATGACCCCAGGGTCGACCACCACCCCGGAGGCGACCAGGCTGGTCTTGCCGGGGTGCAGGATGCCCGAGGGCACCAGGTGCAGGGCATAGGTCTCGCCGCCCACTACCAGGGTGTGGCCGGCGTTGTTGCCGCCCTGGAAGCGGACCACCATCTGGGCCCCCTCGGTCAGAAGGTCAACGATCTTGCCCTTGCCCTCGTCGCCCCACTGGGTCCCTATCACAGCTAAAGTAGTCATCGCCTTCCAGCCTGGAAACCCCCTGGCTTTGGCCCGGGGAGGAATGGCCCTCCCCCTGGGCGGGAAGCGGGCCTGATTGGATGTTCGCTGCCGTCGCCGCCTCGCGGCCGACGACGATTAAGGAGGTGCCACCTGGGATGGCCGCCCGGCCTCGCCGGCCCCCGCCTGCCCGGGCCAAACGGTGGATCTTGGCCAGAGAATGGCCCCTGGCGGGTCTGAGACTTGGCCCGGACGAAGAAGCCAAGAAAAAAACCTGCCCTTGCGGATTTAGGCACCCTGATGCCGATACATTATAATGGCTGCCCGGCCCGAAATCAAAAAAACCGCCGCCGCCACAGGCCAGGGGATCAGCCTGGCCTGGCCTCGGCGAAGGAAGGGTCGGCCAGGGCCGAGGCGGCCAGTTCCAGGGCCTCCTGGCTGGTGAGAATCTGGCCGCTGTCGAAGGCGGCCGTGACAACCTCCATAAGTCGGCCCACGGTCGGCCCGCCGGAGAGGCCCAGCCCGGCCATGAGCTCCCTGGCCTCCAGGGGAATGACCCCCGGGCCCCTCTGGCCGCCGACAGGCACCAGGAACTCATCCAGCGTCCAGGGGAAACCGTCGGGGCAGGGACTGCGGCCGTTCCAGTCGGCCCGGGCCAGGGCCCAGAAATGGCCAAGATCGCAGAACGGGGACAGCCTTCGGGCCAATATCTTGAGGTTTAGGGACGTCGGCTCCCTGAAGGACATGTCCATGTGGCGCTCGATGATGCGCAGGACGGGCTTCGAGACGGAAAAGGGGGCCATGACGGACTTGAGGAACTTCTGGGCCAGCGAGAGCCCCGCCGGTCCATGGCCCTTGGTGACCACCCTGCCGTCTGCCCGCCGGAAGGTCACCTTGGGCTTGCCGATGTCGTGGAGGAGGCTGGCCATGGTCAAGAACACCCGCCCCTCCGAGACCGGGAGGTCCAGCTGGCCCATGGCCTGGACGACCAGGACCGTGTGGTTCCAGGCGTCCCCCTCGGGATGGAACTTCGGAAACTGGGGCGAGCCGATGAGGGCCTGGAGATCCGGCCAGAAGGCCAGGGCCCCTCCCTCCCTGAGGTACTCGAGGCCAAAGCGGGGCCAGGCCGACAGGGTCCACTTGCGCCACTCGGGCCACAGGCGCTCGGCCGGGACCCAGCCCAAAAGCGGCCAGTCCCTCATGGTGGCCTTGAGGAGCCCTGGCCCGGGGGTGAAGCCCAGCCTGGAGACGAAGGCCATGGCCCTGAGAATTCGAACCGGATCGTCGGCCAGGCCCGCTGGGGCGCACAGCTCAAGGCGCCGCGCCTGGAAGTCGTCGGCGGCCCCCAGGGGATCGCTAAAGGACTCGCCCAGGGGATCGTAGTAGACGGAGTTGACGGTGAAGTCCCGGCAGAAGGCGTCATCGGCGAGGCAAGCCCCGGGGTCAAAGATGCTCTCCCCCGCCCCGGGCCTCCTGGAAAGTGAGAGGCTGAACTCCGACTCGCCAAGGCGGACCTTGACCAGGGCCGGCTCCTTGGTCTTCCGGTGGGACAGGACCCGGTGACCTATGATCCAGGAGGGGCCCAGGGGAGAGACCGCCTCCCTGATCTGCCCCAGGTCCAGCCCAAAGCAGACCAGGTCCCTGTCGCCCAGGCCCGCCTGCCTGGCCCGGCGCGTTTGGCCATGCACGAGCCGGATCATGGTGTCCCTGGGCAGGCCACCCACCACGTAAAGGCGGCCACCCCGATCGCTAACGCATTGGGCCAGCCTCTTGAACCTAGTGTCGTTGATTTCCTGAATAGTCATGGGTTGCCCGAAGTTGCCCCTCCCTGTCGGGCGATTGGCCGTTCCAGGGCACCGCCGCCGTAAAGAAGGCCGCTCCCCATGAGGGCCAGACCCTGGGGACGGAGAGGCCCTTTTCTCCAGCGCCCGCCATGGGACAGGGGAAGAGACGGGCCGATGGGGCCCTTGGCCAGATTATACCATTTTCCGAGCGTCTTTTGGGCCAGGTCGGCCTGGGAAGAACAAAGGAGGCTATTTTATATGTCAGTTAAAGAAATAAAAATATGCCAAAGAATAAATTTTATATAAATTAATAGCTAAAACAAACCAATAGTTCCCAGTTCAGGAAGAAGCCCGGCCAGCCTCAAGGCCCCTCGCGGGGCGGCCCGCCACCCCGCGGAACACTCGCCCCCAGGGGGGCACCGGCCAGGAGCCCAAGAGCGCTCAGAGGAGCGCGGCCGTCCAGAAAGAGGAGGTCATCTTGAGGGCGAAGATTATCCCGACCACCCAGACGGTGGCGGTCAGCTCCCTCCGCCGGCCCGAGGCCACCTTCATCAAGATGAATACGATCCAGCCCACGGCCAGGCCGTCGGAGATGCGCCAGCTCAGGGCGATGACTATGAGGACGACGAAGGCCGGGAACGACTCGGTGTGGTCGCCGAAGTCTACCTTGGTCATGGACTGGAGCATCAGGAGGCCTACCATGACCAGGGCCGGGGCCACGGCGGCGAAGGGGACCATCATGAAGAGCGGCGAGATGAAGAGGGCGAGGAAGAAGCAAACGGCCACGACCAGGGCCGTCAGCCCGGTCCGGCCGCCGGAGGCTACCCCCGCCCCGCTCTCGGCGTAGGTGGTGTTGGGGGAGAGGCCCAGACAGCTCCCTGCCACCACGCCCAGGGAATCGGCCACGAAGGCCCGGCCCATCTTGGACCGATAGCGTTCACCGTCCGGCCCCATGACCCCGAAGAGGCCCAGGAAGCCGGCCAGGCCGTCGACCACCTCCATGAACAGGAGGGTCAGGACAACGCTCCAGAACTCGATGGATCCCAGGACCGAAAAATCGAACTTGAGGGCGATGCCACCGATGGCCGGGGGCAGGCTGACGAACCCGCCGGAGAGGCCCGAGTAGTCGGTGACCCCCAGAGGGATGCCCAGGATGGTGGTAATTATGATGCCCAGAAGGATGGCGAAACGTACCTTAAGGGCCAAAAGGAGACCCAGGACGATGAGGCCGACAATGACCAGGAGGGCCGGCCCGCCGGCCAAATCGCCCAGGGAGGGCCCGGAGCCGCCCAAAACTATGACCCCGCCGTTGTGGAGGCCTATGTAGCCGATCATGATGCCGATGCCGGCGCAGACACCGTGCTGGAGGTTCTTGGGCACCTCCCTTAGGACCTTTTCCCGCAGGGGCGAGACGGACAGGAGCACGAAGAAGGCGCCCGAGACCAGGACGGCGGTCAGGGCCTGCTGCCAGGAAAAGCCCATCTGGGTCGCCATGACGACGAAGAACTGGTTCAGGCCCATGCCCGGGGCCACGGCGAAGGGCAGGTTGGCCCCGAAGGCCATTATCAGGGTAGCCACGATGGTGCCGACGGCCGTGGCCGTGAACAGCGCCCCCATGGGTAGGCCGGCCTTGCCCAATATGCCCGGGTTGGCGGCCAGGACGTAGACCATTGCGAAAAAAGTGGTCAGCCCCGCGCTGACTTCTACCAGAGGAGAGGCATTGTGGGCGTCAAGCTTGAACATAGCGTTTCCTTTCTCCCCAAACCCGGGAGACCGGACGCCGGGCCTCCAGGAAGCCCTTGGACCGTCCGGCTTGAATGGTTAGAAAGGAGGTCTTTGCCATCGACTTCCTGGGTCCTGGGCCACGGGCGGGGCGCCGCCCCTCAAGGCCCCGGGTCCGACCGGTCTTCTGGCTCACGGATCAGCCGACGCGCCGCGGCCTTCCCGGGCCCCCAAGGCCCAGTGACCGGCCAAAGGGCGAGGCTGGGCCCCTTGGCCAAAAGCGGCGTGCCGTCCCCGTTCACAGCGGCGGGTCCGCCACGGTTTCTACCGTAGTTCCGGAAGGTCGAACCGCGACTAAACTACTACCTCGCGGCTTTTTTTTCAACCTGGGCCGGGCTGGCGGGGGCCCAGCGGTCAACGGGAACAGCGGTCGCAGGGATGACCGGCGGCCCGCCTGGGAGGACGACAACCCCGACCGCCCAGACCAGGTTTCGCGGCAGGGAACGCCCTTTTGGGCACCCCTCCCCGCAAAGCCCCTGGTGCCGTGGTGACGAACCAGTAGTAAAAACTAAATTTTAAGTCTGGTTCATTGTTTCTAATAAATCTCAGAAAGTATTATAAATTTTTAATAATTATTAACAATATTTGTTATTTATTTTATTAGTCGCTCTTGTCAGCCGCCGATTAAGGCCTGACACTGCCCTCCCAGCGTTACCCCAAGCCCTATTCCGACAAATTCCTTCGAATAACCTCGGTAGGGTCTCCAATGTTCCTTAGCGTCTATGGCCTTTAGGGCTTTTTTTGCGATTTTTTCCAGAAGTTTGCCCTGACCGCTAGATTTGCTTCCAGCCGAGAATTCCACCTCAATGACCACAAACAACCCTGGAAAAACTATGGCCAAATCTGACGTCCCAACCGTCCCTGGGGCCTCAGGCAGGAATGTGCGGCCAAATTGGCGGCAGTAGGCATACAGTACCCTGTGGTACCAGGACTCGCTATCCCCATGGTGTGCGGCCGGAAGGGCATCAAAGACCGATGAGATTATCTTGGTCAGTCGGTCAGAGTCCCGCTCACGCACAGCACCCATAAAAGCATCCCTTTCCTCCTGCGGGCTGCGGCCCAACTTCCAATACAACTCGTCGGTAAAGAATTCATAAATGCTATCCTGGACCTCCCAGTTGGGTATCCGCAAGGAAAACAATCTGCCTTCCGAAGGATCGCTGATACTCCGATCCACTGTCAGATATCCTGTCTGGAACAGGCCAGGCACAGTTTGGTGACTGCCAAAGCCCGTAAAACCAAGGGTCTTCTGGGAATGATAGTCAAATTTTGTATCAAGGAGACTAAAAGGATTATCGTTATTCTCGTCAATGAAATCCATAAGAAAAGTTATTGGTGGATATGTTTTAAACCAATAATTTGAAAAATCAGATCTTTCTAGACATTTCAATATCGAATATGGATTAAGAACCTTGTCCTCCCCACCCCAGCTATAACCACTAAAATATTCTTTAATTTGAGCAAGCAGATCAGACACGCTAGCATCATTAACTATGGCACCATTAGTTTTCATTTTCTCCAAGACAATCGGCATATAATTTTTAAAACAATTTTCTAACTCAAATTCAGTAAAACAACATATATTATTATAGTCTGGATCAAATGTAATATCATTTAAACTGTTAAGCCCAGCAGATAAGCCAGGAAATCCATAATATGTTGTCCCAGTAACAAATATAAAGCGTAGATATTTGTCACAAGATTTTAATTTTGAATAAAAATTTTTTAAAATAGTTAGTAATTTTTGTGGATGTCTAGAATTTTCAATATTATAATTGATAACTGAATCATAATCATCAATAAGTAATACTATATTAGAATTATATTTTTCTTTTAGAGACTTAAATAGTCTAACAAGCAGCCCTCCAAGAGAAGCAGCTTCAACATCGAGGCCGTGTAGGAAAGCCGCATGACATATAACGCCCTCGATATCATTCCTCAATTTTTCCGGCGTACCGCTTTCCAAGTTCATATCCAGGGTCACGACAGGGAATTTCTGGCTGAAATCATAATCCGACCGACCAATCCATAGATCCCTGAAAAGACCCTGAGGAGGCCCGTCAGGATCAGGCGGACCGCTAAACAGTGATTCAAAGGTGCTTAATAGGAGAGATTTGCCGAAACTACTGGGCCTCGAGAGGAAATAGGCCTTGCCCGTGCTGGCCATCTTGTAGACGAACCTCGTCTTGTCGACATAAACATAGCCGCCCTCGATAATTTTCTTGAAAGTCTGCATGTCGAACGGAATTTTCTTCATGATTGCTCCCAGCCCGTAACCCACGGTCTCAGGCTAAAATGATTCTTACTGGTCACAGGCTGATCGTCGCATAATTTTCTAATATTGGCGACGGACCTCATAGGTTCCTGGCAGGAATGCTGGCACCTTGACCTTACTGATAAGGCACCGATCAAGGTGAATTCCAGGCTTTTTGAGGAGTCCGTCAAGAGACGCCCCAGTGTTTTGCCATATCTGCACGTATGGACTATAGCAAAACAATCAACGATGGGCAATGGGCCTTTGTTTGGGCCTTCGGCCTTCGATGTCTTCACCATGGCGCAAGCTACAAGTTTTGGTAATGAGCCTAAAGGTCGGATAACCTATACTCAAATTGACAAGGCAACGTGACTTCCATCTTCTTGAAAAACATCCGATCGCAGGCAAATACCTGTCGATGGAGATGATCTTCTGCGGGGTACCAAGATCGGTGTTGCCATAAAGCCCGTCGTCTATCCCAGATGCGGAACCGGTATGATAAATGAGTTCAATCATGCCGGCATGGTCACGGGACGCCGCTATTTTCTTTGGAATTTCGACTTTTTATCGAAACAAAGCATTTTGGCTTGGTTGGCACGGGTATTTTGGAGCCTTTTGGGGTTTTGGACAAAAACTTGGTGCTCAACACCTTGTCCCGTTTCTTATCCTGGTCATATATGGCCTGCCGCTCAAGAGCTATAGATGCCACCGCTCTTCTGCGTGCTGTGGACGATACCGGGTTTGAGCTTTCCCGATGCTTTTGCAGGCAGCCAATCAGCTCCTAATTGAGCATATGTTGTCATAACATATGCTCAATTAGGAGCTGATGCCAAAATCAGCAAAAAAGAGGATTTGGAGATCTAGCTAATCGCTATTCCGGATTATACCGTTTAGAGTATAGATAATCAGGCTTTCAGGGCAATGAAATAATCAACGGCACTTGCTTGATGGCAATGTCAACAACTTAAAGCGTCCAACCTCAGGTATGAAAAAATGGCACTCGTCCATGGCCCGTCAACTAAGGAGCAACACGTCTTATTTTTTTTACTGGATACTGAGACTGGGTGCCAAGATTGGCTTAATTGGCTTGATGGACCAACCAAATAGCCTCCAGGCGGCTCCTGTCCTCTCACGCCGCTGACGGACTGGGGGGACCATCCTGTCTCACCGCCAAGATTTCCGGCCTTCCAGCGGGCGACGCGCTGGATCCGCCCAACCGCTAAATTCTCCCTGAAATGTCTCCCAGTGGCCAGGAGAACGCCGCTGGCCGGTCGTTTGGAGGGAGGACCGACGTCGGCACGGCCAGGAGGTCTGGGGAACCATAGCCGGCCCACCCTGCCTCCCTGGCCGCTGCGGCCTCCGCCTGGCCAGGCGGGCCAAGCATCTCCCCCCTGACGGCGGCTAGACCTGCCGTACACTGCCAGGTGCCTTGGCCCTGGATACGGTGCGGCCTCCTGGGGCCTGCCATGGCCTTCCCGACGACTCCGCTGGCCTGCGCTGCTGGCCCCGCAATGGATAAAGAAAAACATATTTTTATAGATAAAAGTAAATAATTTTTATTTTTGGAATTTAAAATCTAGAAACAATGGAGAACATACCGCAATATCAAGAACCTACAAAAAATATTTGACTCCCCTGGCCGCGTATGTTATATCACTCATTCAATCCCTATTTGGGGGGATTATAACCGGTCCGGAATTACTCGACCCCGGAACCATGTTTGGACGCGTAGCGCCTGGCTAGCGCTCAAAAAAGCCCCAACCCGACCTACCCGGCCTTACCGGGCAAGGCACCCCCACGTGCGTCCCTTCATGCCCAGTGTCGGTCCCTAAAAAAAGTAGTTCCTAGACTTGTCGGGTTGAAGGGAGGCATATGAGAGGAATTGACAGACCAGATTGACAAAGGGTTACTTTGTTGCGGCGTTTCCAAGACATTCGGTAACCACGAGGCCTTGCGTGATTTAGACCTTTCCGTTGAAAAAGGCGAGATTTTTACCATTCTTGGACCTTCTGGATGCGGTAAGACAACCCTTTTACGTATAATCGCTGGGCTGGAATTGCCAGATTCCGGCCGTATTTTCCTAAATTCCAAAGAAATCACCAGACTCCCCGCCTCTGGAAGGCCGGTCAATACCGTCTTCCAAAGCTACGCTCTTTTCCCCCACCTAGACGTCTTCTCCAACGTAGCCTTCGGCCTCTTGGCCCGCAAGACCCCCAAGTCCGTGGTCGAGGCGAAGGTCGGCGACATCCTGTCCCTCATGCGGATGACCGGCCTGGAGAGAAGGCTCCCCCACCAGCTCTCCGGAGGCCAGAAGCAGAGGGTGGCCCTGGCCCGGGCCTTGGTCAACGAGCCCGAGCTGCTCCTCCTGGACGAGCCGATGAGCGCCCTGGACGCCCACCTTAGGACCCAGGTGCAGGACGAGCTGAGGGCCCTGCAGAAAAAGCTGGGCACCACCTTCGTCTTGGTCACCCATGACCACAACGAGGCCAAGATGCTCTCCAACCGCCTGGCGGTGATGGACGAGGGCCGGATAATCCAGTTCGGCTCCACCCAGCAGGTCTTCTCAAAGCCCCGTAACAAATTCGTGGCCGAGTTCCTTGGAGCCACGAACATCATCGACGCCTCGCTCCTGAGCGGCAACGCCTACGAGACTCCCTTCGGCACCATGGACATCTCCGATAAGCCCAGCTGGGACAAGGGAAAGATGCTCATCTGGCCAGACCGCATCCAGATCCACGAGGAAGCCAAGGCCGACCAGCACAACTGGTTCAACGGCCTGGTCCTGGACCAGGTCTTCAACGGGCAGGGCCTGGACGTCATGCTGACCAAGGACTCCGGCGGCGTCTCGCTGGGCAACCCCACCCTTTCCGTGAAGGCCAGGACCCCCAAGAGCATCCAAAGCGGCCAGAAGGTCGGGGTCTACTTCCCGCCCGAGCACCTGGTCCCTCTGGACAGGAATTCCCTCAGCCATTGAGCGCCAGTACATACCCATCGTCGGGCCCGGGCTGGCTTGGCTGACCCGGGCCCGGTCCGTTTGATGAGGCCATCCCCTCCCCGGGCCAGACGGCCCCGGCGTTACCAGGCTGGAGGCGGGCATGGGCAAAAAGACCAAAGGCAAACCCGGACCAAGGTCCGGGCACGTCGTCTGGCGCGGCGAGCTGACCAGCTCCCTGGCCCTCAGGCTAAGGGCAGTTGGCCTGGCCGGGCCGCCCCTCTTGTGGCTGACCCTCCTTCTGGCCGTGCCCTGCCTGATGCTGGGTGCCCTGGCCCTGGCCACCAGGG
This sequence comes from Deltaproteobacteria bacterium, assembly GCA_031264145.1. GTDB lineage: Bacteria > Desulfobacterota > Desulfarculia > Adiutricales > Adiutricaceae > JAIRNQ01. Next base: position 36,660 of record JAISEK010000138.1, read on the forward strand.
GCCAGTACGGGGAGGTCGTCTTTTCCTTCACCCTGGAAAACCTTAAACGCCTGGCCGGCTTCGGCCTCTACGGCTGGAGCCCCAACTTCCTCTACATCATCCTCAGAAGCTTCTGGGTGGCCACGGCCACCACGGTCCTGTGCGTCCTTCTGGCCTACCCGCTGACCTTCCACGTGGCCACCAGGCCGGGCAGGACCAGGGTCTTCTGGCTCATCCTCATCATCGTGCCCTTTTGGACCAACGTGGTCGTGCGGGCCTACGCCTGGCTCCTGATCCTGGGCCCCCAGGCCCCGCCGGCCAGGCTGGCCGCCGCCCTGGGCCTAATCCGGGACGGTGCCGCCCTCTACCCCGGCCCCCTGGCGGTCTACCTTGGCATGGTCAGCACTTTCCTGCCCTTCATGGCCCTCCCCCTGTACGCCAGCGTAGAGCGGCTTAACTGGGAAATCCTGGAGGCGGCCAAGGACCTCTACGCCTCAAGGGTACAGATATTCATGCAGGCCATCCTGCCACAGACCAGGCCTGGCTTGTCGGTCGGGGTAATCGTGACCTTCGTGCCCTCCATGGCCATGTTCGTGGTGACCGACCTCCTGGGCGGGGCCAAGACCATGCTCATCGGCAACCTCATCCAGCAGCAGTTCGCCCAGGCCCGCGACTGGCCCTTCGGGGCGGCCCTGTCCCTGGCCCTGATGGCCATGACCCTCCTGTGCCTGGCCCTCCTCAGGCGCCGCAGGCGCCAGAGGCCCGGCGGCCATGCCGAGGGCGTCCTGTCCAGGCTTGGCTGAGGGAGGAGGAGCCATGAAAGAGAAAAGGCCCATGGTGGCCATCGTCGCCGTCGCCAGCCTGGCGCTGATGTACCTCCCGTCGGCGGCCGTGGCCCTCTTTTCCGTCAACAACGCCCGCTACGGACTGGCCTGGCGCGGCTTCACCCTGCAGTGGTATGCGAGGCTTTTCGGGAACAGGGACATAATCGAGGCGGCCATAAACAGCCTGGTGCTGGCCGTCGTCTCCACCCTGGTCGCCACCATCCTGGGAACGGCCCTGGCCATCGGCCTCCGCAGGGCCCCCTGGCCGGCGGCCCTCCTCCGGGTCTTCGATCTCCTAATAAACCTGCCGGTGGTCGTCCCGGACATCATCATGGCGGTGGCCCTGGCCATGGCCTTCAACGTCCTCAGGCTCCTGTCGTCGGTCTTCGAGATGGGCCTATTTACCCTGATCGTCGGCCACGTGACCTTCCAGATTTCCTTCGTGACCCTGGTCGTCAAAAGCCGCCTGGAGGCCCTGGGCCAGGACACCGACGAGGCGGCCATGGATCTGTACGCCTCCCGCCTCTTCCACTTCCGGCACGTGACCCTGCCCCTGATCCTCCCCGGGGTCCTGGCCGGGGCCATGCTGGCCTTTACACTCTCGCTGGATGACTTCATCATCAGTTTCTTTACCCACGGCCCGGAGTCAGTCACCCTACCCATCTACATCTACGCCTCGATAAAGAGGGGCCTCAGCCCTGAGATCCACGCCCTATCCACGCTCATGCTGGTGCTCACGACCATTCCCATAATCATCGCCGAGCGTCTGACCAGGAGGTTCTAGCCACACGCCAGGCCAATGATGGCCATGGCCACGCCATGGGGACACACGGCCAATCACCGCCTGGCGGCGTGGCGGACCCATTCCAGCCGCTCGTAGGGGATGCCCTGGGGAATGGTGCAGTCAGCCCCGATGATGACCCCTTCCCGGCCGGCCTCCTCCAGGAGGCGCCTGGTGAAGTCCTCTATGGCCCTCCGATCCCCGGTCTGGAGTAGGGAGCCGCTGGTGTTGGGGAAGCCACCCAGGACGGGGCGGCCCCCGAAAAGCCGCCGGCCCTGGCCCAGACTGACCTCCTCCACGTTGGCGGCCCAGCTGAAGACGTTGGCCGGAAAGTCCCGGTAGACGGCCAGGTTGTTCCTCACGCCGCCGTAACCGCAGATATGGAGGATGCTGCGGCCCTTGGCCTTGTTCGCGCCCTCCAGGATGTCCAGCTCGCCAGGGGCCAGGTGCTCCAGGTAAAACCCGTCCCCGAGCCTTCCCTGGTCCGGGTTCTGGACGCTCAGGTAAAGGCCGTCGGCCTGGCCTTCTCGGATGACGGCCTGCGACAGGGCCTTGAGCCCCTCCCCGATCCGGCTGATGGCCCCCAGGACGGCCCGCCTGTCCCTCCCGAGCCACTCCAGCAGACGTGGCCGGCCGATCATGAAGCGCAGGGTAGTGGCCGGACTGAAGACGTTATAGAAATAGAAGGTCCCTGGCTTGATGGCCCTGACCTCCTGGACCAGCCTGACCTGATCCCTTATCCAGACGTGGCCCTTGCCTATGGCCTCCAAGGCACCCAGGTCCCCGATTTCTCTGATGTCCATGGCCCCGTCCGCGAGAGGGTAGGTAAAATAGCCGTCGCTCATTATCTTGACAAGATCGGGCCCGAAGCCGGTCAGGTACTCCCGGTGGCCTTGGACGTTGCGCTCCAGGATCGTGTGGTCTGAGAGGCCGTTCCCAGTCTCGGCATCGGCCAGGAAATGGAACCAGAAGCCCACCGGTACCCTTTCCACGGACTCGCAGTTGAGGACCTTTTCGACCAGTTCCCTGTCAGTCATGATAACCTCCGTTTGGCCGCCGCCCGGCCCGACAAATATTGCCGAATTTACCACGTCCTGGGGCCAGGGGACAACCTGGCCTTGAGCCGAGGGAGCAAGGGAACAGGCCCTGATAAAGTATTACCAGTACATGCTGCGGCTTTTTTATATTCTTTTAGATATTTATCAAAAAATAATATCTTATGAACACAAATATATTATTATTTAAATATTGTTTATATATTTTAATAATTTAATTTTTATACCGAGTGTCGTCTTATTTGTCCGCCGAGATAATACGCATAGGCCTCGTTCCATTTCGACTTCCGGGTCGAGTTCGGCGGTGTATGGCATAATGATTCCCACCACGCTCAACGGCGAACCCCGCAACGTCAGTGTCGTCAGCATGGGCGCAGGAAAGCCGCAAAGACATATGAGGTATTATCGCAAGGCAACCGGGAGATACCGTCCGCCGCGATACGGGAGGTGGATTGACGCTTTTGCCAAGAAACTACCAATACAGCCGCGAGAGCTACCGGGCAGTCAGCGGGAAACGTCCAGGCAGCGACGTTTTGCCAGGCACTTCTTTTCGCACCCGAGCAATGGCCAAAGGCCGTTTGGGCCCGAGAGAGAGAGAGACACACACACAGCATGGAGCCATTACCGAAGGAAGCCGCGCCGGCTACACCTATCGCCGCGCTTGGGCTATCGCGGCCAGGAACGAGCCGGATTAGGAGCAACGCATCTGGCATTGTTGGGGTGACACAGTGAACATATTGATTATCGGTGGCACCGGGTTTGTCGGGCTTGAATTGTCAAAGCGTCTCAAGGACGCGGGACATATTATCACGCTCTTTCACAGAAACCACGCTGCGGGCTTGCCGTTCAAGCAAACGCTGGGTGACTGCGACAGCCCCGATGAACTGAGGATCAGCATCGGCAATGCCGAGCCCGACTGCGTAATCCATACGACGGCGATGAATAAACGGCACATCGCCGCCCTCGAAAAGGCTCTTACGACAACGATGCGCACAGTCATCATCTCAAGCGCAGACGTGTATAAAGCGTTTGAGGTGTTTAACAGGCTGTCAGATGCGCCGATACAGGATGTTCCCCTGGTTGAAACGTCACCGCTCCGGGATGTCCGCCACTTCTGCCGCTTTAACGGGGATGAGTACGAGAAAATCGATGTAGAAACCGCCGCGCTTGGAAGCAAGGTGATTGAGCCTGTCATCCTCCGCTTGGGCATGGTATTCGGCACGAACGATCCAAACCGCAGATTTCATGATAGAATCGAAGCCGCTCAAGACGGCTGCATAGCGCTTTCAGCGGATGCCGCCGCATGGAAAACATGCTACTGCGGCGTGAAAAATGCCGCTCTCGGCATAGAATTGGCCGCAGAGAAAGGAAAAGCCGGAGAGATATACAATCTTGCGGACAAAGATGCGTTCGCAGAATCGGAATGGTCCGCCAAAATTTGGGCCCTTTTGAATCATAATCCAAAAATAATCTTAATAGATGAAAAATCAAACACGGCAAACTTTGCGCAGCACCTAATCTTGGACACAACAAAGATTAGACGGGAATTGGGATACGATGAACAGCATACGGCAGAACAGCATTTGGCCGAAATGATAGACTGCCATGCCGATTATTGGGAAGGCTGCCAGCCATGACTGCATCCTATCGGACATTTCCCCCGGCGAAATGCCCATCCGCTGGACAAACGTCTGGCTTGTGTATGAAACGATGGCACCTGTGGCAGGGGGTATCATAACTCCCCGTCACCGTACCGGCCGGGAAAGAAGCCATGGCATCCATATCGCCATGCGGTGGCGGCAATGCGGCACTTCCCCCCTATCGAGACATTTCCACGGCGTATTCCATTCCGCCCCGACAGACAAATTCAGCGTGAACTGGAACATAGTCGCCGGGGAAGCGGCCAAGCGGGAGTAACAACAGGGGCCAGGACCGATTCCACTCCCGACGGGATTTCCGAGGCCATCCACGCCGTAAACTCGACCATCGGCTAGAGCGGGCAAGCGCATTTCCCAAGCTCCTCAGGGCAACGCCGCAACACACGCTGGCGGAACGCCAGGCTAAGCCGCCGCGAATTTCCTGAGACTTGACGACACATGGGTCAGCGCAGGCGAGAGAAAAAGAGGTTAAACGATATGGCGGCGAAAAAACCGAACAAGAAGCCCGTCTGCCCATACTGCGGGCGCAAAATGGTTCAGCAGTTTATTGGCTTGAAACATTGCAAATGCGGCATGAGCTGGAAGAAGGGCACGGGCTATTTCGAGCGTACCCAGGACATGGCGTTCATCTTGCTGCGGCAGACCGTCAAAAAAGGCAAAAACGCAGTAAAGACAAAGCAAGTCCCAAGCATCCGATACCTAGACAACGACAAAGACGCCCAGTTCACCGGCAAGGAAAGATCTGGCGAACCGTGACCCGCCGCGAGCTCATAGACTTCTGCCTGACGTTCCCCGCCGCTTATGAGGATTATCCTTTTGACACGGTGGCGGACGAGAACGCCACCACGGTCATGCGCCACAGGGGGAACAAAAAAAGCTTCGCCCTCATCATGCGACATGCTGCCGAGTTGTGCCTAAATCTCAAATGTTCCCCAATAGAGGGCGATTTCCTGCGGAGAGCGTTCAAGAGCATCGTCCCCGGATGGCACATGAACAAGATCCACTGGATTTCCGTTGTCATGGGTGGCGACGTGCCGGACGATTTGACAAAGGCGTTGGTCGGGCAAAGCTACGACCTGATAAAACCGAAACTACGGAGAAAGGCGAGGGCAAAATGAAAATATCCGACCATATTGAAACGCTCAAACTGAGAACTAGTAACGGCGTGATTTACCCGACGCTGTTGCTCGATGGCGACCACCTGATTCTAGTGGACGCGGGATTTCCGGGACAAACGGGGCAGTTCGAGACGGCCTTGGCGGAAGCGGGGTTTGCGTCGGAGCAGCTGACAGGCATTGTCATCACGCATCAGGACATCGACCATATCGGCTGCGCCGCGGAACTGTCAGGACTTGCGCCAAACGCCGCCATTATGGCGCACACGACGGAAGTGCCGTATATCGACGGCAGCAAGACCCCTGTCAAACTGGCCGCGTTGGAAAGCCGCTATGATGAGCTGGATGGGACGATGAAGGCACTCTGCGACAATATGAGGCGAGGCTTCGCGAAGTGCCATGTCAAGATTGGGCGTCCACTGAATGACGGCGACGTCCTGCCCTATTGCGGCGGCATAGAGATCATACACTCGCCAGGGCATACGCCGGGGCATATCTGCCTCTTTATCCGTGGCGCAGGGGTGCTGATAGCTGGGGACGCCTTGAATATCACAGATGGGCAGTTGACAGGCGCAAACCCCGTTCACACTTTGGATTGCGAACTGGCGCTGCAGTCGGAAGCCCGTTTGAGGAGCTATCCATGCAAACAGGTTATCTGCTACCACGGCGGGGTGCTGAAACTGACGGAGAATTGACCGGGGATGGATTGACCCGTGGAGTTGACTTCGGTGGCCGGGAAGGGCAATATGGCAGAATCGTGCTAATCTCTCCAGAGGTAGGGGGCCTTATCTTGATCCAGACCCCTCCCTACCCATGGACATCGAGGCTATCGGCCAGCACATGTGGCCTAGGCAGCGTTTTGGACGCCCGAACAGGATCTCGCCGGGTGATCCCAATCACCATCTCCGTCAATGCCCCAGGACGATCCCGCGTCTGTTCGCCTATGAGGCCGGAACCAACCGGTGAGACCCGGAACTGCCACTTTTCCAGTTCCGGGCCCCCCTGCCTTCGGCGGGTGAGGACGCCGACAAGCCGTCAGACTTTCAACTTTGATGATGCCGTAAATACCGCCCTTGAAAACACCAAAGCAGATAAGACATTATATCCGTTACCAGGGTTTTAGTTTAACCTAACTCAAAAAACTGTGTTCCTGCATGACCATCAAAAATCATCTCCGGAAACCGGGACTTACGACAACCAGGTAAACTCACTTGTTTTTTATACAAAGCACTGGTGCCAGGAATCCTCCCCGAGGACGCCTGGAAAACGCTTCTTCGCTATAGGCCAGGAACCGGCCAAGTCCACCTCCCGGCAAATTCGTAACGCTGGGCAACCTTTTTACTTAAAACTGGTCCGCGCCTTTTCCGGCAGTCCGACGAACAGGCGCGCCATTTGGCAGGTTGATGGAGTCCGCTATGAGATCATTGAATTTTGGGGTTCTCCTGGCATTCGGGCTCCTGGGGCTGTTACTGACGGCGGCGGGCTGCGGCCAGCAAAGACATTATGCCGGGATGGGCGAGAGCTTCCGAGGGCCGGAGGCCCACAATACCGAGGAATACGCCGCCATCAACGAGACGGGCTTCACTTCCCCGATAATCAATCCCCTCTCTACTTTTTCGATCAACGTCGACACGGCCTCCTACAGTCTGGTCAGGGCCAAGCTGGCCAAAGGCGACAAAATCACTCCAGACATGGTCAGGCTTGAGGAATTCGTCAACTATTTCAGCTACCATTACCCTGAACCGGCCGATTCCGAGCCTATCGCCGTCTCCACCATGCTCTCCTCCTGCCCCTGGAACGGTTCCCGGAACCTTCTCCAGATAGGGCTCTCCACAAAGGACCTGGACATGTCCAAGGCCCCGCCCTCCAACCTGGTTCTGCTCCTTGACGTCTCAGGATCCATGGACAGTCCCGATAAAATCGGGCTACTGCGCAAATCGTTCGCCCTTCTGGTCGAGAACCTGAGGGTTTCCGACAGGATCTCCATAGTGGTCTACGCCGGAAATGAGGCCACCTTGCTGGACGGGGCCACCGGGGCCGAACGGGCCAAAATACTGGAGGTCATAAATTCCCTCTACGCCGAGGGTTCCACGCATGGTGAAGCCGGCATCAGGGCCGCCTATGGCCTGGCCAGGAAAAACTTCATCAAGGGCGGCATCAACAGAATCCTCTTGGCCACCGACGGAGATTTTAACGTCGGCATCTCCAGTGAGGGCGATCTGGCCAGGTTCATCGGGACGATGCGGGACTCCGGCGTCTATCTATCCGTTCTGGGTTTCGGCATGGGCAATTACAAGGACAACAAGATGGAGGCCCTCTCCAAGAACGGCAACGGGAACATGTACTACATCGACGGCCTTCTGGAGGCCAAGAAGGTCCTGGTTGAGCAGATGGGTGCCACCCTGAACGCCGTGGCCGACGACGTCAAGGTCCAGGTCGAATTCAACCCGTCCTCGGTCAAGGCCTACCGCCTGCTCGGTTACGAGCACCGGCGCCTGGCGGCCGAGGATTTCGCCAATGACAGGGTCGATGCCGGGGAAATTGGCAGCGGGCACAGCGTCACGGCCCTCTATGAGATTATCCCGTCCGACTCGGACGAGGAGGTTCCCGAGCTGGAGCTCAAGTACCAGAAGAAACCAGTCACGCAGAAATCCGCTGACCTGGGATCGGTCGCCATCCGCTGGAAGGACCCTGGCTCAAGCCAAAGCCGGCTGGCCGAGCATCGGGTGTTGAACGGCTCTTTTCTGGACAATCCACCTGACGATTTCCGCTGGGCGGCGGCGGCGGCCGAGTTGGCCCTGGTATTGGGCGAGTCCAGATACGCCCCAAAAGCCACGCTCAATGGTGCCCTGAAGATGGCAAAATCAACCGACTACAAAGAAGACGAGTACCGCAGGGAATTCGTGGCCTTACTTGAGAGAATGATCAAGTAGGAATCGGCGTCGATTGCCAGCCATGGCGGCACCTTGGCCCCGCGATTGGGCCATCTTTCTCTTGATAACGCTTGCAGCGGGCAAGACTTGCGGGCAAATCGCAGCCGGAAGGATTTCAAACACTTGGGGTCCATCGACAAAAGATATCCTGACCTTGGCCAGTCAACGTTATTCGGACCGCATGACATTAACTGCTGCCTAGACGAGGACACGCTGGTCAACCTTAGGATGGATTTTTTCCTCAATGATGGCGAAAACATCATGTGTTTTCGCCGTAAACTGGCGTCTTGTTTATTTTTGCTTTACGGTGGACAGGACCCTGGTGACGGGATGGACCTTGAGCTGGCCGCCGCTCGTCAAATAGCTATCTGCGATTTTACTTTTTTCTGATGTTCCCGGCTATAAATCAGCATTCCTATTTAAAAATGTAAATTCATATGCAATTCTATCTGAATATTTATGCTATATTGTCGCATAATTAACCCAGTTGGGCGAATTGCTAAAGACCTGTCGCTGATTTGACGCCTCCCGAAATGTGGCTGGTCTTTCTAAAATACGCCCACATCGCCGAATGCGGTCCTCTAATCAAACGGATCGGCAACGCGAAGGGAAAAATCAAGATGGCCCATCAAGCTCTCTTGGATATCGACAGGAAAGAGCTGGAACTGATCGGGAGTCTGTCCGGCTAATGGGCCAGGAAAGACAAAGCTCCAGAAAGACTCGCCAAAGCCAACAACGCCAGAAATAATCTCCAAGTCGCCAGGCAAGGCCTCTATGGGCAATGACCAAAATCATAAGCTCCCGCCATATGAAAATAACGGAAAACCCTTTTCAGCCGTCCGCATTCGCCTCAGTGGACAGTAAGGCGGACAGCCAGCCCTGATTCCTGGCGACCCTTTGCCAGTCTCCAAGCCCTTGTGGCCAAATTGTCTTCCCCATTGCCTTTCGTCTGTCATTGCGCCCAATCCGGGTCAAACGCCATTTTTCCGCTTGTTTTCCCGCCTGCCTGAGGCCCATTCCAAATCAAGGGATCCTCAAAATCGCCTCCACGTGGGCTCCAATGCCTTGCCCTCCTCATTTGCGGCCAGGCCGCATGTCAGGCCAGGGCCAGTCGGGCGGCCGGAAGACAAACTCCCCTGGACGTTCCCCGCAACGTCCAGACGCCGGCGGCCCAATAGACTTTTTTACCCTTCTAATCTATAATCCAGGCAGGCAACGACTGGATCATGGAAGTTCCCCCGGGCCAGGCACCAGGCTCTTGGGATGGCCATTGATAGGCATGCGTCAGCCTTCAGTCGCGAGATACCACCTTGCCCCTAGAGGCCACCACATGGCCCGGCCATGGCCCGGGCGACATCCAGGCCATGGCGGACAGGGGGACGAAGAGGAATCACCCATGGATTACGACATAGCCGTCATCGCCGGTGACGGCATCGGCCCCGAGGTGACCGGCCAGGCCCTCAAGGCCCTCAAGGCCGCGGCTAGCCGCTTTGGCTTCGGCCTCAGGCTCAACGAGCTTCCCTACGGGGCCAACCACTTCCTGGCGACTGGCCAGATATTGCCGGAAGAGGCTTTGTCCGAGATTGGATCGGCCCGGGCCCTCCTGTTGGGGGCCGTGGGCGATCCCAGGGTACCCATGGGCCCGCTTGAGCAGGAGCTTCTGCTGGCCCTGAGGTTCCATTTCGACCTCTACGCGAACCTAAGGCCGGCCAAGTCATGGCCCCAGGCCAAGGTACCCATAAATACCGTGCCCCCTGGGAAAGACCTTGACATCCTGGTGGTCAGGGAGAACACCGAGGACTTCTACATGGGCCTCGGCGGCCGGGGCCAGGGCGGCTGGAGCGGCCAAATCTCGGCCAAGAGGGGCCAGTACCTCCTCTCCGGCCAGGTCGGGCTGAGGGTGGACCCGGGCCGGGACATGGCCGTGGCCCTGGGCATCCTCACGGCCCCCGCTGTCGAGCGCATAGCCCGGAAGGCCTTCGGTCTGGCCACGCTCAGAGGCGACGGACATATCCACGTGGCCAGCAAGGCCAACGCTGTCCCCCAGCTCTACGGCTTCTGGGACGAGCAGGTCGGGCTGGCGGCCAGGGACTATCCCGGGATATCCCCAAGGCGCATGAACGTGGACAACCTCTGCTACCAGCTCCCCCGGGCCCCCATGGACTTCGGGGTCATCCTCTGCCCCAACCTCTTCGGCGACATCGTGAGCGACCTGGCCTCCTCCCTCATAGGCGGCCTGGGCCTGTCTCCCTCGGCCAACATCGGTGACGGCCTTTCCATGTTCGAGCCGGTCCACGGCTCGGCCCCGGACATAGCCGGGACCGGAAGGGCCAACCCGCTGGCGTCCATCCTCTCGGGAGCCCTCATGCTTGGCCATCTGGGCGAGGGGGAGGCGGCGGCGGCCATAGAGGGTGCCGTCAGGGAATATCTCCGGGAGGGCCAGGATCTGCCATTCGAGATCGGCGGCCAGGCAGGCTTTGAGCAAGTCGGCCAGTTGGTGGCCCAGAGGATCTCGGACAAATGACGGACCTCCCAGCGGGCCTCGGGCCCGAGCGCAAGGAGCCCAGGCCAGCCGTCTTCATTGACCGCGACGGCACCCTCAACCATGACAGCGGCTATCTTTACAAATTCGAGGACTTCAGGTGGATAGAGGGCGTCCCCGAGGCCCTCTCGCGGCTCAAGGCCGCCGGCCTGGCCCTGGCCGTGGTGACCAACCAGTCCGGCGTGGCCAGAGGGATATACTCACTCGCCGACGTGAGGCTCATCCACGAGAGGATTGACCAGGATCTCCGGGCCAGGCAGGGCATGGCCCTTGACGGCTGGTACTTCTGCCCACACCACCCTGACCGAGGCCAGTGCCAATGCCGCAAACCAGCCCCCGGCCTTTTGCTCGCGGCGGCGGCCGATCTAGGCCTGGACATAGCCCGCTCCTACATGGTCGGCGACAAGTCGCTGGACGTCCAGGCCGGCCTAGCGGCTGGGGTCCGGCTGGCTATCCTGGTCTTGACGGGATATGGGCCACAGGCCAGAAAAAACTTGCCCGAGGGCACCATGGTGGCCGATAGCTTCCCCCAGGCCGCCGAGCTGATCCTCAGTGACTTTTCCGCCGGCCAGCCGTAGGCCTGGCCGGCATCCTCCATCGCTGCCAGCCTAAGACCAATCATTACCGTCCACATGGTTCTTTTTTTGTGTCTTTTTTATATTGATGACAGCATCTAAAAGGACTTCACAGCCGCTATGCCTTGAATTTGTGCTGGACCTCAGGGGCCGTTTGTGGTAGATTCCGTGGTCATGCTTGACCGGCCAGCCTCTGGCCATCAATTTTTCCATCCAATCCCTGCCGCCTGACCCACCCTGGTCCTCAATGCCTGGCGCCAGGCCCTTGAGCCCTGGCCTTTCCCATGGCGGCACCGTCCGCCAGGCGAGGCCCAGAGGCCATCCCGGCGGTGCGACCCCAGGCTGGTGCCCATGGCCGGCACATGCGGGAGCGAGATAGACCACCACCACCGGCCTTGCCCCGGTGCGTCACCTGACGAGGTTCCCATGCCACCAGTCGAGAACAAAATCATCTTGCCCAAGAGCGAGCTGCCGACCACCTGGTACAACGTCCTGCCGGATCTGCCCGAGCCCATGGGACCGTACATGACCCCTGGGGGACAGCCCGTCTCGCCCTCCGATTTGGCCGGCATATTTCCCCAGGCCCTGATCGATCAGGAGGTGAGCACCGAGCGCATCCACAGTATCCCCGAGCCAGTCCTGGAGGCCCTCTCGATCTGGCGGCCCACCCCCCTGGTAAGGGCCAGGAGGCTGGAACAGGCCCTGGGCGTGAGTTCCCGCATATACTACAAAGACGAAAGCGTCTCACCCTCCGGAAGCCACAAGAGCAACACCGCCATGGCCCAGGCCTTCTTCAACCGCCAGGCCGGGATTACCAGGCTGACCACAGAGACCGGGGCCGGCCAGTGGGGCACGGCCCTGGCCATCGCCGCCAAGCAGTTCGGCATAACGGCCCGGGTCTACATGGTCAAGGTGAGCCTGGAGCAAAAGCCCTACCGCAAGGTCATCATGAACCTCATGGGGGCCGAGGTGCTGCCCAGCCCCAGCCAGGAGACCCAAGCTGGCCGCAGGGCCCTGGAGGAGAATCCCAAGGCCCTGGGCACCCTGGGCCTGGCCATCAGCGAGGCCGTCGAGGAGGCTGCCTCAAGGCCGGACACCAACTACGTGCTGGGGAGCGTCCTAAACCACGTCATCCTGCACCAGACGGTCATAGGCCAGGAGGTGAAGAAGCAGCTGGCCCTAGCAGGCGAGAAGCCTGACTTCCTCATCGCCTGCCACGGGGGCGGCTCAAACTTCGGCGGCCTGGTGTCCCCCTACGTCAAGGACATCCTCTCCGGCCAGAAGATCAGGGCCATAGCCGTCGAGCCGGAGTCATGCCCCTCCCTGACCGCAGGGGAGTTCAGGTACGACGCCGGCGACAGTGCCGGCTTTACCCCTCTGATGCCCATGTACACCCTGGGGACCTCCTTCCAGCCACCGGCCATCCACGCCGGTGGCCTGCGCTACCACGGGTCCTCGCCCATCGTCAGCGCCCTTTTGAAGTCCAAGGTCATCGAGGCCGCCGCCGTGAGCGCAGCCGACTGCTTCAAGTTCGCCCAGATGCTGGCCTGGTCCGAGTACGTCATCCCCGCCCCCGAGTCGTCCCACGCCCTGGCCCTGACCTGCCTGAAGGCCCTGGAGCTGGAAAGCGCCGGCAAGCCGGGCTGCCTGGTGTTCACGCTCTCCGGACACGGTCTTCTGGACCTGGCGGCCTACCAGGCCCACCAGGACTGACCAAGACGCCAGAATTAATGCCCGCAGTGGTCCGGCCAGAGGCCCCCGTCATGGCCCAAGGGCGACTTTCGGGATAGCCACGGGATAGGCCGAAAAGTGGACCGCCCTGACACCCTGGCCCCTCTGGGGACATGCCGCTAACCCGGCCATGGCTCCCGAGGGGCTTTTTTTGCCCAGACTCAACCATGGCCTGGGGGCGCTCCTCCTGCCCAGCTCAGGATGTTGGAACCAATCCCGAACACGGCCTTGGTCCACGGCACATCGGTGCCGTCAATTATCCGCGAGACAGGGACCGGATCCACGTCAGCCCTTGGATGTTTTGGCTTCCGGCCAATCACGCCCCGGTCCAGCGGGGATACCGAAGGCCGTTGGGGTGAACAAGCGGTCATCACTATGGACATCCACGAAGTACCAGGCGCCTTCCGGCAAGGAGTCTATGAACTTTGGGTCGTGGCCGAACGCCGAGCCATCCCAACCTGCCTGCCTGGGCGTGAATTTCCCTTCTCCACGAGTGAACGAATCATTTCAACTGTCTGCCCATTTCTCGTCTTGAACCCGTTGTCATCTGGAACATCGCTTTTATCCCATCGCCCCTCGTACTCGTCCGAGAACCAAATCGCCGGCATATACAGCCTATAACCGATCAGACCGAACCCCTGGTGCCGGAAATGCCGGCAATCTCGTGGCCTGGCCGTTATCTTTTTTTCCGTCGCCTCGACGTGCATCCTTGACACTCCAGGGGACATGGTGCCTTTCTTCGGATTGCCACAGCCATCCACCGTGAGCATCGCATCACCATGTGACACCAGGCCGGCAAGCTTGCGTCGATAGATCGTGCCAATAGTCTCCAGCGACCATGGCGATCTTTTCATGAAAAACTGCAAGGCCCTGGGCAAATCCCTGAGCCCTCGGTCGTCATGCGGCTTCAATGCGATGTGTTCCATTGATTGTCTTTAGTGGATAATAATCCAGAAAAATACTGCTGGGAATGAGTAAGCTGTGCGTCATGGATAAAACAAGGCCTATACATGGATAAATATGACAAAAGTTAACTTTACATATTGTCATTATTTTCAGGCGTCAAACCAAATGGCCCGTCAATTTCGGGTACGCCGTCCGGGATAATGATCAGCATCTCGACCATTTCCCCTTATCGCTTTAATCGTGGAGAGCATAAAATTTCAAGGCTATCCGGCTCCAACGATCTTGGCAATGGCCGAGCCCGGAGAATTTGTCCTGTTTATTCTGCCCGTTATTCTGGTCTAAAACCGACGCAGTCCATGGGCGTTGTAGGATCAACAGCTGTAGCAAACCTGACAACAATCATGCAGGGCCCATAGACCCAAACCGGCCAGAGCAAAAAGCACCAAAGGACCTGGGCCAGTCTCGCCCGCAAAAAAACGATGCCCCCCAGACACCCCAAATACCAGCACAGGAGCGGGAAGAAGGCTTTGCTTGTGGCGGGATGGCTCCAAGGCCGTCATTTCCGGAGAGGGCTCATCGGGGACAGGCGGTTCCGTTTGGCCGTCTAGGCCAGGCACCGTGAGGGTCTGGGACAGGCGTTTGATCTGGCCGCAGGCAGGGCAAGACAGATCCTGGACGGAGACGCTATTGCCACACTTGGCGCAAAAAGCAATGCACTGGGCTCCCATTAATTTTAAATATCAATCTTTCTTTAAACATGGTAATAGGAAGCCGTGCCCTTTGGCCCTTCCCACCGGTCCCAGAGGCCAATGAGTCCCCCGGCGAGCGAAGCCTGGCCCATGGCCAAAAAGCGGTTGGGGCTCCCGCCCAATTGTCGCCTTCCGGCAAAGAAGGCTCTCAGGCAGGATAGCCGCGATCCCCGGTCCAGGAACTTCCAGTAACATCGCAGGCCGCCTTGGCCGGAATTCGCCCAGGCTCCGTCGGCGCTTTGGGAGCCGACTGCCAAATTGGCCGTTGAAATCGCCCCCTGGAGGCAAAACCTGGGCGGGGATAAAAATTAGCTCTCAAATCGCACCAGCTGCCCGCAATCAAGAAGCGGACGACCCTAAACAAGACAGGGGCCAATCGCCCTTTCTCATACTGGCAGGACTGGACGGACCAGATGCCGGCGCAAGAGCATGCGGGACCCTCCGGCGGACAGGCCCGGGCCTGGGAGATTCAGCTAGGGTCATGGCCTGGGGTCAAAATATCTCCACCTTAAGGCCGGACGGCCGCCACTGGCCGTCTTCCAGATTCAGGACCAGGGTGAAGCCAAGGGCGGTCTTGTTGACCCGCCATTCACCCCTGACCAGCCAGGGCGTCTCGGGGCCGATGTTGTCCCTGATGCTGGGGCTGCCCTCGGCCACGTCCAGGCCCTCGGCCGTGAAGGGCCTGGACTCCAGGAGGACGAGCTTGCCCCTGGAGGGAAAGAGCTTGAGATTCTCGCGGAAGGGGGCCAGTACCCCGTAGGAGGCCTTGAGCCTGGCCGGGTCGTCCTTTTGGCGCCAGGCGCTGTATAGCGTCTGGTGGAACTGTGAAAAATCCCCCTTGACCAGGGCAGCCACCCAGGACGCCATGACGTTTTCCAGGATCCTCCGGACCGACGAGTCCCCGGCCGACTCGACCAGGGCAGGATCCAGGGGAACTGGGTCCGGCCCGGCCGGGTCCGGCTCTGGGAGGACCACAGGTGTTTCCAGGCCCTCCGGGCGGGCGGACGGTGGCTGGCCGGAATCAGGGGCCGGCCTGACCAGGGGCCAGCCAAACCAGCCGATGATTCCGAGAAGAACCGCCACAATCAGGATGAAGAGGGGCTTCCGGCCGGACCTTTTCTGGCTAAACCTAAGCCTTCTGACTCCTGAAGCCATAACCTTGCCTCTCCTAAATTGCCTGGACGGGCCGGCCAGAGGCCGGCCCCGCGGAAGACCCTGACGGCATCCTGGTGGGGAAAGTGGCGGGCGACTGGGCCGCCGGGGCCACAGCCCGGGCCGCCCCCACCGTCGTCCGCCCTTGCCTGAGGCGGTGCTGGCCGGCCTTGTAGAGGAAGAAGAAGGCCAAGCCCACCATGAGCAGGATGGCCAGGAGCAGCAGCGGACCCCGAGGGGATCTTGACTTGCCGGGACCATCGCCCATCAGGTTTAGCCAATCGTCCATTGCTCATTCCCAAAGACAGCGGTCGCGGCTGGCCGGGACGACCAGCGTCGCGGATCGCCGGCCCATGCCCCAGACACGGGCCCCAAAAAGCCGGGAGAGAGGGGGCCCTGCTGTCGGCCCGGCACCTCCTGGCCAGATCGGCGGCCGATTTGGGCCATCATATCACAAACATTGGACATCCGGGCAAAGAAACGGCCATCGGGAGGGGGCCAGCCAAGCAATCCCCCAGGGTCAAGGATATTTTAAGGGATCCCGCCCCATGAGGCCAGGTTTTTTTGCCCCCCTGGGGACGGGAACGGTCCTGGAGGGCCAGGGAAGCCAGAGGAAGATGGGCCCCAGGACGCCTCGGGGACTACTTGGGGGACCCTGGACTATTAATCTTGGCCTGGGAATCGATTTTGGGCCCCAAGATGACTGAGCCGGCATAATCAAGGAGTTATGGGCAGGCACCCCCAAAATAAATCTTGACAGCCTCTCCGAAGGTATGATAATCAGATTATCATACTGACATGTCTTTCCTGGCCGAATAGGCAAGGTGGCGATGGGCCCCTGTTCTTTCCAAATTGCCCGCTTAAGATATATATACGCATATATATCTTAGTATATATACATATCTAGACCATAATGACATTTAAAAAAGCCATTATGGTCTATGTTTAGAAATCATGGCCGCTGGATGTCAAAGCCAGACAAACATTGCGGTCGGCATCGTTTTTCCAAAAAGGAGTAAAGGGAGATGCGGAAACTATTGCTAGGGTTTATCGTGGGCCTGGTCGCCCTTGGATTTTGCCAAATCAGCCAAGCCGCCGACGAGCCGATCGTCTGGAAGGCCCAGACCCTCTGGAACGCCGGGGAGATCCCCCAGAAGACCTTCGAGGACCTGTGCGAGAACATCAAGATCATGAGCGGTGGCCGCCTGATCATCGAGCCTTATGCCAGCGGGGCCATAGTCCCCCAAAACGAGACCCTGGACGCCCTCCAGAACAACGTCCTCCAGGTCATCCATGTCTGGCCTGGCTACGGCGCGCCCAAGAACCCCGCCTTCGCCGCGGTAAGCGATCTCATCTTCGCCTACGAGCATCCCTGGGAGCTGGACACCTGGCTCAACTACAAGGGCGGCCTTGAGCTCATGCGCAAGCTCTACGCCCCCTTCAACGGCTACACCGTCGGGGCCATGTTCTGGGGCGTGGAGTCCTGGCCCAGCCGCAAGCCCCTGAGAAGCATCGAGGACTTCAAGGGCCTCAAGATAAGGCTGTCCCAGGGCATGCAGGCCGAGATGATGGACAAGGCCGGCGCGTCCGTCATCCAGCTGCCTGGCAACGAGATCTTCCCGGCCCTCGACAAGGGCGTCATCGACGCCTGCGACTGGAGCACGGTCGGAGTCAACGATTCCCTGGGCCTCTACGAGCTCAACGGGGTCGACTACGCCGTCTATCCGGGCTTCCATTCCATGCCCATCGGCGACTTCACCGTCAACATAGGGGAATGGAACAAGCTCTCGCCCGAGCTCAAGGCCATCGTGGAGACGGCCGTCCGCCGCTGGTGCTGGGATTCCATCGAGAAGATAGCCGTGGCCGACATCGACTTCGTGGCCAAGCACCGCGGGACCGACTCCAAGGTCACGATCATAGAGTGGAGCGACGAGGACAAGGCCAAGGCCAGGGAGCTGGCCATGGAGATCTGGCAGAACTGGAAGACCAAGAACGCCGACTGCAAGGAAGTCATCGAGTCCCAGGAAGCCTGGCTCCGCGAGCTTGGACGCATCAAGTGATCCGCTGGTCCCCCCAGGCGCCGCTTCTCGCCTATGGCGCCCTGGGGGGCCAGGGCCTGCCCCCGACCTGGCCCCCCGGCCCGGCCCCCCGGCCCGGCCTGGGGGACCTGGCCGGGCAAAAGGGGACCGACGTCCCCCTTTGATGGAGGTAGTCAGTGAAAAAAGTACTTTCCCGCTTGGAATCACTCGCGGACACAGTCGGGTACGTCGGCCCCCCGATGGAACTTGTGCGAAAGGGCAGCCACTACATGCTCAAGACCATCGTGGCCGCGATAGAGAAGATATCGACCTTCTTCGGCTACATCGGGGCCCCGCTGCCTTTTCTGGCCGCCCTGATCATATTTTACGAAATCGCCATGAGGCAGCTCTTCGACAGCCCCACCCGCTGGGTCTCCGAGACGACCGCCATGCTCTGCGGGATCTGCTATCTGCTGGGCGGGGCCCTGACGATGAAGAACGACGGGCACGTTAGGGTCGACATCCTCTACTCCAGGTTCAGCAAGAGGGTCAGGGCCATTCTGGATTGCCTCAATTTCTGCTTCATAGCCCTTTACCTGGGGGTCATGCTCAGGGTCATTTGGCCCTACATGGTCCAGTCCATCAAGCTCGACGAGCACAGCTACACGGCCTGGAACCCCATGGTCTGGCCCATGAAGATCCTTTTGTTCCTCGGCTTCGTCCTAGTCCTTCTCCAGGCCATATCAAAACTAATCAAGGATTTGCACATGGCCGTCACCGGGAGGCCGCTATGAGTATAGGTGTAATAAGCCTGGTTTTGGTACTCTCCCTGATGATCATGCTCTGCATGGGCCAGCCCTTGTCCTGGAGCCTGGGCGCGGTCGCCATGGTCATCTGCCTGACGCAGTTCGACACCCTTGGGCCCGTCAGCAGCTTCGTCAACCGCATCTTCGACATGACCCAGAGCTCCACCCTCATGGCCGTGCCCCTGTTCGTCATGATGGCCAGCATCCTCCAGAGATCGGGCGTGGCCGAGAACCTCTTCAAGGCCGCCTACATCTGGGCCGGGAGCCTCAGGGGCGGACTGGCCATAGGCACCATATTCGCCAACATCGTCATGGCCGCCATGGTCGGGGTGGTCGGGGCCGAGATAGTCACCCTGGGCATGATTGCCCTGCCGCAGATGCTCAAGAACAAGTACGACGATACCCTCAGCCTGGGGACACTGGCCGCCGGCGGCGGCCTGGCCACGCTCATCCCGCCATCCGTGGTCTTCATCGTCTACGGCATGACCGCCAGCGTCTCGGTGGCCCAGCTCTTCACGGCCGGCATCATTCCCGGCCTCATTCTGGCCTTCGGCTACATCATGTTCGTCGTCTTCCACTGCAAGCGCCACCCGGAGGCTGCCCCGCTGCCGCCGGAGGAGCTCAGGAACATGCCCTTTCTGGCCAAGCTGGCCATCCTGAAGTCGCTTATCCTCCCCCTGTTCGTGACCTTCGGCGTGCTGGGCTCGATTTACCTTGGCGTGGCCACCCCAAACGAGGCCGCCGGGGTGGGCGTGGTCCTGGTCCTGATATGCGCCTTCATAATGAAGACCTTCAACCTGAAGATGCTCTGGGAGTCATGTCTTGAGACCGTCAAGGTCAGCTGCATGCTAGCATGGATTTTTTTCGGGGCCCAGACGGTCATCGGGGCCTATACCCTGACCGGCGGGACACAGTTTGTCCGCGACACCATAATCAACCTTGACCTGGGGGTCTGGGGCACCCTGATCCTCATCAACCTCATCTGGATCTTCTTGGGGTGCTTCCTGGACTGGATGGGCATACTGTTCCTGACCATTCCCATATTCCTGCCCGTCATCCTGTCCTTCGGCCTCAACCCCGTCTGGTTCGGCGTCCTCTATTGCATGAACATGCAGGTCTCCTACCTGTCGCCCCCGTTCGCGCCCTCGTCCTTCTACATGAAGAGCATCGCCCCGGACCATATAAGCATGATGCAGATATACAAGGCCACCATGCCATTTCTGTGCATAACGTTGATGGTCCTGATCCTGGTCACAGTATGGCACAAGCTGCCCATGTACCTCCTACAGTAAAGGCTCTTTCAAAGCATGCTAAAGCCCATAAAGAAGCTGTCGGCCGTGGACGAGGTCTTCAACAACCTCTTCGAGCAGATCTCCGGTGGCCATTTCCCGGAGGGCTACCGGTTCCCGACCCAGGACGTCATGGCCGAGGAGTTCGGCGTCAGCCGCTCCACGATCAGGGAGGCCATAAACAAGCTCACCGTCCTGGGTTTTCTCACGGCCAAGCCAGGCGTGGGGACCATCGTGGCCAGGAACTCCACGGCCGGGGTCCTGTCCAGCATCAGCCAGTATTACTTCATGAACGACATAAACGTCCGAGAGTTCATAGAGGCCAGGCTCTACCTGGAGAAGGCGGCCATCAAGCTGTCCGTCCAGAAGGCCACGGGCGAGGACATCAAGAAGCTCCACCATCTCCTGATGGGCCAGGGCCAGGCCATAGCCGAGGACGACAAGGAGACCATGACCAGGCTGGACGTCGACTTCCACCGGGCCATAATCGAGAGCGGCCGGAACACGGTCATCCTGCAGTTCCTGGACATCATCTGGGACGGGCTGTACCAGTTCATCTCGGCGGTCACCAAGAATCTCAACACCTCGGCCTCCAGGGCCTTCAGTTTCCACAGCAGCATCATCAAGCACATCGCCGACCGGGACCTGGAGAAGGCCGAGATGACCATGGTCAGGCACCTCCACGACGTCGCCTCGAACATCGAGACCCATTTCCCGGGCCACGCCGGGCTGACCGACATCTTTAGGCATGACCTTAAATCTTGATTTCTAACTATTATGCTTATTTAAAGCACAATACAATTTATTGACAAAATAATTCATCGAGAAAGAGAAATGAAGTCTACACCTCACAATATAGCCATGTCATACATTTATGGTGGCCGCCAGGGCGACCGGCCGGCGGCCATAACGCCCACCTCCATAGCCTGCCAGGAACTGATGAAGGCCAGCGGGGCCTGGTTCCCGGAAGCCCACCTGAACCCCGTGACCATGGCCCGCCTGGCCCTGGCCGGGCACGAGCTCCTGGGCTTCGACTCGGTCATGCCGGAGTACTCAGTCCACCAGGAATCCGCCGCCTTCGGGGTGGAGATGGACTGGGGGGCCCCTGACATGATGCCTGACGGCAAGACCTTCCCCCACAAGGACTTCAGCGAGGTCCAGATCCCAGACAGCATCCTGGAGAAGCCCTCCCTGGCCGTGGTCCTCCGGGCCCTCGAGATCCTCCGGCGCCAGGTAGGCGGCCAGGCCACCATCATCGGCAAGGTCATGGGCCCCTGGACGCTCTCCTACCACATGGCCGGGACCCAGAACTTCCTGATGGCCGTGGGCCGCAAAAAGTACGACCTGGTGAGGCGGATGGTCGAGTCCCTGGTCCCGGTCACGGTCGGCTTCGCCAACGCCCAGTTCAGGGCCGGGGCCGACGTCGTGGTCGTGGCCGACCACGCCACCGGGAACCTGGTCGGCCCCTACCACTACCGGGACCTTTTGCTGCCCATCCACAAGGCCATGTTCAGGGAGATAAACGGCCCGGTCATCCTCCACGTCTGCGGGCGGACCCTGGACCGGATGGATCTCTTCGCCGAGAGCGGCGTGGACGTCTACCACTTCGAGAGCGCCAACGACGCCGGTGAGGCCATCAGGAAGGTCGGGGGGCGCATAAGCCTGGCCGGCAACATCAACAACCCAGAGGTCCTCCTCGAGGGCAGCCCCGAGGACGTCTACGGAAAAAGCCGGGAGGCCATAGCGGCGGGCCTCAGGCTGGTCGCCCCCGAATGCGCCGTCCCCCTGACCACGCCCCTGGCCAACCTTAGGGCCATCGTCGAGGCGGCAGGAGAAGGATTCTAAGATTATGAACGTTGTCCCAGATTGGAACCGCGTCCTCAAGGCGGCTCGTTTCGAGGAACCCGACAGGGTTCCGCTTTCAGAGGTGCTGATTGCCTACGAGATCCAGGGCCAGTTCCTGGGCCGCCCCGTCGGCCCGGACGACCTGGCGGCCCAGGTCGAGTTCTGGTCCAAGGCCGGCTACGACTATATCCCGCTCAACATCGGCATGATGGAGCCGGGCAAGGTCACCGAGGACTCCCACGTCTCGAAGATTCTGAAAAAGCTCCACGAGCCCGACGACCCGAATTCCCCCGAGGCCGCGGGCGACGACAGGAACTGGAACCTGGAGGTGTCGAGCTTCATCCACGACATGGGCGAGTTCGAGGCCTTCCCCTGGGACGAGCTGGCCAAGCTGGACTTCTCGAGGCTCACCGGCGTGGCCAGCCTGATCCCCCCGGGCATGAAGGCCATCGGCGTCTCGGGCAAGATCTTCACGATGACCTGGATGCTCATGGGCTTCAACAACTTCGCCATGGCCCTCGTGAAGGGGAGCCCCCTCCTTGAGGCCATCTTCGAGAAGGTGGCCCAAATCCAGCTTTCGGCCCTGGACGCCATCCTGGCCATGCCCCACGTGGGCGGCATCTGGGTGGTCGACGACCTGGCCTACAACAGCGGGCCAATCGTGAGCATCAAGCACCTCGACAGGTACGTCTTCCCCTGGTACCGGGAGATAGCCGCGAGATGCCACAGGGTGGGCAAGCTTTTCTTCCTCCACTCGGACGGAAAGCTCGACGCCCTGTTGCCCAGCTTCATCGACCTGGGCCTGGACGTCATCCAGCCCATCGACCCTACCTGCAACGACATAGCCTCGATCAAGGAAAAGGTCGCGGGGAGGCTCTGCATCGTCGGGAACGTCCCCAACGACATGCTCCAGGACGGAAAGCCCCAGGACGTGAGGAACTACGTCCGCTCGCTGATAAGGGACGTCGCCCCGGGCGGCGGCTTCATGCTGGGCTCCGGCAACTCGGTCCCCGACTGGGCCAAATTCGAGAACTACCAGGCCTTGAGGGTCACGGCCCTCGGCGAGGGGGCCTACCGCAAGGCGGTCTGACGGCCCTAACCCGGCCCTGGCGCCACCCGCCCGGGCCAAGAGAGGGAGAACGGTGTCCGATTTGAGCGATCTGAGGCTTGGCCTCGTCAAGCAGATCTTCCCCGAGACCAGGCGCCCCGACGTCCCCCAGAGGCTCAGGGAGGAGTTCGCGAGGGCCGGCCTGGCCCAAAAGATAAGGCCCGGCCAGAGGGTCGTCATCACCAGCGGCAGCCGGGGCATAGAGAGCATGAACGAGGTCGTCAAGTCCCTGGTCGGCCTGGTCGGGGAGCTTGGGGCCAAACCGCTGATTCTCCCGGCCATGGGCAGCCACGGCGGGGGCACCCCGCAGGGCCAGCTGGAGGTCCTGGCCCACCTGGGCCAGACACCGGGAAGCATGGGTGCCCAGTTCATCACCGACTACCGGCCGCGGATCATCGGCCAGGTCTTCGGCTATCTCCCGCTGAGCGTCGACTCGAACGTCCTCCCGGGGAACGCCGACCACGTCATCCTCGTGGGCCGGGTCAAGGAGCACACGGAATTCATCGGCCCCATTGAGTCGGGCCTCCTCAAGATGGCCGTGGTCGGCCTGGGCCGGGTCGAGGGGGCGACCATGATGCACCAGGCGGCCGTGAGGCACACCTATTACGAGACCATCAAGGCCATGGCCAGGATAATCCTCGACGCCGCCCCCGTCCTGGGCGGGGTGGCCCTGGTCGAGGACCACCGGAACTTCCTGAGGCACCTCGAGTTCGTGCCCGCCGGCGAGATCTTCGCCAGGGAGCCCGCCCTCCTCCAGGAGAGCCAGAGGACCAAGCCCCGGCTCCCCTGGGACCGCCTGGACGTCCTTCTGGTGGACGAGCTGGGCAAGGACATCTCCGGAGCGGGCCTCGACACCAAGGTCATCGGCCGGATAATGAACATATACGAGAAGGAGCCTGAAAGGCCCCGCATCACCAGGGTGGTGACCTTCAGGGTCAGCCCCAAGGGGGGCGGCAACGCCCTGGGTCTTGGCCTCAACGACTACGTGACCCGCGAGCTCCTCGAGTCCGTGGACCGGGCCATGACCGACCTCAACTCGACCGTGGCGGTCTCCCCGGAAAAGGGCCGCTGCCCCCTGGTCAGGGACAACGCCCGCCTGGCCATCCAGGGGGCCCTCGACACGGTCGGCCCCCACACGCCAGGCGATCTGGAGATGGCCTGGATCAAAAACACCAAGGACCTGGAATTCCTGGCCGTCAGCCCGGCCCTGTACGAAAAGGCCAGGGCCGACCCCAACCTGGCCTGCCTTTCCGAACCCAGGCCCATACCGTTCGACCATAAGGACGACCTGGTCCATTTCGTCGACTTTGCCGCCGCCAGCGGCGTGAACATCTAGCCCCGGGGAGCGCCATACTTGCGCTGTTTTCCATCCGTAGTTTGAGCCCTTAATTTCCATATCTCCAAAATGGTGACACCATGAACATGCGCGATAGAGTCCTGGCCGCCGCCAGGGGCGAGATGGTCGATGTCTGGCCCTACGTCCCCCGGATAGATCTCTGGCACAACGCCAACCTCAGGTCCGGGACCACCCCCAGGGAACATGAGGGCCGCTCCATCGCCGAGATCTGCCGGGCCGAGGGCTGGGGCAGCCACCACCTGGTGCCGAGGTTCCTAAGGAGCGGCCAGCAGCCCCACAGGGCCCTGGGCCTCTACAACCTGCCGGAGCAGCCCTACAGGGTGGCCTTCGGGCCGGACGTGGAGGTGGAGACCATCCTGGAGGGCGACTACACCACCCAAATCTACCACACGAGAAAAGGCGACGTGCGCACCAGGACCATGTACTCCGATGAGATGAGGGCCTCGGGGGCCTCCATTACCTGGATTGACGAGCACGTCATCAAGACGCCGGCCGACTACGAGGTCGTGGCCCACATCTTCGAGAACCTCGCCGTTACCCCCAACTATGAGGAGTTCCAGGACTGGCTGGAGAACGAGGTGGGCGACAACGGGGTGGGGGCGGCCTTCGCCTCCCTGGCCTCCTCGCCCATCCACCACGTGCAGAAGGAGTTCCTGGACGCCACCGACTTCTACTTCCACTACAACGACCACGCCAGGCACATGGCCAGGCTGGGCGAGGGCCTGTCGGTCTTCTACGACCGGATCTTCAGGGTCATCCTGGCCTCCCCGGCCAAGGTCATCCTGTGGGGGGCCAATTTCGACGACATGATCACCTACCCCTCCTATTTCGTCAAGGAAATCCAGCCTTGGCTGAGGAAGGTCGGCCCGGCCTTCCGGGACAATGGCCAGGTCTGCATCTGCCACTGCGACGGCGAGAACCACGGGCTGATGGACATCCTGCCCGATTCGGGATTCCAGGTGGCCGAGGCCATCTGCCCCTGGCCCATGACCAAGGTGAGGATAGGCGAGTATTACGGAAAGTGGAGGGATAGGCTGACCATCTTCGGGGGGATACCGTCCAACATCCTCCTGGACGATCTTACCTCCGAGGCCGACTTCGAGTCCTACCTCGACTCCATGTTCAGGGACCTGACCCCCGGCGACAGGCTCATAGTGGGCATAGCCGACACCACCCCGCCCCAGGCCAACTGGGACAGGCTCAGGCGCATAGGCGACCGCGTGGCCAAGGAAGGTAGGCTCCCCCTGGCCTTCCGGGCCGTCCTGGTCGAGGCGCCCGGTGCCGAGACGCCACCCCAGGCCGCACAGGGGACGGGCTTCCCCAGCAAGCCACTGGCCGGCGAGGGTGATCCCTTCGCCAAGGCCAGGCAGATCGTCCTAGACGGCGACGACGAGTCGATCGTCGGGGAGGTCGACAGGCTCCTCGGCCAGGGCCACAAGGCCGCCGACATCATGAGGCTGGGCCTCATCGCCGCCATGGACATAATCAGCCCCCTGTTCAAGGCCGGCACGGTCTTCATCCCCGAGGTCCTCCTCTCGGCCAGGGCCATGAACCTGGCGGTCGAGGCCCTGGAGCCGCATCTGGCCAGCGCCGGGGACAGGGCCGAGCCCAAGACCATCGTCCTGGGGACGGTCTTCGGCGATCTCCACGACATCGGCAAGAACATGGTCGCCACCATGCTCAGGGGGGCCGGCTTCCAGGTCATCGACCTGGGCATCAACGTCCCGGACGAGACATTCGTCCGGAACATCAAGGACCACAAGCCAGATCTCCTCGGCCTTTCGGCACTTCTGACCACGACCATGCCCTCCATGACCAGCGTCATCGCCTCCCTGGCCGAGGCCGGCCTCAGGGACAAGGTGAAGGTCATGGTCGGGGGGGCCCCCATAACGCCCAAGTTCGCCGCCGACATCGGGGCCGACGGCTACTCGGCCGACGCCGCCGAGGCCGTCGAGCTGGCCAGGAGGCT
Source organism: Deltaproteobacteria bacterium (assembly GCA_031264145.1). GTDB lineage: Bacteria > Desulfobacterota > Desulfarculia > Adiutricales > Adiutricaceae > JAIRNQ01. The sequence goes on from JAISEK010000138.1 coordinate 63,052, forward strand.
GGTCTCCTAGCCCCTCCCCGTTTTTTCTTTGATCGGGGCCCCAAAACGTCCTATCATGGGTGCCGCCGCCAACGCCGGGAGGGCAGGATCGGTCGCCCATGGCCGCCGGCCCGGGGTGCCAAATGAAGATCCTCATCGCCCCAGACTCGTTCAAAGGGAGCCTCTCGGCCCTGAGGGCCGCCGAGACCATCCGCAGGGGACTGTCCAGGGTCTGGCCAGGGGCCGAGTTCGTCATCTTCCCCATCGCCGACGGCGGCGAGGGGACGGTCGAGACCCTCGTGAGCCTCACCGGGGGAAGGCTCGTGACCCAGGAGGCCCAAGACCCCCTGGGGCGTCCGGTCATGGCCGGCTTCGGCTTTTTGGGCGACGGCGAGACGGCGGTCCTGGAGGTGGCCTCTACCTGCGGGCTCACCAGGCTCTCGGCCTCCGAGCTGGACCCCGCCGGGGCCAGTTCCTTCGGCCTGGGCCAGCAGATCCGCCAGGCCCTGGCCCTGGGGGCCAAGAAGCTCCTCGTCGGTCTGGGCGGCAGCGCCACCAACGACGGCGGGGCCGGCATGCTCTCGGCCCTGGGCCTCAGGTTCCTGGACCGCCGGGGCCGGCCCCTCCCGCCCGGCGGCCTGGCCCTGGCCGATCTTGGCGGCATCGACGCCCAGGGGCTCATAGCCGAGCTCTCCGACATCCCCATCACCATAGCCTCCGACGTCCAGAACCCCCTGGTCGGCCCCGACGGGGCCTCGGCCGTCTTCGGCCCCCAGAAGGGCGCTGGCCCCGACCTCATCCTCCGCCTGGACCGGGCCCTAGCCCGGCTGGCCGAGGTGGCCAGGGACCTGACCGGCCGCGACGTCTTCCAGTGCCCCGGCGCCGGGGCGGCCGGGGGCCTTGGGGCTGCCTTCAAGCTCTTCACCCAGGCCCGCTTCAGCCCAGGGGTCGAGGTCGTCCTGGGCGAGGGCCGCTTCAGGGAGAAGGCCGCCGGGGCCTCGCTCATCATAACCGGCGAGGGCCGCAGCGACGGCCAGACGGTCTGGGGCAAGGCCCCCGTGGGCGTGGCCGCCCTGGGCCGCGAACTTGGCCTCCCCACCGTCTGCCTCTCGGCCTCCCTGGGACCCGGCTACCAGAAAATGTACGACAAGAACATCCAGGCCATAATGGGCATGATACCGGGGCCAATGGCCCTTGCCGAGGCCATGGAGCAGGCCGAGCCGCTCCTGGAGGAAGCGGCCGAGCGCCTGGCCCGCCTCCTGGACCTGAACCTCACCCGCTAGCCCCCTCCCCAGCCATCCCGAACAGGCGTGACCGTTCCCCGCCATGGCGTGGACGCGCGGCTGGCGCCAAACGGCCTCCTTGGGCCCAACCTGTCCCACCCCCGTGCGCCACGTCTTGCAAAATAACGATGGAGAAGAAAAAATATCATTGAACAAGTGAGCAAATACCATATTTATTGTCGCCATCCAGGAGACCAGCAATCAACCCCCCGTGTCCGCAAGATGGCCAACGCAATCGAGGAATTACTCCTGGCTTCGTAAATGCCTCGCCGCCCCGAATCAGCAGGCCGGCCATAATTTTTGGCAGATAAAGCCATGAAAGGAGTTTAGATTGAAAAATTTCTTTGGCCAGTTTTTCCAGGACACCAGATGCGTCGCACGTAAAGCGTTGGCATGAGAGGCACGTCAAGTAAATAAGGAGACATTTATCGGTGGGGCCACCATTGGCCGACAGGCAATCGGCCAGAACGTCGGCCGCTCCGGCAAGGCGGCCGGCTTGGGCAGGAGGGCCGCCCCCGGCAGGGATGGGGCCGGACCACCCGCCTATTGCCTGTCTCCAGGCCCGTCCTGGCCAGGGAAGTGCCTGGTATGGCCAGATGTATCCAGGGGAGGCCGAGATGGGCCGAAGGCGCACCCCAACAAGGCAGGCCGGCTGGACCGCGGCGGGGCGCCGCCCTGTTCCAGGGGAAGGCCTCGAGGGGACGGCTTCCGGCCGTTTGGCCGCTAAACCCTGGCCCGCTCCAGCCCCCCACGGGCGTACGTCGTCGGCCGGGGAGTCCCGGGCTGGGCCATAGTCCATCCAGCGCCGTCTCCATGGCGGAGTCGCGGGGACATCCCCAGGCTGACTGGCGGGGAAGGAGCCTGCGCCAGCCAGCCATCGCGTTTCTGATGCCAAAATCAACCAACCATGCGCTTTTTCCTAATAATTATGGCACTTTTTCCTTGAAGACCCGTCAACGTAGGGCCACCAATGCCAATGCGCCAATGCCGCCAATGCCCAATGCCCAGGCTATTGATCCGGCAGAAAATTTCTGTTAGCATAAAGGATTCACGCTGCCACCCCGACCGGGTGCGGCCACTCTCGCCCCGACAGATAGGCCCTGGCGGCCTTTCCATGCGGGGCCCTAGGTCCATGAGGAGTGACCAATGTTTTTCAGAAGGTATGAGACTCTCATCCTCCTTTCCCCGCATTTGACTACGGATCAGCTGGCCGCCTTCAAGGGCAAGGTCGAGGGCATCCTGGCCAAGGGCGAGGGACAGGTCGTCCGCCTTGAGGAGCGGGGCCGCCAGAAGCTGGCCTACCCGGTCCGCAGGGAGTTGTTCGGCTATTACCTCCTTTACGATTACCGGGCCAAGTCATCGCTCGCGGCCGAGCTTGAGCGCAACCTCAAGATCGACGAGCAGGTCTTCAAGTATCTGACCCTGGTCCAGGACAAGAACTTCACCGAGGAAAAGTACCAGACGGTCCTGGCCAACATCGCCAGCGAGGCCGCCCGCCGCGAGAAGGAGCAGGCCCAGGCAGCCGAGGCCAGGGAGGCCGCCCAGAGGGCGGCCGCCGAGGCAGCAGCCGAGGCCGCCGCCAAGGCCGCCGCCGAGGCCGAGGCCGCCTCAGAGACCGCCGCCGAGGCCGCACCTGAGACGCCCCCCGAGGGCACCGCCGAGGCCGCCCCAGAGACGGCCCCCGAGGCCACCGCCGAGGCCGCACCTGAGACGCCCTCCGAGGCCGCCGGGCCGAACCCCGAGGAGGGCGGCCAGGACAGCCACGAAGGCGCCGGGGAGCAAGGCACCGACGACCACGCCAGCGCGGCGAATTGAAAGGAGAGTCAAGATGGCCGATCACAACCATGGTGGTCCCGACGACAAGAACCCCCGCCGCGGACGCGGCAAGAAGAAGCCCTACCATCGCCGGAAAATCTGCCGCTTCTGCGCCGACCACATAAACTCGGTCGACTACAAGGACGTCAAGGCCTTGAGGCCCTTCGTGACCGAGAGGGGCAAGATAGTCCCCAGACGCATCAGCGGCAACTGCGCCAAGCACCAGAGGCTCCTGACCACGACCATCCTCAGGGCCCGCTACATGGCCTTGCTGCCCTACACGGCCATGGTGCCGACCAGCCAGTATTGACGGAGGTCCCGACCAATGGAAATCATTCTGACCAAGGACGTCAGCAACCTGGGCCTGTCGGGGCAAGTGCTGAAGGTGGCCGCCGGCTACGCCAGAAACTTCCTTCTCCCCACGGGGAAGGCCCTTTTGGCCACCGACGGCAACCTAAGGGCCCTGGCCAAGCAGAGGTCCGAGTACGAGTCCCGGGCCAAGGAGGCCAAGGACCAGGCCATTGACCTCAGGAACAGGCTAGCTCCCCTGGTCCTCGCCATGAACCGCAAGTCGGGGGACAAGGGCAAGCTCTACGGGGCCGTGACCCCCAACGACATTGTAGCCGCCGCCCTGGCCGAGGGCTTCGAGCTCGACCGAAAGCGCCTGCGCCTGGCCGAGCCCATAAAGACCCTGGGCGACTTTGAGATCAGCATCAGGCTCCACCCTGAGGTCACCGGCACCTTCAAGGTCAAGGTCCTCCCGGACGCGCCACCGGCCCCCGAGGCCAAGCCGGCCGAGGCCGAGGAGGCCCAGAAGTAGGCCCCGGGCCTTCCCATGGCCACATCGTTGGGCACGGTAAGGCCCCATTCCACAACCAAACAGCTACCGACCGGCAGCGCCGCCCTGCCCGCCCGCGGATGGGGCCCCTGGGTCCGCCGCCGGTGGCCGGACCCAGGTGTCTGGCCAGGAGGAGCGGCCGTGAGCCAGAAGCGGAACACCCCCCCAGACGGCGGCGGTACCGGCCTGTTCAGGCAGATGGGCCAAAGCCTCGACAAGGTCCTGGGCAAGTTCAACAGCCGCTCCGACAGGGAGCCCCCCCCGCCCATCGGCAAGAACCTGTCCTCGGCCCCCGCGCTGGCCCTCTGCTCCCGCCTGGAGGAGATCCTGGCCCTGGACGGCGACAAGACGCCCTGGCCCCAGGAAGTCCTGAAATTCGTCCTCTCCTATTCCGGCCTCTCCTGGGCCTTCTTGACCGAAATCCTGACCGGGGATCCCAGGCACTTCGTCATAATCGCCGGCCAGCCCTTCCCCTCCGGCCTGGAGGTCCGCCAGCCCATGGCCTCCGGCCTGGCCGGCTACGTCCATGGCGGCCCGCAGCCCCTGGCCATCCCATCCGTCAGGAACGTCGAGAACCTCTCCTTCGTCTTCCGCCCCGGCGACCCCCTGAAGAAGGCCGAGACCTTCTATGGCTGGCCGCTCGTCTACAACGAGACCATCAGGGGCGCCCTCCTCCTGGTCGGCAAGGCCAACCAGGTCCTGGACGACCAGGCCGTGGGTTTCCTCGACTTCCTGGCCCAGCGGCTGTCGGCCCACTACCAGCAGGACAAGCTCTGCGGCCGGGTGGTCGAGCTGACCCATCTCGATGCCCAGACCGGGCTCCCCCACCGCACCTACTTCGTCGAGCGCCTGGGGCAGATGCTCGAGGCCCGCAAGGACGAGGGCGTGACCGTGGCCCTTCTGAACGTCTCGGGACTGGGCCGCTTCGCCCTGAGCTTCGGGCAGCCCGAGGCCTACAACCTCCTGAGGGCCCTGGCCCAGGACCTCCTGGAGAATTCCGGGCCCGACTGGGAACTGGGGCACCTGTCCTACGGCCTCTTCGCCCTGGCCGCACCGGCGACGGAGCAGCCCAGCCTCGACAATACCGTCATCGTCTTCCAGAAGCGCCTGAGCGAGTGGCCCATCCCGACCCGCACCGGCCGAGCCAACTTCATATTCCACCAGGCGCGGTCCTCCTTCCCCGCCGACGGCCTGAAGCCGGAGATGCTCCTGGAGGTGGCCCTCTCGAACCTGGCCCTGGCCGAGTGAGCCGGCCGGGCCGAGAATCGCCCCCCGTCCCCCCTCCCCCGCGATCCTTCACCGGCCATTCGGCCCAAAGTCCCATATGGCCCCAAAAGAGAGGCTTAAGTTCCGCCTCAGCGGCCCATTTGGCCCTATCCTTCGGACTATCCGCAAAAAATCGTTTTTTCTCTGTGGAATGTGGTATAATTAGTTTTTGATGGACCTAGCCTGGGCGCGGGGGCCGTATTTTCGCAAAGGCCGGTGGACGTGCCCGCCGAGGGCCTGGCCTTGCGCTTTTTTTGCGTCCTGACGATTTAAAAGATTTTTCATTTGGCATGAAACGATTTCCTGCCGACTTTTAATCTGATCCATAATAGCCTATTTTAGTCTATAATCATTTTAACGTAGATTCGGCGGGGCCAGGCGGACTTGGGCCCGCCGCACAGGGCGGCCGCGCGCGACCCTTCCTACGGACCGCCTTCCACCTGAATCGCCCACGGGCCGCCAGCGGCCCATGGGCGAGGATGTCGACATATAATGAGGGGACCACCTTTTTTACCCCGACCAGCCACCCGCTGGGAAGCCGCCGGCGCCTGGCCCACGGCCTATAGGGGAAGAAGCTGCGTACCAGGAGGACATCATGGACTTCAGCAAATTTGACCTTCTTGAGACCAAGGTTTCGGCCCTCATAGAGAGGATTGCCGAGGCGGAGACCGCCAAGGCCGAGCTCTCCAGAAAGCTCTCCGAGGCCGAGGAGGCCTCCGGGGAACTGAAAAAGAAGCTCTCCCTTTCCGAGGACGCCCTCGCCAAGGCCGTCGGCGACCTTGACAAGCTCCGCAAGGACAACGACGCCTTGGCCGAGATCCAGGAGTCGGCCAAGGCCAAGATTGAGGATCTCCTGAAAGACCGCCAATTCGCGCTGACCAGGGTCGACACGCTTCTCGAGAAGCTGGGCTCCTGGTCCTGAGGGCGGCCAGCCGCCCTTTTCCTTTCCGGACAATGATGAACCCCAATCCAGGCAATCCAGACCCGAGTGCCAAGGGCGGCCCGGCCAGCGGCGAACCTGGCTTAAAAAAGCCAGCCCAGGCCAGCGGCGCCCCCTTGGAGGTGGTCACGGTCAAGGTCTTTGACCGCAAGTGCCGCTTCAAGAGCAACCGGCCGGAGCTTGTCCAGGAGATCGCCTCCTTGGCCGAGGAGGAGATCGCCCTCGTCAAGGGCCAGTTCCCCGGACTCCAGCACGAGATGGACCTGGCGGCCCATGTGGCCTTCCGTCTGGCCCGCAGACTCAACAGGTGCCTCAGGGAAATCGGCGAGCTAAACTCCTCGCTCGACGAGGCCGAGAACCGGGTCAAGAGGATGACGACGAGCATCGACCTATGCCTGGGCGAATAGAAAGCCCCGGGCCACCCTTTCCGCCCAATACTTGCCGACCTACAGCATAAAAGCCCTCCCCCGGGGGGCTCATTGGTCTTACCGGCGAACTTGGAAGGATTGTATATATATGTGGAGCCGAAATGACGATTTTTTCTATCCTGGTGGCCATTGTCACGGCCATCGTCTTGGTGGCCGGCGGGTTCCTGGCCGGCGGGTGGTGGAGAAACAAATATTTTGCCTCTAAAATCGGTGACTTGAACACCTATTCCCAAAAACTCGCCTCCGAGGCCGAGCGGGACGTGGCCAACATCAAAAAGGAGGCCCAGCTCCAAGGCCAGGACCTGATCTTCCAGATGAAGAGCGAGTGCGACAGGGAACTGAACGAGCGCCGCCTGGAGCAGAAGAAGGAAGAGGACAGGCTAAACCAGAAGGAGGAGAACTACGAGCGCCGCTCCGAGGCCCTGGCCCAAAGGGAGGCCGAGGCGGCCAGGAACGAGGCCGAGCTGGTCAGGAAGGACAAGGCCTTTGCCGACAGGAACGAGGAGATGGACCACCTCGTCGCCGAGCAGGCGGCCAAGCTGGAGAGCCTGGCCCAGCTGACGATGACGGAGGCCAGGGACATTCTCCTCAAAAACGTGGAGGAGGAGGCCCGCCACGAGGGCGGCCGCCTCATCAGGCGAATCGAGGCCGAGGCCCGCGAGGTGGCCGACAAGAAGGCCAAGGAAATCCTGGCCCTGGCCGTCAAGCGCTATGCCAGCGACTACGTGGCCGAGCACACCATCTCCGTGGTCAACCTGCCCAACGAGGACATGAAGGGCCGGATCATCGGCCGCGAGGGGCGCAACATCAGGGCCATCGAGTCGGTCACGGGCGTCGACCTCATAATCGACGACACCCCGGAGGCCGTGATCCTGTCAAGCTTTTCGCCCCTGAGGCGCGAGATCGCCCGGCAATCCCTGGAGCGCCTGATCCTGGACGGCCGCATCCACCCGGCCCGCATCGAGGAGGTGGTGGCCAAGGTCAGCGAGGAGATGGAGCTTTCCCTCCGGGAGGTCGGCAAGGAGGCGGCCTTCGACGTCGGCGTCCACGGCATCCACAACGAGCTCATAAAGCTTCTGGGAAAGCTCAAGTACAGGACCAGCTTCGCCCAGAACGTCCTCCAGCACTCCATGGAGGTGGCCTTCCTCTGCGGGATCATGGCCGCCGAGCTCGACCAGAACGTCAAGCAGGCCAAGAGGGCCGGGCTCCTTCACGACATCGGCAAGGCCGTGGATCACGAGGTAGAGGGCCCCCATGGCCTCATAGGGGCCGAGCTGGCCAAGCGCTTCGGGGAGTCCCCGGCCGTGGTCCACGCCATCATGGCCCACCATGAGGACGCCACCCCGGAGACCATCCTGGACGTCCTGGTCCAGGCGGCCGATTCCCTGTCGGGGGCCAGGCCAGGGGCCAGGCGCGAGATGATGGAGACCTACGTCAAGCGGCTGGAGGACCTCGAGCGCATAGCCAACTCCTTCAACGGCATCTCCAAGTCCTACGCCATCCAGGCCGGCCGGGAGATACGCATCATGGTCAACAGCGACGTGGTCTCCGACGAGGGGGCCACGACCATGGCCAACGACATCTGCCGCCAGGTGGAGAAGGAGATGGTCTACCCAGGCCAGATCAAGGTGACCGTCATCCGGGAGACCAGGGCGGTCAACTTCGCCAAGTGAGCCTGGGCCCAGGGGCCGGGCCGGCGCCGCCCTCGCTGTTTTTGTTGCGGAATATCTGGCCTTTTGCTATAATATTTAAAGTAAAGATACTGATGTTATTGCAATAAATGGCGGTCTAACCTATACTGTCGGCATATAGCCTTGGGCTGGCGGTCCGGGGACCGCCAGGGAGCTTCCTCCCCCCTTGGGGAGGCATCACGTCTGGTCAAGGGTTGGTATGATTGTCAAATTCTGGGGGGTCAGGGGCTCAATCCCGGCACCCCCCACCCCATCGGCGCTCAAGGAAAGGCTCAAGGCCGCGCTGACCATGGCTTTCGAGGCCAAGCCCGATCCGGCCAGGCTGAACGAGTTCCTTGACGGGCTGCCGGACAGGCTGGTCTCCACCGTGGGGGGGAACACGCCCTGCCTGGAGATCACCGAGGGCGAGGACATCCTGATCATCGACGCCGGGACCGGCATCAACGCCCTGGGGCGTAAGCTGTCCTTCGACAACGTCGATCCGGAGGCCGATCGCATCAGGTACCTGGTCGAGAGCCAGAACCACTACATGCCCGAGGCCAGCCCCCTTTTCCCCGGCTCCAGGATCCTGCACCTGGACATCCTCCTGACGCACACCCATTGGGACCACATCCAGGGATTCCCCTTCTTCGCGCCCATCTACCAGGTCGGCAACTCCATGGACATCTACGGCCGGTCGGCCAGCCAGATGAGGGAGGCCCTGAGCCTCCAGCAGTCCTCGCCCCTCCTCTTCCCCATCAGGCTCGAAGAGGCCGGGGCCACGATAAACTTCCATGACTTCCCCGACGGGGTCCTGTCCCTCGGGCCATTCGAGATTGAGGCCCTGCCCCTGCCCCACCCGGGCGGCTCCCTGGCCTTCAAGGTCAGGAGCCATGGCCGGACTTTGGTCTTCGCCACCGACTACGAGTTCGTCGCCAACGACCAGTCGGAGAGATCCGAGGCCGCACTGGCCAAATTCCTTGACCAGGCCGACGTGTTCATCAGCGACACCCAGTACACCTTCCTGGAGAGCATGACCAAGGAGGGCTGGGGCCACTCCAGCCCCCTGAAGGTGGCCGAGATGGCCCTTAACGCCGGGGTCGGAAAGTTCTTCCTCTTCCACCACGATCCACTTTACAGCGACCTCAAGCTCTACGACATGCTTGAGAGGACCACCGCCTTCACCCATCTCCTCAACAACGGCCACTCCATGCTGGTGGATCTGGCCATCGAGGGGCGGGAGATAGAGGTCTAGGGGCCCCTTCGCCCTTGTCCCTCTCGACTGGCCAGATTCGTCGACCAGGCCGACGTCCCCACCATCGGCGCCCGGCCCTCCTTCCTGGCTGGCAGGGCTGGGGCCACCCCGGCCCCCGAGGGAGGGCGAGATGGCCCTTCACGCCAGGATCGGGAAGCTCTTCCTCCTCCCCCCGCGATCCCCCCGCACAGCGCCCCCAAGCTCCAAGCCCATGGCTTCGGCCCGCGACGAGCCGCCGAGGGAAAGGCCCGGCGGACGGCCCGCCTTCTGGTACTTTTTTGCCCGGGCATCAACGTTGCCGGCCCAGTTTCGCCCCCGACCGCATACCGGCGCTAACGGGCGACCCGCCAAGCGGCGGCGTCTATTGCGGAAATGACGGCCAGCCGCTGCCCCGCCCCATAAGCAGACGTGGCCCAGCCAGGCCAGCCCAGGGAATCCCCTCCCGTCGTGCCAGGAAAAACGAGGCAGCAGGGCCGGGCGAGTTTGTTTTGCCCCGCAATTGCGTCCCGATTAGTTCCCCCAATCCATGGCAACTCGCCGTGATTGCGGGATTTTTTTTTGGGCTCCGCCAGCGGGACGCAGGCGGGGCCCAAAACCCGCGGTATTCCCTTCCGGCCAGGGATGACTATATTTAACGGGAGACGGGGACGGGTTCGGGGCGATTTCCCATGCCATCCAAGACAACTGACTGTTTTTATTTGATAATTTTGCAAAAATCGCCAACGGCTGTTGCACAGGGCTTGCCAAATGTGCTATTACAACCCAAGCTTGGCCCGGCCATCGGGCCACGGGCTCCCCCGGGACCGAACCGAACCGGCCCGGCGCGGAAGACCGGTTAGGACGCGTATGACCAGAAACCTCTTGATCGTCGAATCGCCAGCCAAGGCGAAAACCATCGGCAAATATCTGGGCCCCGACTTCCAGGTCGTGGCCTCGGTCGGCCACATAAAGGACCTCCCCCCCAGGCGGCTGGGGGTAGACATCGAGAACGACTTCAGCCCCGAGTACGAGCCCATCGAGGGCAAGCAGAAGGTCATAAGCGATCTCAGGAAGGCGGCCAAGGGCAAGGACGTGGTCTACCTGGGCCCCGACCCGGACCGCGAGGGCGAGGCCATCGCCTGGCACATAGCCGACAGCCTGGGGCAGGACAAGCATCTCTTCAAGAGGGTCTTGTTCCACGAGCTGACCCCCACGGCCATCAAGGCGGCCATAGCCGACCCGGCCGGCCTGTCCCGGACCCGCTTCGACTCCCAGCAGACCCGCAGGATCCTCGACCGGCTGGTGGGCTACCTGATTTCCCCCATCCTGTGGGACAAGCTCAAGAGGGGCCTCTCGGCCGGACGGGTCCAGTCGGTGGCCCTCCGGATCCTGGTGGACAGGGAAAGGGCCATCCAGGCCTTCGTCCCCGAGGAGTACTGGACGGTCGCGGCCCTTTTCGAGAGCGGGTCCATCCCGTTCGAGGCCCAGCTCTGCCGGCACGAGGGGGCCAAGATCGAGCCCAGGAACGCCGAGGAGGCGGACAGGGTCGTCCAGGCCGTCTCCGGGGCCGAGTTTTCCGTGGACGAGGTCGCGGCCAAGGACCGCAGGCGCCAGCCTGGGCCGCCCTTCACCACCTCGACCCTGCAGCAGGCGGCCTACAACCGCCTGAGGCTGGATCCGGCCCAGACCATGAAGGTGGCCCAGGAACTCTACGAGGGCGTGGAACTGCCGGGCGGCACGGTCGGCCTCATAACCTACATGCGCACCGACTCGGTCAGGATTTCCCCGCAGGCCTCGGCCGAGGCCCTGGACCATGTCCGGAAGGCCTTCGGCCCCGAGTACGCCCCGTCCTCCCCCAACCACTATCGCAACAAGAAGGGGGCCCAGGACGCCCACGAGGCCATCCGGCCGACCTCGGTCGAGAGGACCCCCGAGAGCCTCAAGGGCCTCATCAGCCCACGTCTCTGGTCCCTCTACGACCTCATCTGGCGCCGCTTCGTGGCCAGCCAGATGACGGCGGCCGTCTACAAGCAGACCACCGCCGACCTGGGGGCCAGGGGCTACGTCTTCAGGGCCACGGGCTCGGTCCTGGCCTTCAGGGGCTTTCTGGCCGTCTACGGGGCGGACGCCGACGAGGAGAGGAAAGTCCTCCCGCCCCTGGCCCAGGGACAGATCCTGGTGGCCAACGAGATAGTGCCCAAGCAGCACTTCACCCAGCCCCCGGCCCGCTTCAACGAGGCCACCCTGGTCAAGGAACTCGAGGAGCGGGGCATCGGGCGGCCCTCGACCTACGCGGCCATCATCTCCGTGCTACGGGACAAGGAGTACGTCGAGGGCCGCAAGGGGCAGCTCAGGCCGACCGAGATGGGCCTGACCGTCACCGACCTCCTGGTGGCCTGCTTCCCGGGGATCGTGGACGTGGCCTTCACGGCCGATCTTGAGGAGGACCTCGACCGGATCGAGGAGGGCGCCGCCGCCTACCTGGACGTCCTCAGGAAGCTCTACCTGCCCCTGGCCGAGAGCCTCTCCACGGCCAAGGCCAACATGCCCAACGTCAAGATCGCCGGCATCCCAGTGGGCGTCCCCTGCCCCTCCTGCCACGAGGCCGGCCATATGGCAATCCGCTACGGCCGCAACGGCTTCTACCTCGCCTGCGGGGCCTGCGGGCAGACGACCGACTTCTCCCGCGACGACCGGGGCGTGCCCAGGCCGGTTGCCCCGGTGACCCTGGCCGAGGAGGTCTTCTGCGACAAGTGCGGCAAGCCCATGACCGTCAAGAGGAGCCGCTACGGGGCCTTCCTGGCCTGCTCCGGCTACCCGGAGTGCCGCAACGCCAAGCCCCTCTCGGTCGACGAGAACGGCGAGACCCAGATAGCGGCCGAGACGCCCCCCGACCTCCCTGAGGGCTTCGACCCCGTCTGCCCCAAATGCGGCCAGCCCATGGTGGTCAAGAAGGCCAAGCGCGGCAACTGGTTCATCTCCTGCTCGGGCTACCCGAAGTGCCGCAACGCCCAGTCCATGCCCACGGGCCTCGGGTGCCCCAAGAAGGGCTGCCCCGGCTCGATTGAGGAGAAATACTCCCGCCGCGGCCCGTTCTACGGCTGCTCCGAGTACCCCCGGTGCAACGTCATCCTGAAGGGCGTCCCGGTCAAGGAACCCTGCCCCGACTGCGGCGGCCAGTTCCTGGTGGAGTCGAACCGGGGCGACTCCAGGGGCCAAAGGCTCTGCCCCGACCCCGGGTGCCCCTCCAACGCCCATCTCGCCGAGGGAGCCTCGCCGCCGGCCTGGTACGACGGGAAGAGATACGCCAAGGCCCCCAAGTCGGACGGGGACGCCGGCCGAAACGACCTCTCGCTCAAGGCCAAGGCCAAGCCCACCAAGGCAGCCACGGCCAAGCCCAGGCCCAAAAGGGCCTCCCCGTCCGTCCCCAGGGCCAAGAAGGAAGCCCTCCCGGGAGAGCCTCCCAGGCCCAGGGGACGGAAGGCCGTCCCGGCCGCCGCCGACCTGCCCGCCTGAACCCGCCTGGCCCGGGTCCCCTCCCGCCCCCCAGGGCCCGCCGGCTGGCGGGCCCTGGGGGGCGGTTGATCGTCGGCCCCGAAAATAGCTATAATGCTCCATGGAGACAGTACTTTCGGCCTGGGCCGGCCTCGTCCGGATCGTCGCGACCCATCCTTACCCTCCCTCCATGCCCAAACAGGCCTTTTTCCCCTGACCCCGGGCCAGGCGGGTTTTTTTTGGTGAACCCCATGTCCAAATGCGTGTTCTGCGAGATAGCCAATGGCCGGATTCCCTCTATTCGCGTCTACGAGGACGATGACTTCCTGGTCTTCATGGACATCAACCCGGTCACCGACGGCCATTGCCTCCTGGTCACCAGGAACCATTACCCGACCATGGCCGAGGTCCCGGACGCCATCCTGGCCAAGGCCCTGCCCCTGGCCAAGGCCCTGGCCCAGGCGGCCATGCTGGGCGTCGGGGCGGAGGGCTTCAACGTCATCTGCAACAACGGCTCCGTCTCCGGCCAGCTGGTCGACCACTGGCACCTCCACGTCATCCCCCGCCGGGACAAGGCCGAGCTGCCCCTCAGGCAGGGCGACCCGGCCGATCTGACCAAGCTCCCCTTCGTGGCCGACGCCATCAGGTCGAACCTCTAGGGGCCCCTGGGCATCTCTGGCCGCTCTTTGGCCGCCAATCGACGCGAAAAGGCGAAAATGGGCCCCATCTTGTGGCCGTGAATCTGGCCATGGGTTCACGGCAGCATCCGATTGGCCACCGTGTCCTGGAAAGAGCCGGGCCAATTCCCCGCCCCAAGGGCCCAGGGGACCGACGTTCCCCGGCCACTGTGGGCGCATGATTTGTCCCTGGCCGCGGATCGAGGGCCTTTTGTCCTCCTTTCCAGGGGAAGTCGGGCCCGCCGGGCCAAAAAAGATTTAACTCGCGATCACTTTCGGCCGATCAGAGTAACAGGCCGGGAATGCCGTTTTCCGGCCGGTGGACCGACGAACGCCTGTCCGGCCCTTCCTCCTGGCCGAAGGGCCAACCGGTCCAATCTAGGTTTCCCCGGGAGTTTGCCTATGCCTCCAGTAGGAATAATAGTGGTCATCGGGTGCGTCATCGCCGGCTACATGATGCACCACGGGGTGCTGGGGCTACTGTGGCAGCCTAACGAGGTCATCATCATCTGCGGGGCGGCCTTCGGCTCGTTCCTGATCGCCAACCCCATGTCCCTCATCAAGGACACCTTCAGGTCGCTGCCCAAGATCATCCTGGGCAAGGAGGTCAAGAAGGACCAGTTCGTCGATCTGCTGCTCCTGCTGTACGAGTTCCTGTCCATCGCCCGCCGCGAGGGCATGCTGGCCCTCGAGGAACACGCCAACAAGCCCGATTCCTCGGCCATCTTCGGCAAATACCCGTCCATCAAGAACAACCACCATCTCAAGGACTTTCTGGCCGACAACCTCAAGGTCTTCGTCAGCGGCAACATCGAGCCCACCGAGTTCGAGAACCTCATGGACATAGACACCGAGACCCACGAGCACCACGGCACCCTCATCCCCTCGGCCCTGACGACGGTCTCCGACTCCCTCCCGGGCCTGGGCATCGTGGCCGCCGTCCTGGGCATAATAACCACCATGGGCCTGATGAACGAGCCGCCGGCCGTCCTGGGGGCCTCGGTCGGGGCCGCCCTCTGCGGGACCTTCCTGGGCCTCCTGCTGAGCTACGGCTACATGGCCCCCATGGCCAAGACCCTGGAGAACCAGGCCCACGACTTCGACAACATCCTCAAGGTGGCCAAGGCCGTCCTGGTGGCCTTCTCCAAGGGCCTGCCGCCGGTCATGGCCGTCGAGTTCGCCCGCCGGGCCATCCCCAGCACCTGCCGCCCGACCTACGAGGAGATGGAGGAGCTGCTGAAGTCGGTCAAGAAATAGACCCCCGGGACGCAAGGCCAACATGAGCGCGGACAAGAAGAACCCACCCCTGATCAAGAAGATCATCAAGAAGGGCCACGGCGGCCACCACGGCGGCAGCTGGAAGGTGGCCTACGCCGACTTCGTGACGGCCATGATGGCCTTCTTCCTGGTCATGTGGCTCCTGGCCATCTCGTCCGAGCAGGGCAAGGCCGCCCTGGCCGAGTACTACAACGAGCTGTCCCTGACCGACGCCATCTTCAACGGGGGCATGCCCTCGGCCTTCGACCCCAGCTCGCAGCCGGGCATCCTCACCGGCGGCTGCTTCGAGCTCAAGCAGATGGGCC
The DNA here is from genome assembly GCA_031264145.1 of Deltaproteobacteria bacterium. Taxonomy (GTDB): domain Bacteria; phylum Desulfobacterota; class Desulfarculia; order Adiutricales; family Adiutricaceae; genus JAIRNQ01. Next base: position 78,260 of record JAISEK010000138.1, read on the forward strand.
AGCAGCTGGAGGAGAGGGAGAAGGCCGTCTCCGAGCGGGAGAAGGCCCTCGCCGGCGACGAGGGCGGCGGCGACGACCGCCCCGAACTGGGGGCCACCAGCCCGACCGACCGGCCCCAGGACCCGAACCTGACCGATCTCCCGGCGGGGGTCGAGGGCGGCGAGGGCTCCACCGAGAAGGGCGTCGCCCCGGGCGAGGGCATCGAGGCCAACGCCGACGCCCCCGGCGTCGGCCCGGGCTACCGGCCCATGCCGGCCATCCCAGGCCTGGGCGAGGGGACCGCCGAGCAGGCCCGCCAGGCCAAGGCCAGGCTGGCCGGCGACCTCACGGCGGCCGTGACCGAGAGCCTGGGGGGGGCCGGCCTGGAGGGCCAGTTCATGGTCGAGGACGTGCAGGGGGGCCTCAAGATCCAGCTCCTGGACAAGGAGGGCCGGCCCATGTTCGTCTCCGGGCAGCCCCGCCTGACCCCCCTGGCCCAGCTCATCCTGACGACGGTGGCCGAGCGGCTGGCCACCATCCCCAACAAGATAGCCATCGAGGGCCATACCGACGCCGTGGCCACCATAAGCCAGGAACTGACCAACTGGGAGCTCTCCACGGCCAGGGCCTCGGCCGCCCGCCGCTTCCTGTCCCGGCACGGGATAGACGACGGCCGCCTGACCATGGTCGCCGGCTACTCCTCGACCCAGCCCCTGCCAGGCACCAACCCCACCGACCCGGTCAACCGCCGGGTGGCCATCATGGTCTGGGACGAGCCGTCCAAGGCCGCCGAGGCCCCCCCGGCGGCGCCCCCCGAGGCCGGGCCCCCGGCCGCCGGCGGCGGCCCCTCCCAGCCCGCGAGACCGCCGCAGCCCATCAGGCCCAGTCCCCCGCAGCCCATCGAGCGGCCCTCCCAGGAGACCCTGGAGCAGATGCTCCTGGACGAGACCCTGCGGCGGGCGGCCACCCCGGACACCAGCACCTCCGGCCCGCCCGTCCCTGACCAGCGGTAACCCCGGCGAGGGTTCCGGGTGGGCCTTCGCTGAAGCCATCCCCCAATCATTCGCGCATAGTCCGCCCGCCCCTGCCCTGGCCAGCCGGCGGCAGGCCCCGGTTTTCCCCGCCCCGGCCCCCCCTGCCTTGGTGGGATGGCCTGGCCTGGCGCCCAGGGGCGCGATCTCCCGGCCCGTCAGGTAAGAGACGCTGGACATTATCAAAATCATGGGGTAGAATGGATAACGAATATAGCCGGGACGGGGCCATGCCCCAGTGGCCCTAAACCTTGATGAAAACCGCCAAGCGAACGGTCCCCGGGAGCGTCTTCCGGGGACGGAAGCCGTGGCTTACGCCAAATCCGAGGCGAATAAAAATGCGTTTGGTAACGAGATCAGACTTCGACGGCCTGGCCTGCGGCGCGCTCCTCAAGGAGGCCGGCCTGATAGACAGCTACCAGTTCGTCCATCCCAAGGACATCCAGGACGGGCTAGTCCCGATCGGCGCCAACGACATCCTGGCCAACGTGCCCTACGCCAACGGCGTGGGCATGTGGTTCGACCACCACACCAGCGAGGGCGAGCGCCTGGGCTCCATCTCCTACCGGGGCATGTCCCGGGTCGCCCCCTCCTGCGCCAGGGTCATCTACGACTTCCTGGGCGGGCCCTCCCGCTACTCCTCGCACTGGGACAACATGATGGCCGCCGTCGACAAGGTCGACAGCGCCAAGCTGACCGTCAGCGAGATAGAGTACCCCACCGGCTGGATACTCATCGGCTTCCTGATGGATCCCCGCACAGGCCTGGGCCGCTTCCGCAACTTTCGGATCTCCAACTACAACCTGATGGAGAACATGATGGAGATGTGCCGGACCATGACGGCCGAGCAGATCCTCAGCGATCCCGACGTCAAGGAGAGGAGCGATCTGTACTTCAGCCAGGCCAACTTCTACGTGAACATGCTCAGGAGCTGCTCCAGGCTGGTGGGCCAGGTCCTGATAATAGATCTCCGGGACCAGGCCATCATCTACCCCGGCAACCGCTTTCTGCCCTACACCATGTTCCCGGAGTGCAAGGTCAGCATCCACGTCACCTGGGGCCGGGAGGCCAACAACGTGGCCCTGGCCATGGGCAACAGCATCCTCAACCGCGACAGCCAGGCCAACCTGGGCTCCATCGCCCTCCACTTCGGCGGCGGCGGCCACGAGTCGGTGGCCACCTGCCAGGTCGACAACTCGGCCATCGACAAGACCCTGGACACGATCGTCTCCTTCATCCACGAGGAAAACGGCTTCTCCGGCTGACCCTGGTCCCCCGGCCCCCGGCCCACGGGGCGGGGGCCTTTCCCGTCCTTTCGCCTTATTCTTCGTCTTATCAAAAGCGTTAATTTTTCTTGGTTTAAATTGCTTTCAAAAAACAAGGGAATATCTCTAGCCATATCAAAACTATAAACTTCGCAAAAAATTATGGTCGCTACTCTATTCAAGGCTAATCTTTACTATCTTAGAATGATAAATTTTCTAAAAAAAATTTTTACATATTTTTAAGAGCATTTGTTTTATTTTTTTAATTCTTTAAAATATAACACAGACCCATAGTCCCTGGAATATCTCTTTTTGGGTAAGGTCAAGTTCAGTCTATGGGGTCCAACAGGTCACTTTTTTTGGCCTTAATTTTGCGTCTGGCACCAACATGCCCATGTCCCCGGGCCAATGCCGGTCCCTGGACCAAGCCTTCCCCGTCTACCTTGTCCCCGAGGGCGGCCCCCCCTCTCCCCGGGGCCCAGCCCCGGGGAGGCCCAATTAGGCCAGTCTTTGGTGGCCGGACAACCATGCGAGCGGACCATGCGGATTTTCTTCGTTACCCCTGAAGCTTCCCCTTGCTCCAGAGCCGGCGGCCTTGGGGACGTCTCCTTCCACCTCCCCAAGGCCCTGACGGCCAAGGGGCACCAGGTCACGGTCCTGGTGCCCAAGTACCGCGCGTCCGAGGAATTCGACCTCAAGCCCCTGAACGGCCTCCTGAGCGAGATAGATCTCTCCATCAGCCGGCGGACGGCCAGCTACTTCCAGCACGACCTCCCCGGCGCCCACTCCATCATCCTCATCGGCTGCGACGACTTCTACGACCGGCCCGGCATCTACGGGAACGAGTTCGGCGACTACGACGACAACGCCGAGCGCTTCATCTTCTTCTCCAAGGCCGCCTTCGCGGCCATCGGCCGGCTGGCCGACCCCACGGTGGACGTGGTCGTCCACAGCCACGACTGGCCCACTGGCCTGGTGCCCATGCTCATCAAGACCGGCGGCGCCTGGCCAGGGCCGCGGCGGCGGCCCGGCACGGTCTTCACCTACCACAACCTGGCCAACCAGGGGACCTTCCCCTACTTCGACTTCGCCATGACCGGCCTCGACTGGAGCCACTTCACCTACCAGGGCCTGGAGTTCCACGGGAACCTGAACCTGACCAAGGCCGGCCTGCTGGGCGCGGACCTCATAACCACCGTCAGCCACCGCTACGCCAGGGAGACGCTCGGCGCCGAGGGCCAGGGCCTGGAGGGCGTCCTCAAGGAGCGGCGCCGGGATCTTCGGAGCGTCCTCCACGGCGTGGACTACGGGCTCTGGAACCCGGCCACGGACCGGAACCTCCCGGCCACCTACGACGAGCGCGACCTGGCCGGGAAGGCCGTCTGCCGCCGGAACCTGGCCCGGCTCTTCGGCCTCGCCGACGATTCCCAGCCCATCGTGGCCATGGTCAGCCGGCTCCTGCCCCGCAAGGGCTTCGACCTCATCGCCAAGGCCATGCCCGGCCTCCTGGCGCTCCCCTCCAAGATCGTCTTCATGGGGACCGGCGAGGACCACTTCATCTCGTTCCTGAGGGAAAAGGCCGAGGCCAACCCGGGCAAGGTGGGCCTGAAGCTCAGCTACGATCCGGCCCTCATCCACCAGATCATGGCCGGGGCCGACATCTTCCTGGCCCCTTCCCGCTTCGAGCCCTGCGGCCTGGAGCAGCTCTACGCCCTCAAATACGGGACCGTCCCCGTGGTCAGGGCCACCGGGGGCCTGGACGACACCGTGACGGACGAGCTGGCCCGGCCCGGGGTCGGCACGGGCTACAAGTTCAACGAGTATACCCCGGAGGCCCTGCTGGCGACCCTCGGCAAGGCCATCTCCGACTTCAACTACGCCGACAGCTGGCGGGCCCTTATGCTGAGGTCCATGCAGGAGGACTACTCCTGGGAGCGGGCGGCCTCGGCCTACGAGGAGATATACGCCCAGGCCCTGGCGGCCGCGGGCGAGGACAAAGAGGCCCGCTGAGATGCCCTCCTTTGACGGCCTGGCCGGCGAGGTCCCCGCCTTCCTGGCCAAACTCATCAGGCTGGCCAACTCCAACATCCAGTTCGAGGCCAAGGTCGGGAACTTCGTGAGCCTCCTGACCTGGCAGCTGGGCCTGGACGCCTCGCTCCTGTTTCTCCTGAACAGGGAGAGGAAGGAGCTCAAGATACACAGGTTCCAAGAGGACCCCAACCTCCCCTCCGAGCCCATCTCCTACCCGGAGACCTTCCTGGACCGGGCCATCACCAACCGCCAGTCCCTCCTGGCCGACGCCTGCGACCTGGACAGGCTCCCGGAGAACTGGCGGGAGTACCTGCGCCCCTTCATCGGCTGCCTGGCCGTGGTGCCCATCCTGGACGACAAGACCTGCTACGGGGCCATCGCCCTCCTTTCCAGGGAGGCCAAGGACCTCAGCGGCGGCCAGGCCGGCCAGGTGGTCGAGGCGGTGGCCAACCAGCTGGCCCTGGCCATCAAGAACAACCAGCTGGCCACCGACACCAGAAAGCGCATCAGCGTCCTGAACGTCCTCAGCGACCTGGGCCGCTCCCTCTCCTCGACCATAGAGGTCGAGCGGGTCATGGACATGATCCCACGCATAGCCGCCGGGGTCTTCATCGCCGACGGCTGCGCCCTGAACGTCCTGGACATGGACGACACCCTCCTTTATTCATCCCAGTACGGGGCCGTCCCCCCGGCCTACAACTTCATCAGGTACCAGAACCAGGTCCTCCCCATCTCCATAGCCGAGACCCTGCGCCGGGAAAGCCTCTTCATGGGCTACCTGGCCGACGACCCCAAGGCCCAGGAGCTGACGGTCAAGGAGCAGAACAACACCATCATAAGCGTCCCCCTGATGTTCCAGGGGCCCCACAGGGGCAACATCTCGCTCTTCAACAAGCTGGGCGGGAACCACGGCGGCGGCTCCGTCAGCCCCCACCTCTTCGACCGGGAGGACATGGAGCTCCTGAAGGCCATGAACAGCATGATCTCGGGGGTGGTGGAGAACGCCCTGACCTTCAAGAAGGTGGAGAAGCTGGCCAGCACCAACGAGGGCATGGTCCGCTACCTCTCCAACCTCTACGACATCTCCAGCGCCATGATGACCACGGTCCGCTACGACGAGCTGGTCTGGATCATCATCCAGGCGCTCACGCTCAGGCAGGGCCTGTGCTTCGACAAGGTCCTCGTCCTGCTGATGAGGGGCCTGCCGGGCGAGCAGGTCCTGGAGAGCTCGGCCTACTTCTCCGCCAACCAGACGGCCGACCAGAACGTCCAGCCCCTGGTCGAGGTCCTCAGGCGCCCCATCCGCGAGGAGGCGGCCCTGATGATGGAGGCCGGGGCCGGCCTGGGCATCTCCATACCGGTCACCGTGGACACGACCAGGATCCTGGCCCGGGCCATGGTCGAGAAGAAGGCCCTTCTGGGCTTCCGGGGCCTGGACACCTACGACGACCTGGACCTGGGCGATTTCGGGCTCCGGGCCTACGCGGCCGTGCCCATGCTGGCCAAGGGGCGGGACGTGGGGGTCATCGCCGTCGACCGATCCCTTTCCGGGGAGCCCCTGACCGGCGAGAGCCTCAGGGATCTGACCATGCTGGCCAACCAGGCGGGCCTGGCCATCGAGAACACCCAGCTCTACGACGACATCAAGCAGGCCAACGTGACCCTGAGCCAGGTCCGCTCCCGCCTCATCGAGGCCGAGAAGCAGGCCGCCCAGGGCGAGATGGGCACCCAGCTGGCCCACGAGATAAGAAACCCCCTGGTCTCCATCGGCGGCTTCACCCAGAGGCTCCTGAAGAAGATGCCCCCTGAGGATCCCCTCAGGCGCTATCCCCTGGTCATCCTCGAGGAGGTCGAGCGCCTCAACAAGGTCCTGAACAACGTCCTGGACTTCTCCCGCGACGAGCTGGGGCTGGTGCGCCAGTTCAGGATGGAGGATCTGGCCAACGAGGCCCTGGCCTCGCTCAAGCACGAGCTCGGGAGGCTCCACACCGCGGTGGACACTGAGTTCGAGGAGGGGCTCCCCGAGGTCTCGGCCGACGACCGCCAGGTCATGCACGTGTTCCTGAACATCATCTACAACGCCTCCCAGGCCATGGCCGGCCAGGGAGGGGGCAAGATTTTCCTGAGGCTCTTCCTCCACCGGGAGAACGACAACCAGTTCGTGGCCTGCCGCATAACCGACACCGGGCCGGGCATCCCCGACGACATGATCGCCAACGTCTTCAGTCCCTTCTTCACCACCAAGGCCCAGGGCACCGGCCTGGGCCTCTCCATCGTCCAGAAGATAGTGGGACGCTACAACGGCCGGATCGCCGTGGCCAACCATCCGCCCGAGTACCCCGGCAGCGGGGCCTCGTTCACGTTCATGTTCCCGGCGGCCGTCTAGACGGCCCGGCCGCCGCCGGCGGCCAGCCCAAGCCCCCCAGGGACGAGTATGTTCTTCAACCCGCTAATCCCGCCGGCAATGATCCTGGCCCAGATCCTGGCCTGGCTCTTTCTCGCCAGACGGCTCGGCGGGGCCGCGAGGGCTATTGCCAAGGGCATATACCTCCTGGCGAACGTCGCCGCCCTCGGCTCGTTCTACGCCCTCTACTACTCGCCGGGCCCGCCAACGGTCTCCGCCCTCCTCTGGGACTACGTCTACCGGCCGGCCTTCCTATGGGAGGCGGTCCACCTGGCCTGGCTGCCCCTGGCCCTGGCCCTCTCGGTCCTTGGGCTAGCGCTGCGCCGGCTTTCCCGCCCCGGCGGCAAGGGCCTGCAGAGGCTCTTCAAGGCGGACACCAGAAAGCCACGGCTCCTGGACGCTAGGGTGGCCCTCCTGGCCCTAATGCTGGCCCTGGCCGCCTACGGCTACGCCCACCAGCTGGCCCCCCCGCGGGTCAGGGCAATCGACGTCCCCATCGCCGGCCTGCCCCCCGCCCTGGAGGGCTTCAGGGTTGCCCTGGTGAGCGATCTCCACTACGGGCTGGGCCAGAACCTTACCGGCCTGGCCGCCGCCATGGCCCAGGCGGCCTCCCTGCGCCCGGACCTGGTGATCCTGGCCGGCGATCTGGTCGACCGCAGGGCCAGCCTGGCCCTGGACTTCCGCATCCCCGTCCACAGCCTCGGCTCGGTGCCCCACGGTGTCTACGCGGTCCTGGGGAACCACGACCGGGGGGTGGACGACCCCGACGCGCTCGTGGCCAACCTCAGGGCGGCCGGGCTCCCCGTCCTCATGGACCAGAGGCTCAACCTTCCCGGCCTGCCCCTGTCGCTGATCGGCTTCGACGACCCGGGCGACGAGGGCCTCGAATACCACGGCGGGAGGCTCAGGCTAGACTTCGGGCGCGTCAAGGGCCCCCCTCCCCGCCCCGGCGATCTGGAGGTGGCCGTGAGCCACCGGCCGGAAGGGATCGCCGACGCCTCCTCGGCCGGGGCCAGGCTGATGCTCTCGGGGCACACCCACGGCGGCCAGGTGGCCGCCCCCTGGGACGACCAGCTGAACCTGGCCTCGCTAGTCTTCGGGTTCCCCTACTCCTCGGGCCTGTACAGGATATCCGACCTGACGCTGTTCGTGACCAGCGGCCTGGCCAGCGGCTTCCAGTTCCGTCTCTTCGCCTGGCCGGAAATCGCCGTCCTGACCCTGAGGGGCCAGCCCCAGCCGGCCAATCCCTGAACCCGCTTCCATCCCCGCCCCAGGCCGGCGGCGGGGCCAGGAGGATCCGTTCCCGTGGCCTCCATCCTGGTCGTAGACGACGACCCTCACATCTCCCAGGTGGTCGAGTTCGCCCTCCTGGCCGCCGGGCACGAGGTCCGGACGGCCGCCGACGCCGAGACGGCCCTGGCCGTCCTGAGGGACTCCCCCATCGATCTGGCCATCCTGGACATAAACCTCCCGGGCAAGGACGGGCTGTGGCTCTGCCGGGCCCTGAGGGAGTTCAGCCAGGCCCCGGTCATCTTCCTGTCGGCCAGGGACGAGGAGCTGGACCGGGTCATGGGCCTGACCATCGGCGGCGACGACTACGTGACCAAGCCCTTCAGCCCCCGGGAGCTGACGGCCAGGGTCGGGGCCGTCCTGAGGAGGAACCCCTCCTTCCCCGCCAGGGCCCCGGAGGACGGCCAGAGGCTTTCCTCCGGCCCCCTCTCCCTGGACCTGGAGAGCGTGGAGGCCTTCTGGGATGGCGCCAAGGTGGATCTGACCCCGACCGAGTTCAAGCTCCTCCGGATCCTGTGCCAGCGCCCCAGGAAGGTCTTCAGCCGTGACGAGATCCTGGATCTGGTCTTCCCGGGGGTGGCCGTGGGCGACCGGACCATCGACAGCCACATCCTGCACATCCGCAAGAAATTCCTCAGGGCCGGGGCCAAGGAGATCATCCAGACCCAGCACGGCCTCGGCTACAGCCTGGCCCAGTGCCCCCGGCCAGGGGCCGCGCCCTGAGGGCCGCCCCTGGCCCTGAACCCTTCCTTCCCGGGGGGCCCCCTTCTCGCCCCCCGCGCCACCGAGGTCTGAAATGAGACTCACCCTGATCCTGGCCTTCTCCCTGGCCCTGTCCATGTCCCTGTCCGCCGCCCCGCGCCTTCTGGCCGCCGACGCCATCGTCCTGCCCCAGCCGACCATGACCGGCGGGGCCCCCCTGATGGAGGCCCTCTCCAAGCGGAAGTCCCATCGCGGCTTCCAGCCCCAGGCCCTGTCCCCCCAGAGCCTGGGCGACATCCTGTGGGCCGCCTTCGGCGTGAACCGCGACGGGGGCCGGCGGACCATCCCCACCTCCCACGGCAACAACGAGCTGGCCGTCTACGCCGTCCTGCCGTCCGGGGTCTTCCTCTACGACCCCCTGGCCCACCGTCTCGACCTGGTCCTGTCCGGCGACCGGACCATGGAGTACGGGGGCGCCCCGTTGACCCTCCTCTACGCCGCCCCCACCAACGGCCCCGTGGGCGGCTTCCACGCCGGCTCGGCCTACCAGAACGTGGGCCTCCTCTGCGCCTCCGAGGGCCTGGCCAACGTGGTCAAGACCAGCGGGGTCGACGCCCTCAGGGGGGAGCTGGTTCCCGCCGAGGGCTGGCAGGTCCTGGTGGTCCAGTCCATCGGCCTCCCGGCCGGGGACGACTTCTAGCGCCAGGGCAAAAGCCGCCAGATATATAAAATGATAATTAAAAGAATGGTCAAAATAGATTATTTATAAATTAAATATCTAAATATTCTCATATTTTGACACCTACCATGGCGACGCGTTGGGTCATGGAAACATCGACAAGGCCGAGCCGGGCGGCCAGGGACCCGAATCGCCCGACTAGGCCGCACCGGCCATGGACAACCACCTCTGGAAGGAGACCGGCGTGAAAAATGCGCTATCGGGGGCCGTTCTTTGCTGGCTCCTTTTGTTCTCACCGGCGCGCGCCGACAATCCCGACGCGATGGAGGGGAAGGGGCGTGTCGCCGCGCAGGGCGACCCCAGCGCGCAGTACAGCCTTGGGGTGGCCTTCGACAAGGGCGACGGGGTGCCCCAGGACAAGGCCGAGGCGGCCAAGTGGTACGCCTTGGCCGCGGAACAGGGCAACCCCGATGCCCAGTATTCGCTCGGCCTGATGCTTTTCAAGGGCGACGGGGTGCCCCAGGACAAGGCCGAGGCCGCCAAGTGGTACGGCCTGGCCGCCGGACGGGGCAACGCCGACGCCCAGCATTCGCTTGGCCTGATGCTTTTCAAGGGCGACGGGGTACCCAGAGACATGGCCAAGGCGGCCCAGTGGTTCCGCCTGTCCGCCGAAAAGGGCAACCCCGAGGCCCCAATGAGCCTGGGCGTCATGCACTATAACGGCTACGGGGTGCAGACCAACAAGTCCCTGGCGGCCAAATGGTACCGCCTGGCCGCGGAGCAGGGCAACCCGGATGCCCAGCATTCGCTTGGCCTGATGCTCTTCAAGGGCGACGGGGTACCCCAGGACAAGGCCGAGGCCGCCAGATGGCACGGCCTGGCCGCCGAGCAAGGCCACGCCGACGCCCAGTTCAGTCTCGGATTGATGTATTTCAACGGCGAGGGGGTGGCGATGGACAAGGCCGAGGCGGCCGGATGGTACAGCCTGGCCGCCGAGCAGGGCCAGGTCAACGCCATGTTCAACCTAGGCCACATGTACGCGAGCGGCGAGGCCATTTCCCTGGACTTGGCCGAGGCCGCCAGATGGTACAGCCTGGCCGCCAGGCAAGGGGATGCCGCCGCGGAGAGTGCCCTGGCGGCCATTGAGGCCAAGATGGGCACCGAGACGCTTCTGGCCGCCGAAAAAGGCGACGCCGAGGCCCAGTTCGATCTGGGCGTCAGGCTCGAGAAAGGCAAAGGGATGCCCAGAGACGAGGGCGAGGCCGCCAGATGGTACCGCCTGGCCGCCGAGAACGGCCACGTCGGTGCCCTGAATTCCCTTGGGGACCTATACTCGAAAGGCATAGGCGCCGACAGGGACGTCGCCGAGGCGACCAAGTGGTACCGCCTGGCCGCCGAGAAAGGGCACGCCGACGCCCAGTACTCGCTGAGCATGCTCATCAATTATGGCCATGGGGCGATAGAGGACGATGACGAGGCGGCAAAATGGCTCCGCCTGGCCGCAGAAAACGGGAACGTCAGGGCCCAAAACTCCCTTGGGGACGATTACTCCAAAGGCTACGGCAGGTATGAGCCGGACGAGGCCGAGGCCGCCAAATGGTTCCTCATGGCGGCCGAGCGGGGAGATACCGATGCCCAGCTTAAAATGGCCGAAAGGTACTCCAAGGGCAAAGGCGTGACCCAGGACCTGGCCCATGCCGCCGAATGGTACCGCAAGGCCGCCGAAAATGGCTCACCCGAGGCCCAGGAAATGCTTGGGGACATGCATTTCAACGGCACTGTCGTCCCACAGGACAAGGCCGAGGCGGCCAAATGGTTCCTAAAGGCCGCCAGCCAAGGCCAGGTCTACTCGCAGTACGCTCTCGGCGCGATGTATTCCAACGGCGATGGGGTCCGCAACGACAAGGCCGAGGCGGCAAGGTGGTATCTAAAGGCCGCCGGGCAGGACAAGGTCCACGCGAACGACTGTAACTTCTCCAATCCCTCTCACGCCAAGGATTGCCTAGTCTTCAGGGCCAGCATCGAGGCCCAGCTTGAGCTTGGCATCCAGTATTACATGGGCCACGGGGTGCCCCAGGACAAGGACGAGGCCGCCAAGTGGCTTTCCCTGGCCGCGGGGAACGGATCGGACAAGGCCAGGAAATACCTTATGGCCACCGAGGCAGTTTTACTGGAGGAGACAGGCAAGGCCGCCGCCAAGGGCGACATGGAGGCCATGCTCAAGGCCGGCACCATGTATGAGCAGGGCCAGGGAACCCCGCCGGACATCGAGAATGCCGCTAGGTACTACGAGATGGCCGCCAAGAAGGGCCATGCGGAGGCGCAGTACAGACTCGGAAATTTGTATCTTATGGGCGAGGAGGAGAACGACAAGGCCAACGCCGCCAAGTGGCTCCGCCTGGCCGCCGAGCAGGGCCAGACGAAGGCCATGTATTCTCTCGGGATCCTGCATCTGAACGGCCAGGGAGTGGGGAAGGACGAGGCCGAGGCCGTAAGGCTGTTCCGCCAGGGTGCCGAGACGGGCGATGGCTGGAACCAGTTCGGGCTCGGTCTCGTCTATAAAGACGGGCTAGGCGTGGAGCGGGACCTCTTCGAGGCCGCCAAATGGTTCCGCCTGGCCTCAGAACAGGACATCGGTACAGCCTATGCTTACCTCAGCAGAATGATGGGCGAACTGCACGATGAGACGCTCCTGGCCGCCGAGCGGGGCGACGCCGAGTCCCAGTTCAGACTTGGCGACATGTATCACCACGGCGGATACGGATACACGATAGACAGGGCCGAGGCCGTCAGATGGTACCGCCTGGCGGCCGAACAGGGCCACGCCGGTGCCCAGTATAACTTCGGCCTCCTGTATGGCACCGATTCGGGGGAGGACCCGGACGATGAGGAAGGAGCCCTCAGATGGTTTCGCCTGGCGGCCGGACAAGGCCACGCCAAGGCCCAGGAAATGCTCGGGGACAAGCATTCCTATGGCGATGGCCTTCCACCGGACAAGGCCGAGGCCGCCAGATGGTACCGCCTAGCCGCCGGGCAGGACGGGGAACACAGGGTCAGGACCTTTCTGAAGCTTGGCGATCTGTACTATGGTGGCGACAGCGCGATACGGGACAGGGCGGAAGCCGCGAGATGGTACCGCCTGGCCGCGGAACACGGCCATGGCTGCTCTAACGGCCACCTGGGCTTCCTGTACCACAAGGGCGAGGGAGTACCCCAGGACAAGGCCGAGGCCGCCAGGCTTTTTCGCCAGGCGGCCGAAAAAGGCTGCCCGGAGGCCCAGTACAACCTCGGCTTCATCTACGACAAGGGGGACGGGGTACCGCAAATCAAGGCCCAGGCCGCAAAATGGTATCTTCTGGCCGCCGAGCAGGGTTATCCCGATGCCATGGCGAACCTTGGCAACTTGTACGATAACGGCGACGGGGTACCGAGGGACAAGGAACTGGCCAGCAAATTCCATCGTCGGGCCTCCCAGGTGGACAGGCCCGAGCCCCTGGGGGATGACCTAAAAATGCGCAGATGAGGGAAAGCCGGCATTGAAAGGCATCGCTCTCGCCCTGTCTTTCATCGAACGTCGGGGAGAAACGGCCGAGCTTCATGGGCGGGAGCCATATTCAACAGCCATGCCAGACGAAAAGAGGTCCCGGGCCGGCACCGCCTTTCCGGAACAAAGGACCCGAGGGGATGGCCCTCCATCGCCGGCCGTTTTCACGCATTGCCGGCCCCAGGCCGTCAGTTCCCGCCGGATCGGGGCCCAGGGGTCAGGCCCCAGAGCCTGAAAAATGGCTATTGCCGGAAGCATGCGCCCCGGGCCAGAGACGCGGCGCAGTTTTGCCAATAAGATTCCAGGGCCATGCGAGCAATGACGCCAGCCTGACCATCCGCTTGGCCTGGCCCCCGCTATCCGCCGTTTGGCCGATACGGGGTACCTGGGCCCTGCCTTCGTGCATCCCTGGCAAAAAGAGCCCCGGCCATGGGCCGGGGCTCTTTTTGCCAGGGATCGGTGCCGTCACGGCCGTCCCCGATGGGGACCGCGAAGCGTCAGTACTCGTCGTCATCGTCATCGTAATAATCGTCATCGTCCTCATCGTCGTCCTCATCGTCGTCGTCGTCATCGTCATCGTAGAAGAAACCGTCGTCGTCATCGTCCTCGTCCTCGTCATCGTCGTCCTCGTCCTCCAAGAGGTAGTCCTCGTACTCTTCGCGGGTCATGAGGTCGTCATACTCGGAGATGGAGCCGACCTCCATGCGGACCAGCCAGCCCTCCTCGTAGGGATCCTCCATGATGGCCTCGGGGGAGTCCACGATGTCCTCGTTGACGCCCAGAATCTCGCCGGTCACGGGGGCCAACAGCTTGAAGCTGGCCCCCTTGCCGAAGGCGACGCGGCCAAAGGGCTGATCCTTGAGGAAATCATCACCCTCATTGGGCAGACGCACGCTGGTTAGCTCGGAGAATTCGTTTATGCCCTCCTCGGTCAGGCCGATAATGGCATGGTTGTCCTCATCAAGTTTGACCCAAAGGTGGTCTGGGGTATATTTAAGCAAGCGCAAATCCACATTTGCCTCCTTTGGTGGCGTGGTTGACACTGGAAAGAGATCGCCTGGACAAGCCGGCTGGCCCTGCCGGGACCTGGAGGACTGGGACCGGCGGCCGGCAAAAAGCCACGGCCGCCATCCGTCAACTACTTACATTATGGCAGAGATAATTTCAAGTTCTTTTTTGCTGCCCCGCGCCGGCGCCCCCGCTGGGCCCCAGGCCGGCCGTTTTCCCGCCAGGCTGTGATGTGTGGCGGGGCTGTGCTATACTTGTCGGGCCAAAGTGGGCCGGGAGAGACGCCTCCCGGAAAGGGACAGCGCCGCGCTGGCCCCCGGCCCATCCCGACCCGACAAAAAACATATGAGCCCGCGCCTGGCCATGATCCGTACCATCCTCAATTCCATCGCCTTCCTGACCCTGTTGCCCATAAGGGCCGACGGAGGCCTGACGCCAGCGGAGATGGGCCGCTTCCCGGCCTGCTATCCCCTGGTCGGGCTGATCCTGGGCCTCATATCGTTCGTCCTGGCCACCCTTTTGTCCTGGACCGGCCTTCCGACGGCGGCCGCGGCCATTTTCCTGGTGACCGCCCAGATAGTCCTTACCCGGGGATTCCATCTTGACGGCCTGGCCGACTCGGCCGACGCCCTCCTTTCCCACCGGAGCGTCGAGCGCAAGCTTGAGATTTTCAAGGACAGCCATCTGGGGACCTTCGGGGTCCTGGCCATCGTCCTGGACGTCCTCCTGAAGGCCAGCCTCATCTCCGCCCTGGCCCTGGACGGCCGCTTCCCGCCCCACCTCCTGCTCCTCTATCCCCTCTGGGGCCGCCTGGCCGCCTCGGTCGTGGCCACCCGCTCCCGCTACGCCCGCCCCGGGGGCGGCCTGGGGCACGACATGGTCGCCCACAGCGGCCCCAGGGAACTCTGGGTCGCCACCCTCTACGGCCAGGCCATCTCGCTGCTCTTCGGCCCCTGGTCCCTGGCCTGCGCCATTGTAGCCTTGCTGGCCGGGTTCCTCCTGGCCAGGCTCTGGCGGCATTGCCTGGGCGGGGTCACCGGCGATCTCCTGGGGGCCACGGTCGAGCTGGGCGAGATTGTCTCCCTGGCCGCCTTCGCGCTCGTCGGCTGAGCCCATGGGCCCAGGCGGTTGATTTTCGCCGCCCCCTCATGGTATTGGTCAATCCCGACGCCATCCCGGGGCCCGCCAGCGGGCCCATCACCCAAACTGGTCCGCCCGCCGGACGCCAAAGCCAGGGGAATAAGGAGCATGTCCAGCCCAATCGCCTTCGACGGCCAAAACCGTCCAGTCGTGCCCGAGGAGGGCGCCCTAATCCCGATCATCGTGGGCGACGGGGTCGGCCCGGACATCTGGCGGGCCACCGAGCCGGTCCTGGCCAAGGCTGCCAGGCTGTCTGGCCACCGGCTGGAGTTCATGGAGGTCCTGGCGGGCGAGGAGGCCCACAGGCGGACGGGGCAATACCTCCCCGGGGAGACCCTCGAGACCCTCAGGAAATACCGGGTGGCCCTCAAGGGCCCCCTGGCCACGCCGGTCGGCGGGGGCCTGAGAAGCCTCAACGTGGCCATCCGCCAGGCCCTGGACCTGTACGCCTGCGTGCGGCCCATAAAGTGGATCCCCGGGGTGCCCAGCCCGGTCAGGCGCCCGGACAAGGCCGACATGGTCATCTTCCGGGAAAACACCGAGGACGTGTACGCCGGCCTCGAGTGGGCGGCGGGGACCCCTGAGGCCGAGAGCCTCATCGGCTACGCGGCCGACCGTCTCAAGGCCCGGATAAGGCCGGGCTCGGCGGTCGGGCTCAAGCCCATGAGCGAGTTCGGCTCCAAGAGGCTGGTCAGGATGGCCCTCTCCTGGGCCCTGGCCGAGGGCCGCCCCAACCTCACGCTGGTCCACAAGGGCAACATCATGAAGTACACCGAGGGGGCCTTCCGGGCCTGGGGCTACGAGGTGGCCAGGGAGGAGTTCGGCCCCCTGACCGTGCCCGAGGCCGAGGCCGCGGCCCCCGGGGAAGAGAAGAGGCTGGTGGTGAAGGACCGCATAGCCGACAACATGTTCATGCAGTCGCTCCTGAGGCCGGAGGAATACGGCGTCCTGGCCATGCCCAACCTCAACGGCGACTACCTCTCCGACTGCCTGGCCGGCCAGATCGGAGGGCTGGGCATGGCCCCGGGGGCCAACCTGGGCGACGGGCTGGCCGTCTTCGAGGCCACCCACGGCACGGCCCCCAAGTACGCCGGCCTGGACCAGGTCAACCCCTCGTCGCTCATCCTGTCCGGGGCCTTCATGCTGGAGTTCCTGGGCTGGGGCGAGGCCGCCGGCCGCATCCGCCGGGCCCTCGAGACCGTCGTGGGTCAAAAGGTCATGACCTACGATCTGGCCCGCCTGGCCGGCCTGAGGCCCGTCAGCTGCTCCGAGTTCGGCCGGGCCGTGGCCGACTGCCTGGGCTAGGGTCCGGGATTTTCCGAACACCAAGAGCGAAGGGAGGCATGGCGGCCCGGGGGAAGATCCCGGGCCCGCCGGACGACATGGCGGAGCCGCAAAACATAACCAGAAAGATAATGGCCGCCCACCTAAGGGCCGGCGAGCTCAGGGCGGGCACGGAGATAGGCCTCCAGATTGACCAGACCCTGGTCCACGACGCGACCGGCCAGATGGCCCTCCTCCAGTTCGAGGCCCTGGGCTTCCCCAGGGTGGCCACCAGGAGATCGCTGGTCTACTCGGACCACAACATCCTGCAGGTCGGCTTCGAGAACGCCGACGACCACGCCTTCCTGGCCTCGGCCGCCAGGCGCTTCGGGCTCTTCTTCTCCAAGACCGGGAACGGCATCTGCCACCAGGTGAACATCGAGCGCTTCGCTGTCCCGGGGGAGACCCTCCTGGGGGCCGACAGCCACACCACCACCGGCGGGGCCGTCGGGCAGCTGGCCATCGGGGCGGGCGGCCTGGACGTGGCCGTGGCCATGGGCGGGAGGCCCTTCTTCCTCCCGATGCCCAGGGTCGTCAGGATCTCGCTGTCCGGCTCCCTGGCCCCCTGGGTCCGGCCCAAGGACCTGGCCCTGGAGATCCTGAGGCGCCTCACGGTCTCCGGCGGCCGGGGGGCGGTCCTGGAGTTCGACGGGCCGGGCCTGGCGGGGCTCTCGGTCCCGGACAGGGCCACGGTGGCCAACATGAGCATCGAGACCGGGGCCATCACGGCCGTCTTCCCCTCGGACGGGAACACCCTCGACTTTCTCCGGCGCCAGGACCGGGCCGGCGACTTCCGGCCCCTGGCGGCCGACCCCGGGGCCACCTACGACCAGGAGCTGGCGATCGACCTCTCCGGCCTCGAGCCCCTGGCGGCCGCCCCCCACTCGCCGGACAACGTCCGGAAGGTCTCGGAACTGGCCGGGGCGAGGGTGGACCAGGTGGCCATAGGCTCCTGCACCAACTCCTCCTTTTCCGACCTCATGGCCGTGGCCGGCATCCTCGCTGGCCGCCGGGCCGCACCCGGGGTCAGCCTCATAGTCGCCCCCGGCTCCCGGCAGGTCCTCCTGGAGCTGGCCAGGCGGGGAGCCCTGGCCGACCTGGTCCAGGCCGGGGCCAGGATCATGGAGGTGGCCTGCGGCTTCTGCAACGGCGTCGGCCAGGCCCCCAGGACCGGCGGGATCTCCCTTCGGACCTCCAACCGCAACTTCCCTGGCCGCAGCGGCACCCCCTCGGCCGGCCTCTTCCTGGTCAGCCCGGAGACGGCCGCGGTCTCGGCCCTCTCCGGGGTCCTCAGCGACCCCAGGGGCCATGGCCGGCCCGTCGAGGTCGTCTGGCCCGAGAGGCTCGAGATCGACGACCACATGATCCTGCCCCCGGCCCCAGAGGGCCAGGGGGAGGAGATCATCCGGGGCCCAAACATCGCCCCCCTGCCCAGGTTCCAGGCGCCCCCCCCGACCCTGGAGGGCCCGGTCATGCTGGCCCTGGGCGACAACGTGACCACCGACGACATCCTCCCGGCCGGGGCCCACATCCTGGCCCTCAGGTCGAACATCCCGGCCATATCCCGCTACATCTTCCACAACGTCGATCCCTCCTTCCCCGACCGCCAGAGGGAGGCCGGCTCGGGCTTCGTGGTGGCCGGCGCCAACTACGGCCAGGGCTCAAGCCGCGAGCACGCCGCCCTGGCCCCCAGGTTCCTGGGCCTCTCCGGGGTGGTGGCCGCGAGCTTCGCCCGCATCCACAAGGCCAACCTCTGCAATTTCGGGATCTGGCCCCTGGAGTTCCTGGATCCGGCCGTCCTGGGACGGCTCAGGCCAGGGCACAGGCTGGTCCTCCCGGGGATCGGGCCCTCCCTCGGGCCCGGCTCCGAGCTGGACATGTCCTGCCGGGAGACCGGGGAGACGTTCAGGGTCAAGATCGACGTCTCGGCCCGCCAGCTGGCCATGCTCCTGGCCGGGGGGCTCCTGGCGCTGGAGGCCGGCCGCCGGCCCTAGGCCCCAACCCCTTTCCCGCCCCGGGGCCGCCCGGGGCCAAGGGACCAAACCATGACGATCACAGCCTTCATCTTTCCAGGCCAGGGCGGACAGTTCGTGGGCCAGGGCCGGGAGTGGGCCAAAAACGACCCCGGCTCGGCCCGGCTCTTCCAGCTGGCCGACCAGGCCAGCGGCAGACCCATAGGCCGGCTCTCCCTGGAGGGGCCCCTGGAGGAGCTCTCCAGGACCGAGAACCTCCAGCCGGCCGTCCTGGCCGTGGGCCTGGCCGCCGCGAGGCAGCTGAGGCTCAGGGGCGTCGAGCCGGCCTTCGCCGCCGGCCACTCCCTGGGCGAGTACGGGGCCCTGGCCCTGGCCGGGGTCATTTCCGAGGAAAAGGCCTTCGCCCTGGTGGCCCGGCGCTCCGAGCTGATGGCCAGGGCGGCCGAGGGGGCAGGGGGGAGCATGAGCGCCATCCTGGGCCTGGCCCCGGAGATGGTCGAGGCCGTCTGCGAGCTGGCCCGCCACGAGGGCCAGGTCGTGGCCGCCAACTTCAACTCCCCGCAGCAGACCGTCATCTCCGGCGAGGCCAGGGCCGTGGCCGCCGCCGTCCGCTTCGCCGGCCTCAAGGGCGGCAAGGCCGTCCCTCTGCCGGTCACCGGGGCCTTCCACAGCCCCCTGATGGCCCATGCCTCCGAGGCCTTCGCCCGGATCCTGGACGAGACGGAGTTCGCGAGGCCCCTCTTCCCGGTCTCGCCCAACGCCTCGGGCCACCCGACCGACGACCCCGACGAGCTCAGGGACCTCCTGAAGAGGCAGATGACCAGCCCCGTCCTGTGGACGAGGACCATCGAGGGGCTGGCCGCCGCCGGGGCCGAGTCCTTCGTCGAGTGCTGGCCCAAGGCCTACCTCGGGCCCCTGATCCGCAAGACCCTGGGCCCCGCCCATAAGGCCCAGGTCTCGGCGGCCTCCTAGGAGATGGTCTCCCCGGCCACAGCCAGGCGCCTCGGCGGGCCCGTCAAGGCCGCCGCTGGCCCCATCCTCCGCCGGAAGTGACCGCCCGCCCCCGCGGCGGCCCCAGGAAGGGCCGCCAGCCCGGGGAGCCCGCCCGGCCCAGGCGGGGACGGGCCAAGGCCATGAGGACCGCCCTCCTGCTGGCCGTCCCGGCCATCGCGATTGGCCTGGGCCTTTTCTGGCTCGCCCTGGGCTGGCTGCCCGATCCCCTGGGCCGGGAGGCCCGGTGGGACTACACGGTCACCCTGACCGACCGCCATGGCCTGGTCCTCAGGGAGATCTGGCCGCCGCCCATGGGCCGCCGGGACCTCAGGCGCCTCGACGAGTTCAGCCCCCTCCTGGTCGAGGCCGTCATCGCCGCCGAGGACAAGCGCTTCAGGCTCCACCCCGGCGTCGACCCCCTGGCCATGCTCAGGGCCCTGGGCCAGAACCTCAGGGGCGGCAAGGTCGTCAGCGGCTTCTCGACCATCACCATGCAGCTGGCCCGGCTGTCCGGCGGCCTGGACCAGGGCTCCCGCTCGATCCCCCGCAAGCTCAGGGAGATCTTCCTGGCCCTCCGCATCGAGCGCCTCCATCCAAAGGACGAGATCCTGGCCCTTTACCTGAACTCGGCCCCGGTCGGCGGCCCCAACGTCGGCTTCCAGGCCGCGGCCAAGGCCTGGCTCGGGAAGACGGCCCTCGATCTCTCGCCGGCCGAGGCGGCCTTCCTGGCCGGCCTCCCGGCCCGGCCAGGAAGGCCCGGCCCCTTTCCCAGCCCCAATTCCCTGGCCAGGAAGGACATGATCCTGCGCCGGCTCCTAGCCGGCGGCCATCTGGCCCCCGAGGAGGCCCGGCGGGCCCTCGAGGAGCCCCTGGCCCTGTCCCAGGCCGGCAAGTTCTTCAGGGCCCCCCACTTCGCCGCCCAGGCGGCCAAGACGCTTCCGGCCCTCCCGCCCAAGACCGTCGCCACCACCATCGACCTCCAGCTGCAGGAGAGGATCGAGGAGATGGCCCGGGCCACGACCGAGAGGTTCAAGGGCCAGGGCCTCACCCAGGTGGCCGTGGTCGTCCTGAGCGTCCCGGAGCGGGAGGTCCTGGCCTACGTCGGCTCGACCGACTTCTTCGACCCCGACGAGGGCCAGATCGACGGCGTGGCCAAGCCGCGCCAGCCCGGCTCGGCCCTCAAGCCCTTCATCTACGCCCTCGGCCTGGAGAGGAGGGCCCTGACGGCCTCGACCCTCGTCAACGACGAGGCCGCGGACTTCGTGGTCGCCGGCGGCTCGTACAGCCCCCGCAACTACTCCGGGGCCAGCCATGGGCCCGTCCCGGCCCGCCTGGCCCTGGCCAGCTCCCTGAACCTCCCGGCCGTCAACCTGACCTCCCTGCTGGGGGTCGACGAGGTCCTTGCCTACCTCAGGGGCCTGGGGCTTTCCACCCTCTCCCGGGCCCCCGAGCATTATGGCCTGGGGCTGGCCCTGGGCGGGGGAGAGGTCACCCTCCTGGACCTCTCCTCCGCCTACGCCGCCCTGGCCGACGGGGGCCGCCTGGTGGCCCCCGTCATGATCCTGGGAGGGGAGGAGGCCGCCCGGGCCCGCTCGGGCCTCAGGCAGGCCATCAGCCCAGGGGCGGCCTTCATCGTCTCTGACATCCTCTCGGACGACCAGGCCCGGGCCACCGGCTTCGGCGCCGGCGGCCCCCTGGCCACGCCCTACCCCTCCTCGGTCAAGACGGGCACCAGCAAGAACTTCCGGGACAACTGGTGCCTGGGCTACACCGACGGCTTCGTGGTCGGCGTCTGGGCCGGCAACTTCCAGGCCCGGCCCATGAGCCGGGTCTCGGGCATCACCGGGGCCGGGCACCTGTGGAGGGCCGTGGCCGACCTCCTGGCCGAGCTGCGGCCGCCGGCCCGCCTGGTCAGGCCCCCGGGCGTGGAGGCCGTCCAGGTCTGCCCGATCTCGGGCCTCCCGGCCGGCCCCGACTGCCCCAACCTGAGAATCGAGTACTTCCTGGCCGGGACGGCGGGAGGGCCCAGGTGCGACCACCCCCGCATGGCCAGGCCCGCCGGCCGGCCAGGCACCCCCGTGGTCGGCCTGCGGCCAGGCTTCGGGCTCCTGAGCCCCAAGTCCGGCGAGATCTACGCCCTGGACCCAGGCCTCCCGCCCGAGTTCCAGGCCATCATGGCCATCGTCCAGGCCGCGCCCGGCTCCGACGAGCTGGTGGTCTCCCACAATGGCCGGGAGATAGCCAGGCGCGCGGTCAGCGGGGCCGGGCGGGCCTCCGTGCCGGTCACCCTGGCCAGGGGCCGGCAGGTCGTCGAGGCCAGGGCCCTCAGGGAGGGGCGGGAAATCGGGGCCGACCGGGCGGTCTTCCTGGTCAAATGAACCTCTTTCCCCCCGACTCCTTCCCATGCCGGCCACTGACGGTCCTCCCCGGCCTGGGCCCGGCCCGGGCCAGGGACCTCCTGGCCCGGGGCCTGTCGTCCTGCTGGGACCTCCTGAGGCTGCCCCCCTCGTCCTACCAGGACCGCCGCAGGGTCAGTGACCTATCGGAGGCCGCCGAGGGCCAGGAGATCCTGTTCCTGGGCCAGAAAAGGGGCCTCAGCCTGGCCCCGTCGTCGCGCTTCCTCAAGGCCGAGATGGCCTGCGGCGACCTCGTGGCCAACCTGTGGTGGTTCAACGCCCTCAAGCATTTCCAGACCGAGCTGAGAAAGGCTGACTTCTTCCACGTCTACGGCCGCCCCCAGTTCAGGAATGGACGCTGGAACCTTACCCACCCCGAGTTCTGGCCGGCACCCTCCCCTGACGTCCCCCAGGCCGCCCCCCTGTCGGCCATCATGGGCGTCTTCCCAGCCTATGACCCGCTGGGCGGCCTCTCCGGCCCCTTCAGGCGCAAGCTGGTCGCCCAGATCGTCGACGACATCGCCCTGGCCCCGCCCCTCTTCCCGCCCGAGGCCCTGGCCGCCCATGGCCTGGCCCAGCCGGCCTGCCTCCTCTCCACCGTCCACCGGCCCCCGGCCGGGGCCAGGGGCCGGCTCCCGAGACCCAGGGAAAGCCGGGCCTGGCGAGCCCTCTCGACCCTGGAGCTGGCCTTCTGGCGCCTCATAATCCTCTCGGCCGGCCCGGAGCCGGGACCAGCCGGGCCCCCCGTGGACCCGCCCCCGGCCGTCGCGGCCGCCGTCGCCGGCCTATGGGACAGCCTCCCGTTCAGGCCCAGCCCCGAGCAGGAGCGGGTCACCCGGGAGATCCTCTCCGACCTACTGGCCCCAAGGCCCATGAACCGCCTCCTCCAGGGCGAGGTCGGCTCGGGCAAGACGGCCGTGGCCGCGGCCCTGGCCGTCTCCTGCCTGGCCCAGGGCCGGCAGGCGGCCCTGATGGCCCCGACCGAGATCCTGGCCCGCCAGCACCATGACTTCCTTGGCGGCCTGGGCCTGCCGGTCCACTTCCTGACCGGCCGGGAGCCCCAGGCCGCCCGCCGGAAGATACTCGCCAGCCTGGCCTCCGGGGCCCCCTCCCTGGCCATCGGCACCCAGGCCCTCGCCTCGCCAGGGACCATCTTCGCCGACCTGGGCCTGGCCATCATCGACGAGCAGCACCGCTTCGGGGTCAAGCAGCGCCTGGCCCTCAGGGGCAAGAGCCCGGGCGTGAACCTCCTGTCGCTCTCGGCCACCCCGATCCCCTCGAGCCTGGCCACCATCCTTTACGGCGACATGGACATAAGCTCCATGGCCGGCATCCTCCCGGGCCGGAGCCGGGCCCTGACGACGGTCTTCGGCCCCTCGCAGGCCGCCGAGGCCCGCTCCCGCCTGGCCGCCCTGGTCCGGGAGGGCCAGCAGGCCTTCGTCGTCTGCCCCCGCATCGAGGCCGGCGACGCCGACTCCGACCGGCCAGAGGCGGCCAGGCTCCTTCCCGTCATCAGGGGGCTCCTGCCCGACCACGAGGCGGGGCTCCTCCACGGCCGCCTCTCGACAGACGAGCGGGCCAGGGCCATGGCCGATTTCCGGTCCGGCCGGCTCCGGGTCCTGGTGGCCACGTCCATGGTCGAGGTGGGCGTGGACGTCCCCGCAGCCAACGTCATGCTGGTCGAGGGGGCCGACTTCTTCGGCCTGGCCCAGCTCCACCAGCTCAGGGGGCGGGTAGGCCGGGGCGGCGGCCAGGGACACTTCCTCCTGGTGCCCTCCCGGGAGCCATCCGGCGTCACCCGGGCCCGCCTGGCGGCCATCGCGGAAAGCCACGACGGCTACGCCCTGGCCGAGATGGACCTCAGGCTCAGGGGCCCGGGCGAGGAGCTGGGCCTCCGGCAGAGCGGCTGGCCCAGGCTCGACTTCGCCAGGCTCCCCCGAGACCTCCCGCTCCTGCCCAAGGCCATGGAGCTGGCCCAGGACCTCTGGGCCGGCCGCAGCTCCTGGGACGATGGCCTC
>JAISEK010000188.1 GCA_031264145.1 Deltaproteobacteria bacterium
AGGCGGGCCTGGGCCCGCTGGACGACGAATTCTGGCTGGGCGGTTTCGAGGTCATCGAGGGCTTCATTCCCAGGGACCAGCGGGAATGAGTCCCCTGGCCAACGTCAACATCTTTTGGGCCACGGATATTCAGGCACGAAATAGTGAAAAATAGTAAAATATAGCAAACAAAAAAATTCTAAAAGTTAGCAATATTTATATGTGCAATATTTTATATTTATAAAAAATATTGCACATATTACAGTTTAATATAGAAATATTTTATAAAAATTATTCTTTTATATATTTAAATGAGTAATAAGAAAATTATAAAACAATAATTATAATATATATTATAATTATTGTTATTATATAAATATATGCCATAGATATATTAATAATAGATAATAATATTATGCAGTTAATAAATTATTTCAAATAGGCATATGATAATATGCAATAACTATATATAGTTATTGCATATTTTGATTAGAAATAAATATTTAAACTGCTTAATATGTTGAGCTTGATTGGCCTGGCCTCTCGGGATCGCCCTGGAAGTGGTTTGACAGGCCGAGACATGCTGAGACGTCGTCCGGAGTGGGGCCAAGGGGACAATAAATTTCAGGTCGTCTTGGCGGCGACAACGGGCCAACCCCAAGGGGGCCGTCTTTTCTGGACCAGACGGCGGGGAAATGGCCCGCAATCCTCTAATTCGGTGATTTTTGGCACGCCAAGTGATTAATTAAGTTTATAGTCAGCGAAAAGCCTGGACACTCTGGGACGCCACGTGAAACCCATCCCCGGTGCGGCCTGAGGTTGCGTAATCGGGCGGTGGACTTTTTGGCCCGAGGCGGGTAATATATATCCAAAACGACCGCAACCCCGTCTGGGCCTGACCCATGGCCTTGCCCTGGTCGGGACCATGCCGGCGGAAGAGCTTTTTTACCGGCCTGCCCCACGGATGGCCCCCAGTGGCCCCGGCCCCCCTCCTCGCGCGTTGGCGGCTTAAGCGGATATAGATTTCGATGGTTTACGGTCACGACAAAAACAATCTCTCCGGGCTAACTGTTGACAGCCTGGCCAAGAACCTGTTCCAGGGTGGCATCGGCGTCTGGGACCTGGCCATTCCCGCGGATGACGTAGACGGCGCGGTCATGACGGTCAGCGAGAGCTTCCTCTCGCTGTTCGGCGACGGGACCATTGGCCCGGTCATGGGCATGCGCGACTTTCTGGGCCTTTTCGTCCACCCGGATGACGCCCAGGGGCTGTTGAGGGGCCTCGACGGGCTTCTGCAGGGCAAGGACGACTACCTGGAGCAGGAAGCCAGGCTCATGAGCCTTTCGCGGGGCGAGTTCCGCTGGGTGGGCCTGAGCGGCGGCCAGATGGAGGGCCTAGGGGACGGGGCGGTCCACCTGGTCGGCCTGGTCACGGACATCAACAACAACCGCCTGGCCCGCCTGGCCCTTACGGAGGCCCTCCTGGCCAAGGACGAGGCCGGCCGGGCCCTGACGGCCGAGCAGCGCAGGCTCTCGGCGGTCATGGACGCCGCCAACGTGGGCGTCTTTTCCCTGGACCTTTTGACCCTGGAGGCGGACTACAGCCCCAACTGCGCCCAGATCCTGGGCCGGGACCTCCCCGAGCTGGGCCGGTCCGACTCCGATCTGGAGAACCTGGTCCTGGGGCCCGACCGGGGCAAGAACTACAAGGCCGTCATGGACCACTGCGCCGGCCTGACGCCCTACTTCGAGTCGGTCACCCGGATGCTCCACCGGGACGGCCAGACTGTCTGGGTCATGCGCCGCGGCCAGGTGGCCGAGAGGGACCACGATGGCCGGCCCACGCGGCTCCTGGGGGTCATGCTCAACGTCTCCGAGCAGAAGAGGATAGAGGCCGACCTGGCCTTCCGCAAGGAGCAGATGGAGCTCTTCTTCAAGGCGGCCAGCTTCGGGTCCTGGGATCTGGACGTCGAGGCCAACAGGCTCTCCTACAACGACATCTTCCTGAACCTGGTCGGCTACGGCGAGGGCGAGCTGGCCTGCACGCTCGACGAGTGGCTGTCGTGGGTCCATCCCGACGACATCGACATGGTCCAGAACTCCATCAGGAGGCTGGCCAAGCCCCAGAACGACTCCATGGCCTTCGAGGTGAGGCTTCGGCGCAAGGACGGGACCTACGTCTGGACCTACGACGTGGGGCGGGTCATGGCCAGGAACGAGGCCGGGGGCCCCCTGAGGGTGGTGGGCGGCCACTTCGACTTCTCCAACCGCAAGAAGATGGAGCAGGAGCTCTTCGCCATAGCCGAGCAGGAACGGGAGGCCAGGCTGGCCAGGGAGCTGGCCGAGGAGAGCGCCCGCTCGAAGAGCGAGTTTCTGGCCAACATGAGCCACGAGATACGCACGCCCATGAACGCCATCCAGGGCCTCACCCACCTGGTCCTGCAGACCGACCTGACCGACGTCCAGTTCGAGTACCTCCAGCGCATCAGCCAGGCCACCACGGCCCTCCTGCGGATCATCAACGACATCCTGGATTTCTCCAAGATAGAGGCGGGAAAGCTCGAGATAGAGAGGGCCGGCTTCAACCTCAGGACCCTGGTCGAGTCGTCCATCTCCCTTCATCTGTCCCAGGCCGAGGCCAAGGGCCTGGACCTGGGCCTGGACTTCCCCGGGGACGTCCCCGTCCACCTGGTCGGCGACCAGGTCAGGGTGGGGCAGATCATCAATAACCTCCTATCCAACGCCGTCAAGTTCACCCAGAATGGGTCAGTGGACCTGGCCGTGAGGCTGAAGGAGAACCTGGGCCGCCAGGTCCGACTGCTTTTTTCGGTCAGGGACAGCGGCATCGGCCTGACCCCGGAGCAGAGAGGCCAGCTCTTCAGGGCCTTCACCCAGGCCGACGCCTCGATAACCCGTCGCTACGGCGGCACAGGCCTGGGCCTGACCATCTCCAAGCGCCTGTGCGAGATGATGGGCGGCACCATCTGGTGCGAGAGCGAGCCAGGGGAGGGCAGCACCTTCTGCTTCACGGTCATTCTGGCGGAGGGGCAGGCCCCGCCGGATGACTTAGAGAGGCCGGCCGTCAACCTCAAGGCACTCAAGGCCATCGTGGTCGACGACAACCCCACGGCCCTGGAGATCATCAAGGCGGCCCTGGAAAGGGAGGAGATGGCCGTGACCGGCTTCGTCTCGGGCCAGGAGGCCCTGGACGGCCTGGCCGGCAAGCCCAGCGACCTCGACCTCTGTCTGATTGACTGGAAGATGCCCGACATGGACGGCCTCGAGACCATCCGCCGGTTCAAGGAGGAGGGGGTCCTGAGGGACACCTCCGTCCTGGTGATGGTGACGGCCTACGACCGGGACGAGGTCCTGGGGGCGGCCAGGGAACTTGGGGTGGCCAAGGTCCTCACCAAGCCCGTGACCAGCAGCCATCTCCACGACGTCCTGATGGAGCTCTTCAACGGCAGCCCCCGGACAAGCGGCCGCAGGGGCAGGAAGAACACGGCCGAGCTGGAAAAGGCCCTGGTCAGGGACATCGCCGGCTCCAGAATCCTCCTGGTGGAGGACAACGACGTGAACCAGCTGGTGGCCAGCAAGCTCCTGGGGAACGCCGGCTTCGAGGTCACCATCGCCTCCGATGGCCAGAGGGCGGTCGACCTGGTAAAGTCCGAGAGCTTCGATCTGGTCCTCATGGACGTCCAGATGCCGGTCATGGACGGGCTCACGGCGGCCAGGGCCATCAGGGGGATGGGCTTCGGGGATCTGCCCATAGTGGCCATGACCGCCCACGCCATGTCCAACGATCGACAGCTGAGCCTGGACGCCGGCATGAACGACCACGTGAACAAGCCCATCAACGTGAGCGAGCTTTTCCAGACCCTGGTGAGGTGGATCCCGGCCCGGGCCAGGCCCGGGGACCTGGCCTCCGGGGCCTAGGGGGGACTCCGCGTGTCCTCCCTGGCCCGCTGTCTCGCCCTCCTGGTGGTCCTGCTGGCCCTGGGCGCCGCCGCCGGCCTGGCCGATGGCCCCCCCGTGGGGATGGGGCCAGAGATCCGGGCCGCCGTGGGGCAGGAATTCGAGATTCGCCTTCCGTCCAACCCGTCCACAGGCTATGGCTGGATCCTTTCCAGCCTGCCGCCGTTCCTGGAGGGGCTGGGCCCCGGGGAGTTCCTGCCCGGGCGTCCTGGCCTGGCCGGCGCCGGGGGCGAGCAGGTCTTCCGCCTGAGGGCCGTCGCCGCCGGGGAGGGCGAGGCTGTCCTCAGCTACCGGCGGCCCTGGGAAGAGCCGTCCAGGGCCGCCAGGGAGTTCCGGCAGAGGGTCGTCGCCTCAGAATAGATTCCAGGGGAAAGGGGCTTGGGCGGCAGAGGGCCATTTCGCGGCTCAGGCCGTGGGCGCGCCCAGGCCCAGGTAGAGGTCCCTCAGGGCGGCCTGGGCCTCCTGGGCCAGGGCGTTCAGGGACGCGCCGCCGGAGGCGGCTATGGGCCGCCCGATGGCCACCCTTATGAGCCCCGGCCGGGGCAGGAACGAGCCGCTGGGCCACAGCGGGCCGCTGTTGAGGATGGCCAGGGGGATCAGGGGCACCCCGGTGTGCTTGGCCAGGATGAAGGCGCCCTTCTTGAAGGGCAGCAGGGGCTCGGCGGACTTGTTGCGGGTGCCCTCGGGGAAGATGGCCATGATTTCGCCGTTCCTCAGGCGTTCGGCGGCCTCGGTCAGCATCTGCTTGGCCGCCTCGGCCCCCCCGGCCCTGTCGACCAGCATGTGGGCCCGCCTGAGGGTCCAGCCGAACACGGGGATGCGGCCCAGGGCGGCCTTGGCCACCCAGGAGATGGCCCGGCCGGTGGCCCTGGCCACCGTGGGGATGTCCAGGAGGGAGCGGTGGTTGGCGAAGACGATGAAGCCGCCGTCCCCGGGGGCGGGCAGGAATTCCCGCCCGGAGACGATCTCCACCCGGATGAAGGCCGGATCCAGGACTATGTGGGCCCAGACCTGGCTCGTTATGCGCCTGCAGAGGTGCTTGGAGAAGCAGCTGGCCGCCAGGCACACCAGGCCGCTCAGTATGGTCAGGACCACGAAGATGGGCAGGTACCAGAGCCCGAAAAGAAATCTCTTGAAACGCATGTCGGCTTGTTCTTGTGGGTAGGGCTCCCCAGGCGGCAGCCAGACTGGGGACGGGCTATGGGCCCGGTATGGGGGTGCCGGCCTAGGGGTTGCCGGGCTGGCCCTCCTGGGCCCAGCGGGCCACCCAGCCCTTCAGGCGGGGCAGCTCCTCCGTCTCCCAGGCCTGGGAGAGCCTGAGGCCCAAAAAGAGGCCCAGGAGGTTCTCCAGGAGGTTGGCCAGCTCGACGAGGAAGGTCGTCCTGTCCAGGAGGGCCCCGGCCAGGGCGGCCTTGCCGGACTCGGCCTGCTTGAAGTCGGCCCCGGCCAGGAGCTTGACCGATTTGGGGCTCAGGGTGTCGGAAGGCAGCGTCAGGGCCCACTCGCGCTCGTCGCTCCTGATCCTCAGCCTGGCGTTGCTGACCTTCTTGTTCCTCCAGACGGCGGTGAAGGCCTCGGCCCACCCCGACCCGTCCTCCTGGCCTGAGCTCTGGCAGGTCACGCTTTTCCTGCTTTGGCCCTGGCCGATTTCCAGCCTGATGGAGTTCTCGAACCAGACCTCGATCTCGGTCCCGCCGGGGACGGCGAACTTGTTGTCGACCTCGGAGCTGAGCCAGAGCCAGGTCAGGAATTCCTGCCCCAGGAACATTTTTTCCTGCCAAAGCTCCAAAAAATCCACGTGCCTTTCCTGGGCCATTTCTACTCGCTTTCGCCGAAGGAGGAGGGATTCCTCAAGGCCATGAGTTGCCCCAGGAGTGGTTTCTTGAGGATCTCCTGGCCGATGGTCACCGGGACCAGAAGCCTCAGGCCCAGCCCGAAGGTGCGGGCCCAGGCCTCCTCGAACAGGGCCCGGTCCTTTTCGCCCGTCGCGCCCAGCCAGACCTCGTTGTTCTCGGCCAGCCAGACGACCTCCAGGAGCTTGGTGTCCAGGAGGGAACGCCTCATGAGATCCTGCCTCAGGGCGTCCTTTATCTCCTTCTTCTTGACCGAGTTGGGCTTGTGGCCGGTCTGGGCCGCGAAGCGCGCCTCGCCGATGGCGCAGTAGCGCGAGAGGGTCCTGGCCGGGAGCTTGCGCTCGTCCAGCCGGAGGGAGAAGGCCAGAATCTCGCCGAAGCGCCAGTCCTCCGGGGGGAAGGCCGAGGACAGCTGGTCGAAGATCTGGACCCAGCCCAGGCTCGACTCCTCGCTGGTCTCCTCGATGTCCACGAAGGCGTTCTCCTCCAGCCTCCGCTGGACGAACTCGTCCGTGAGCCCGCCCTCCGGCTCTTCGAGGAGCCGGTAGCGCGACATGGAGGCCATTCCCTTGATAAAACCCATGGGGCTGCTCCTTGATGGGGCCCTGGCCGAAGATGGAGGCCAAAATATGCCAAGCGTGGGTCGGGGTCTTGAAGATACGGCCCCATGGCCGGTGCCGGGCCGCGGGCCAGGCTAACTTTACCCCGAAGTCGGTCCAGTTTTCAAGACCGCTGTCTGGATTGCGGCGACAACATGGCGAAATAATTGGTAAATTGTAGGAAGCGGCCGGGCAGGGGGCGGGGCAGCTGGGCCCGGGCTGGCCTGGGGCGGTCATTATGTTTAAACAGAAATAATAGTTTATATAAGTTTATGGCGAATAATGTTATTTTTTAACATATAATTTGATTGTTAAAATATAACTCTAATTTTGATGAGATTGTAAAAAGTCTGCTTTTAAGAGGTATGACAAAATAAAAACATGTTGATGGGCGTCATGATTGGTCATTTTTATGTTTTCTGGGTGTTTCTGGTTGCCCGCCGATTCTTGACGGCCAGGCTGTCAAGCGAAAGATCATTCCCCGCGCAGGGGGGGGCGTTTGGGCGGCTGGGAGGGGAACATGTTGGGCGGGCGGTGGTAGTCTGGCGGGGGCAGAAGGTAGAGCTTTTTCTTGATCTGGTAGCGCTGGTAGGCCTGCATCCAATATGAAAGATCCTCTAGGGAGGTCTGGGTCAGTCCCCTGTAGGTCCAGACCTTCTGCGCCTTGTCCCTGAGATACCGGCCCAGGAACCTGACCCTCAGCACGTTGTGGCCTTTTTGGCCGTCCTCGGTGGCCTGCTGCACGTATTCCTGGGACAAAAGCTGGATCAGGACCACCAGGGTCTGCTCGGACAGCTCGACGTTGAGGTCCTGGGTCGGCAGTTCCATGACCCCGATGAAGCGCTGGGTCTCGCGCAGGGTGACGTTGCTGGCGAGCCTGATTTGGGCCCCGCCTATGGATATGTCCATGATCTCGCCGCTGCAGACCGTCTCCAGGTCGGCCACGTTGGGGATGTTGCCCTCGTGGACCTCATGGAGGGAGCACCCGAAGGCGAACTGGCCGGTCGGCTCCAGGCGCAGGAAGTTGCGTCTCTGGGCGCTGGTGATGACCTTGGGGATCGGCAGGAGGATCTGGGCCTCGCGCCAGTTGCCGACCTTGACGAAGCGGCCGGTGATGACCTTGGTGGCGAACTGGTAGTGCTCGGTCGGCTCCTTGACCGAGGGCCGGAAGTTTATGTGGATGACCCCCGGCAGGTCGTCGAAGTCGGCGTCGGCGGAGGGGGCCTCGGCCAGGGACAGCACCAGGAAGGTCTCGTCCTCCAGGCCGTTGAGGCTGCCCTTGAAGTTGAGCGTCCTGGTGGCCTCGTAGATGTCCAGGGTGAAGTGGGCCTGCCTGGAGACGGCCTTGGAGAGGACTTCCCAGATGGCCTGGCTGTTGGTGATGGAGGACCAGCCTCTGTTGGCCTTGCTGCGCCTTCGCCGCCGCCAGTTGATCAGGCCGGCCGCCAGGATGGTCATGGCCACCGCCACGGCGATGATGATTATATACCGCGTGTCGGTCGAGGAGATCGACTGGGGCGTGGTCAGGCTGGCCTGGAGTTCCCCGAGCTTTTCGCTGGAGTTGGCCGCGGCCAGGGACAGGCCGCCAAAATTGACTGTGGTCATATTGAGAATCAAGCCTTGAGCATGACGTCGGGGAGAGCGAACAGGTCGATCAGCATGCTGATGCTCCTTTGGGCCTCCTCGTGTGTTTCCAAAAACATCAGGCCGCTTTCGCTGAAGGGCCTGGCCTGGCTCGGCCTGACCCAGACGCAGCGAGCCTTGGCCCCTATCTGCGGCAGCCCCTGTTCCGAGAGAACTCGTGGCAACTCGATGCCGATTAGATATTCTTGTCCAACATCTAGCGATTTGTTGCCAATAAGCATGAGGCCCTTTATGTGTATGTCGACCAGCCGGCCCAGTTCCGAGCTGGTCAGAAGCTCGTTGACCCTGAGGTAATAGATGAGCTCCCGCCGCTGGAGCTGCCTTTTCTCGCTGATTAGGATGCCGGCGGCCATTGTATCTCCCCTGAAAGATACCAGATTGCGAACGTGGGAGCGCTTTCTTTTAACCTGTCGAAATTAACTGCGAGTAACATGACAATATATATATTCAGATGTCAAATATCGGCGGTGAGAATGCCGCCTGGCCCTGGGGCCCTGGCCAGGCTCGAGGCCTTTTCCTGAAAGAAATTCGTTGCCGTGGCCTTGGGACTGGGAAAGGAGTCGTTCCGGAATAGAGGCCCCATTCGGATGGCGCCCCACTGAGGGCGCAAAGGGCTAGATTAACCAATTATACTTTGGACGGGGAAAAAAGCAACAATTATCGACATTACCCACTCGGCCAAACGGCACGGGGCTTTTGCCCGAGGAAGGAACCAGGGGCCAGCGGGCTGGGGCCGCGGCGGGGCCGGCTGGGAGGATGTCCCATGGCGGCCCCGTCTTTGGCGGCGGCCCAGGGCCGTCCCGGCCCCGTCGCCTGGCCCGTTTTTTTATTTAATTGAGCAGGGGGGTATTTACGTGGGAGAAGCGATATGGCGGCCAATTCCCGCGCCGGCCTGGGGCCAGGCGTTCAGGAGCCTCCCTGGTTCGGGACGATAATCAGCTCCGGCTTCTTCATGAAGACCTTGGTGTCCGGGGGGATGCTCTCCGTCAGCCAGACGTTGCCCCCGATGACCGAGCGGGCCCCGATGACCGTCTCGCCGCCCAGGATGGTCGCCCCGGAGTAGACAATGACGTCGTCCTCCAGGGTGGGGTGGCGCTTGAGGCCCTTGAGCCTCTCCCCGGCGTCCCTGGGGAGGGACAGGGCCCCCAGGGTCACGCCCTGGTACAGCCGGACCCTTTCCCCGATGACCGTGGTCTCGCCGATGACCACTCCCGTCCCGTGGTCGATGAAGAAGCTGGTGCCGATTGACGCCCCCGGGTGGATGTCGATGCCGGTCTGGCTGTGGGCGAACTCGGTCATTATCCGGGGGACGAAGGGGACATTGCGGATCCAGAGCTCATGGGCCAGGCGGTAGACCAGGGTGGCGAAGAGCCCTGGGTAGCACAGGATGATCTGATCGAGGTGGTTTCCGGCCGCCGGGTCGCCCTCCTTGGTGGCCAGCACGTCCGAGGCCATGGCCAGCCTGAGCCTGGGCAGGGTCTGGATGACCTCCATGGCCGTGAGCCGGCCCTGCTGGTAGCAGTTGGAGCACAGGCTGTCATAGCGGACATGGTCGTGGCGGATGGCGGCGCAGGTCTCCCTGGTCAGCGCGGCGAACAGCCTGGCCAGCGTCTGGCCGATGGAGAACTTGACGTTGAGCTCCGTGGCGGGCGGCTGGGGCTCGAAGAAGCCCGGGAAGATGATCTGGCGGGCCAGGCCGATGATTTCCTCGGCGGCGGCGAACGAGGGCCTGGGGACGGAGGTGACGTACTCCAGGAGCGGGAGGTCGGCCCTCATGGCCGAGAGCCGGTTGGTTAT
Source organism: Deltaproteobacteria bacterium (assembly GCA_031264145.1). GTDB lineage: Bacteria > Desulfobacterota > Desulfarculia > Adiutricales > Adiutricaceae > JAIRNQ01. The sequence continues at coordinate 9,847 of JAISEK010000188.1, forward strand.
GGCCTCCAGGTTGGGGGCGTCGTCGGCGATGTACTCAAGCTCGGCGATCTTGTACTCGCACGTCTTCTCTGCGGGGTTAGGGGACATGTGGCCTCTGTTTTTTTGAAACTCAAGGGCGGAAGGGAAGAAGGACGGGCCTTGGGCGGGGGCGCAAGGCCCAGGGGGCGGGAAAACGGAGGCGGTCTGGTCCCTGGTCGTTCTACCCCCTGGCTCCGAAAGGGTGGCCGGGGCGACATCGGGCGGCAAAGATGGCAGGCATGCGGCTTCTCCGGGGCCAGGCTGGCCCGGGGCGTCGGGCCTGGGCGGGAAGGGAGGCCGCCGGCCCAGGCAAAGATTTAACTTGACATTATTCTAGCCTGGAAGGCGTGAAAAGTCCAGCGCCGGCCGGCCCTCCCCAGGGCGGGGGCGGCCGGTCATTTTCCCAGGGGATTCCGGAAATCGGACGGCCCGGCGGCCCTGGCCTCGGCCAGGCGCAGGGGCTTGTCCTCCTCCGGCACCTTGAAGAACGTGAGAACCCGGTCGAAGACCTCAATGGCCGCCTCGAACTCCTCGGCCACCACGGCGTCGGCCCCCAGGCTGGTCAGGGTGTCCTTCGAGAGGAGGAACCTGGTCCGGGCCAGGATGTAGATCCTGGGGTTCATGGTCTTGGCCTGGACGATTATGCGCCTGGTGGCCAGGGGATCGGGAATGCTCACCACCAGCATGGCGGCCTGGTGGATGCCGACGTGATCGAGGACGTGCTCGTTGACGGCGTCGCCGAAGATGATGGGCTCGCCCTGCCTCTGGAAGGCCTGGACGCTGGAGGGGTTCATGTCGATTACGGCGTACTGGCGGCCCGTGAGCCTGCAGGCCCTGGCCACGCCCTGGCCGGCCACCCCGAAGCCGACGACGATGGCGTGGTCCCTGGCCTCGACCTTGGGGCCCTGGATCTCGGGCGCGCCGACGTCGGCCATCTTGAGGGAAAGAAAGCGGCCCAGGGCCAGGGCCAGGGGCGTCATGGCCATGGTCAGGACGGCCACGTTCAGGAATATCTCCAGCTCGCTGGGCTGGAAGAGACTGAGCTCGAACGCCTTGCTGATCAGGACGAAGGAGAACTCGCCGATCTGGCAGAGGGAGAAGCCAATCAGCATGGCCACCCTGGTCGTGAGCCCGGTCACCTTCATGGCCACGCCCGTGGCCAGGACGTTTACGGCCATGATGGCCACGGCCAGGCCCACCGTCATCCCCGGGTTGGCGATCAGGAGATCCACGTTCATCTTGAGGCCGATGGAGACGAAGAACAGGCTGGTGAAGATGTCCCGCATGGGCATGACCGAGCCGATGGCCTGGTAGGCGTAGGGGGAGCCGGCCAGGACCATCCCGGCCATGAAGGCCCCCAGGGCCAGGGAGAGGCCGGCCTGGTCGGTCAGGTAGGCCGTCCCCAGGCAGACCAGGGCCACGGTGAACATGAAAAGCTCGTTGCTTTTGGTCTGGGCCACCCACTTCATCAGGAGGGGGACCACCCAGATGGCCAGGACGATGACGACGGCCAGGACCCCGATGACCTTCAGGGCCACCAGGTACAGGGGATCGCCGCCCTCGGCCCCGGCCAGCATTGGCAAGATGACCATCAGGGGGACCACGGCCAGATCCTGGAAAATGAGGACCGCGAAGGCCCCCCGGCCGTGGGGCGCGTCGATCTCACCCCGGTCCTGGAAGATCTTGAGGACTATGGCCGTCGAGGACAGGGTCAGAAGAAGGGCCCAGACGATGGACTGGTTCCAGCGGAAGCCCAGGAGCATGGCGACGGGGGTGATGAGGACGACCCCGAGGAGCATCTGGAGGCTGCCCCCCAGGAGGACCAGGCGCTTGATCTTGAGGAGGTTCTGGATGGAGAACTCGAGGCCGATGGTGAACAGCAGGAGGACCACGCCCAGCTCGGAGAGGACCTCGACCTGCTTGGGGTCGTTTATGAGGCTAAAGCCGCTTGGGCCGACCATGATGCCGGTTAGCAGGAAACCGACTATGGCCGGCATCTTGAGCTTGAGGCCGAAGAAAATGAGGATTATCGATAGGCCCAGGAGGGCTATTATCCTGCCGATAAGGAATTCCGGGGAGAGATCGTGCATGGGGACCGCGCTTCCAAAGAGCAATTTGTGACGGGAAATCTATTTCGGGTACTTGCCGACGGAGAAGGCCTTGGCCACGAAGGGGCCTATCTGGAAGTACTCGCCCTCGGGGCTGAAGACGAGGGGGTCAACCTTGCCCATGTCCAGCTGGCCGTCGGAGAGGACGCCATCGTTGGCCTTGACGTCCAGGACGCGCCCCACGAAAAGGGTGTGGCTGCCAAGCTCCAGGGTCTTCTCCAGGGCGCACTCGGCCACCACCGGGCACTCGTCGACGTAGGGGGCGTCCACCAGCTGGCTCCTGGCGGCCGTCAGGGAGGCCTCCTTGAACTTGTCGCGGCCCTTGCCGGAATACAGGCCCACGAAATCGGTCTCCCGGGCCATGTTTGACCCGGGGAAGCCCACGGTGAAGGCCTTGTTCTTGACGATGCCCGCATGGGTCCAGCGGCTGGGGCGCACGGAGACGCCCAGGCAGGGCGGATCCGAGGACAGGATGCCTCCCCAGGCGGCGGTCATGACGTTGGGCCGGCCATCGACGTCATAGGAGCCGACCAGATAGGCCGGAAGGGGGAAGGCGATGGTCTTGGGGCCAAGCGATACTTTCATTTGCGCCTCCATAGTGGCTGGGAGGAAGGGAATGAGCCAGTCCAGGCCCGTGCCGGGGAGCCCGTGGTCGCGGCGAGGAGAACGAATAATTGCTTTTCCCTCAAATTAGTATAGCATAGACCAGGGCCGAGGCCAAAAGCCGACCGGGCCATTGGGCTTTTGGGAGCCCCGGTCTATCTCTGGGCACCACTCAGGACGTAACATCCTTTGATTTCAAGCCTTTATTTTAGGCTTGACATCATGGAGGCAAAACGCTATAAGGTTTGTTTCAGGCTGCGCCATTAGCTCAATGGTAGAGCAAATGACTCTTAATCATTAGGCTGTAGGTTCGAGTCCTACATGGCGCACCAACAAAAATCGAGAAGGCCTTTTGGGCCCGTTCCCTCTTCCCATAGGCTCTCATCGCCCTCGGCCACTTTGGGACTCCTTGATACGAGACAAGATAATTGCCGTTATCGTCCGTTGCGGTTTTTGAGGCCAACGAGGCTTTGGCATCTTGAACAACTGGTTATTCCCCAAAACCATGCAAGACTTAATGATGATCAGGCTCGATGTTGGCTATTAAAGGCTTAACTCATCGAAACTCAAAACGACAGCCTTTTGTGGCGGCAGCATCACCATCAAGGGACTTTATAGACACTGGCAATTAGATATCATGTGAAGCTACCCCCATGGGATAAGCCCACGCCCTGCGAACCCTGACCAGGGGCTTGGCAAGTCTTTTCCAGTGTCTTGATGCCCAATGGCGGGACCCGAAAATATGATGCCGGAGTGGCTTGGCAGGGCGATCCTCCCTGTCTGAATCACGAGACTTAGCCCCTATGGGAACGTATGGTTCCTATAGGGGCTTACTTTTTGTTTAAAATGTTTTAATATAGTATTTTTTATGAATAGTATCTAAAGATTAAATATATAATTAGTAATATAAATTTAATATGTAAAACAAATAAAAGGCAGATAAAATGAAATCTTTAAATCAACTTCTCATTGCAGAGGCTACTGAATACGAGTTTAAGGCTGCTATTGAGATGAATAAGCCACGCAGCTGGCTCAAAACTGTGAGTGCATTTGCCAATGGCTTGGGTGGCAGTATATATGTTGGCGTGTCCAATGGGGGTATCATCGTCGGGCTTGCCAACCCGCAACAAGCCGCCGAACAGGTCAGCGAACTCATCAGGGCTCGCATTGAGCCTTCTATCAAGAAAATCGTGATTGAACCTCTCCATGTGGATGGAAAAGACATACTGCGCATGAAGATCTCGGGCGGTACGAATACGCCTTATTACTACGTCGGTGATGGAAACAAGATCGCATATTATCGTGTTGGCAATGAATCTGTACCCGCACCTGCGGCTATACTCAACGAACTGGTGTTGAAAGGGTGGCATCAAACATTTGATGCCACCGACACGAAGTACCGTTTCTCGGATTATAGCTATACGCTTTTCGAGGCGACGTATAAACAACGGACAGGCAATTCGATTGACAAGCCTAGGGATTACCATTCGTTTGGGATGCTCACAGATGAAGACATGCTGACATTCGTTGGGGCACTGTTCGCTGATCAATGTCCAATATACCAGTCGCGGGTATTCTGTACGCGATGGAATGGCCTGAAAAAGGGAGGGCTGTACATCGATGCGCTCGATAACGATGAATTCCAGAACAGCGCGATATCCCTTCTAAATGACTCGCTGAAGTTTGTCCGCCATAATTCTTCTGTAAAATGGGAAAAGACAGGCTCCGGCAGAATAGAGTTTCCAGACTACCCAGCTGTGGCTGTCCACGAGGCCGTGTTAAATGCCATCGTCCACCGCAACTATATGATTCAGGGCAGCGAAATTCATATCGATATGTACGATGACCGACTTGAGATAGTCTCGCCAGGCGGTATGCCAGATGGCAAACGTATTCAAGACTTGAACATTGATGACGTACCATCGATACGCCGCAACCCAGTTATCTGCGACATTTTTAGTCGTTTGAGGTTGATGGAGCGTCGTGGCAGTGGATTACGTAAAATCATTGACGAATATTCTTCAGAAGATGCAGTGCCTGTTTTTCGTTCGACAGAGCAGTCGTTTGTCGTGACGTTGAAGAATTTAAACTATGGTAGAGTACTTATGTCGCCTGGCGTAGATCCTGGCGTAGATGTCGGCGTAGATCCTGGCGTAGATCCTGGCGTAGATGTCGGCAAGGAAAACAACGTCGGTAAAATTTTGAACGCAATTTTCACAGAACCCAAAGCAACACAGAAGAAGATATCTGAAATGACAGGGCTGTCTACTCGCACGATTTCAAGAGTAATAAAGGAACTCCGTGACACTGGGGCCATTGGTCGTGTCGGCTCGGATAGGTCTGGCTACTGGGAAATCACAAAGAAGTAATACTTTACATGGGTGGTTGATGTGAAAAATCAGGCAAAGGCGAATTTTATGCCGCCCAGTTTGTGGGTTTGCGACGAATAAAGCATACTGCGGCTCCAGAAAAAGCGCATCGCGAGTTTTATGCCCCAGTAGAAGGCCATGCCGACCACGAGCAGGGTGTCGCGTTTGGGCCTGGCCAGCTCGTCCAGCAGCCCGCATGGCTGGTCCTTTCGGGCCGGCCGCATGTCCCGCCAGACTGGCCGAGGCCTCCCGTTGTCGTCCAGCTCGGCCATTGGCAGGCCGACGGCCATGAGCCTGAGGCGGTGGCGTCCGCGTGGTCGGAGTGTCAGAATCTCTTCAGGGTGTGCCGCGGGTCATGGCAGGTCTCTGATTCAGCCACAATTCCGACACGGGGCCGATGCGAACGGAGTCCTCTCTGCCAGGGACTGTCTTGCCAGTGCTTGAGATAGGCTATCGGAGAGGAGAGGAGGAGATGGGTCCAAAGGCGGTTGGTCGAGGGCATTTGATGCCGATTACGGTGCCTGCTTTCTCGAGATCCGCCAAAATCAAGCCCTGATAGGGCGTAAAGGCAGTCAAGTCTGGTCTTTTTTGGTCTTTCCGGGGGGTTGCGCCCGCATCGAGTTTGACACATGCAGAAGACAGTTGCCAGATGACAAGCCGGAAGTTCAAAGGGCCTACGGCGTTCTGGCAATACCTTTCTTGCGCTTAGCGTCACGCGGGCCCATGGACCGCTCAAACGCCGGCTAAGGCGATGACGCCGCGTTGAACACGGTTGATGGAGGTGATAATCGTGATAGCTCCTGACAAGGTGAAATCTAAGGGGGAAAAACTGGAGGGGCAGAACATCAGATTCCGGGCTTTCCTGAAAAACCGCGCCGATGATGACGAATTGGACGCGCATTTCCTGCGGCTGCACAAGGAACTGTTCTCGGACTACGACTGCTCCAAATGCAATAACTGCTGCAAGTCGCTCACGATAACTCTTGATGATGGCGAGGTGGCGGCCATCGCCGGGTTCCTCGGACAATCGGCGAGCGACTTTGCCGCGGCACACCTGGTGGAAGACGATGGGCAGCATGCGTTTAAGGCGCGCCCCTGCGAGTTCCTTGGCGATAACGGCCAGTGCGGCATAAAGAGCTGCAGGCCAGCCGTCTGCGAGGGCTATCCGTACACCGACAGGCCTGGCAGGTTATCGAGAATGCTCTCGGTCGTCTACTCAGCCGAGGTATGCCCCGTGGTCTTTGAAATCCTCGAAAGGCTCAAGGAGATCTACCGTTTCCGGAATAGAGGCTGACAGGGGATTCCCGATCCCTGGTTTGGGCCGACAATCCAGGCATCCGTGGGGGAAATTCCGGGGAAATCCAGGGGACGGGCCGTTAGGCGCGGGGAGAAAAGGCGCGATCCGAGCGACGGGGCCATCGAGGGACATGGGACCGCTGGCGGCGGCCAGGAACTCCCCTCTTTCAGCCCGGCGGGCGGTCCTGGGAGTGCCCTGGGACCAGCGCTGGCGGCCCGATATGGGGCCGCCGGCCATGGGGGAAATGGCGAGGGGGCGCGGCCCAGAGGGTCCGGGAGTTGGGGCAAGGTGGTGGCGGGGGGACTGGGCCTTGGCCCAAAAGGCTTGGGGGGCTACAGGAGGGCCGGCCAGAGGTCCTTGTGGGGACGGGCGATGACCACGGAGCTGACCAGGGCCCCGTCATGGCCAAGGCGCTCCTCGACGGCCTTGCTGGCCGCCTCGACCTGGCCCAGCTGGCCGGTGAAGAAGACCTCGCCCTTGCCGCCCAGGCCGCGGGCCAGGCGGATGTCCAGGAGGGTCACCCTGGCCGCCTTGGCCACGGCGTCGCCGGCCCGGATGGCCGAGATGGCGGCGAAGGTCTCCACCACCCCCAGGGCCTCCAGGCGGTCGGCCTGGTTGGTGCCGGAGACGGCCGGGAGGACGGAGTCGTCGACGTTGGTGACGACGTGGGCCTCGACCAGGAAGAGGCCGGCCGCGTCGATGGCCTTGGCGACCGAGGTGGTCACGTTGGCCACCTGGCCCGAGACGATGGTCACGAACTTGCCAGGGCAGATGGGGGTGCCCAGGACCAGGGAGACCTCCGAGGCCTTGAGCATCTCGTCCGTGGCCTCCACGGCCACGGGCACGGTCTTGAATTCTACGAGTCCTAGGGCGGTGCTCATGTCGATCCTGGCTGGCCCGCCGGGGCCGGCGGGAATCTCGGGTTCTTTGCCCGGGCGGCCCGGGCCCTGGGCTAGAGGGCCGAGACGGTGATGGAGTCCTGGTCGACCGTCTCGACTCGGCCGTCAAGGCTGGCGTGCACTGGGGCCCCGGTCGCCCCCTCGGGCACCCTGGCCACGAGGTCGCCCAGCCTCACCTCAGCCCCTTCCTTGACCACGGGCAGGCAGGGGGCCCCCAGGTGTTGCCTGAGGAGGAGGCGGACCCGCCGGGGTTGGCCGGGGAAGTCGGAAAGGGGGGCCGCCAGGGCCTCGAAGGGGCCCAGGGCCAGCTTCTGCACCAGCTTGGGAATGGGGTAGCGACGCATCTCGCGGAAGCGGTTGACGGCGGCGGGGGTCTTTTTGGCGAGGGCCTTGGCCACGGCGGGGCCCAGGCGGCCCTTGAGCTCGCGGTTCAGGCGCCAGGGCTGGAGGCCCATGACGCAGGCCTGCTCGCAGAGGCCGCACTCGCAGCAGAGGAAGACCTGGCCGGCCCGGGCGGTCCCCTCCCCGGTCTGGCCGTAGGAGGCCAGGCGCATGACCTTGTCCGGGTTGAGGGCGTGGCCCAGGAGGTAGCGGGGGCAGAGATCGGTGCAGAACATGCAGTGGCAGCAGGCCGTCTTGGCCAGGCGCATCATCTGCCCCAGGCCCCGGCGCTTGGCCACGGCCCTGGGATGGTCCCGGGGAAGGACTATGAGGCCCTTGGAGGTCTTGGTGACCGGGACGGAGAGGTCCTCCTCCAGGCGGCCCATCATGGGCCCGCCGTTTATGGCCACCGGGTCTGGGACCGTGGGCCCGCCGGCCGCGGCTATGGCCTCGGCGACGGGGAGGCCCACGGGCACCCTGAAGGTGGCCGGGCTGGCCACGGCCCCGGTCACGGTCAGGTACTTGTGGGTGACCGGCGCGCCGCGGAGGGCGGCCGCGGAGACGTTCAGGAGCGTCTCCACGTTCAGGACCAGGGCCCCGCAGGCCAGCGGGAGGCCCCCCTCGGGGACGATGCGGCCCAAGACCTCGTAGACCAGGACCTGCTCGTCGCCCATGGGGTAGTAGTTGCCCAGGGTCCTGACGGAGAGGGCCGGGCGGCCCCTTATGGCCCTGGAGAGGGCCTCGACGGCCCCATGGTACTTTTCCTTGAGGGCCAGGATCCCGGCCTTGGCCCCCAGGGCCCGGACGACCAGGTCCAGGGCCTCGGCCAGCTCGTCGGCCCTGGCCTCGGCCAGCTGCTGGTCAACCTTGAGCAGCGGCTCGCACTCGGCCCCGTTGACCAGGACGAACTCGGGGCTGGCCGCAAGCTTCATGGCGGTCGGGAAGCCGGCCCCGCCGGCCCCGACCACGCCTGAACTGGCCACGGCCGCTGTCAATTCTTCCTTGTTCATGTCCTGGTCCCGAAGGCCGGCCGCCGGGGGCGGGCCGGCTGGCCGGCCGGCTTTTTCGCGCCGGGGGTCATTGGCGGGCCGCCGTCATTGGCCGAAGACGAGGGTCTTGACGACCACGGGGACGACCCTGCCGCCGGCCACTGGCTGGCCGATGTCGATATAGTCGCCGTTCTCGACCTTGACCGAGTCGAGCGAGACGATCTTCCTGGACGGCAGGGCCGCCCTGAGGGCCTGCCCCAGGCTCTTGGCCAGGTCCTCCTCGACCACGACTATCAGGAGGTCGTTCTGGGACAGGTAGTCGTCCAGGCCGGCCAGGAGGCGGTCCCGCAGGGCCAGGACCTGGTCGTAGGAGGGGTTGGCCGGGCCCCGGAAGGCCACGGCCAGGGTCTGGAAGGCCCCGTCCTCGCCTTCCCGGAACCAGGAGATCCTCTCGGCCAGCCTGGAGGAGAAGTGCCGGTAGCCGTCCTCCTCGTCCACGGCCGTGAGCTTGAGGATGGGGACGTTCTTCAGCGGCAGGAGGCCCGGGTGGCTCACGGTGATGGTCGAGCCGGAGAGCTCAAGGGAGTTCGAGCCGGCCCCGACCACGGTGGCCCTGATGGTCTCCTTTGGCCGCAGGATCTCCACCTGGCCGAAGAGGGGGCAGTCCCGGACCGCCTGGCCCAGGACGGGCCCGATGTCGCCGTACAGGAAGGGATCCCCGCCCGGCTGGCCGTAGATGAGGTCGGCCACGCCCCCGGAGAAGGTCAGGCCGTGGATCTTGTGCCTGGACCTGAGGGGGTGGGCGGTGACCATGAGATCCAGGTCGGCCTGGTCGCCCCCGCAGAGCCCCAGGGACTGGGCCATGATGGCGGCCAGCCGGTCGCAGAGCCGCGAGAGGTCGGGCAGGCTGGCCTCGCGGCCCTCCTCGAGCTCCAGGCCCAGCCGGCGCCCCAGCTCGGCGTACTTGGGGGAGACGCGGGCGTAGCGGCCGCTCCCGTCCACGGTTATCTGGCGGCCGCCGATGTCCAGGCACGAGGTGTCCAGGGGCTGGCCCTCCAGGAAGACGACGGAGTTGGTGGTGCCCCCGCCGATGTCCAGGTTGGCCAGGGGACGGCCGGGGGAGAGCCTGCTCATCTCGGCCGTGCCGGCCCCCCGTCCGGCCAGGATGGACTCCAGATCGCTCCCGGCGGTGGCCACCACGAAGTCGCCGGCCAGGCCGCTCATGGTCCGGAGGACGGCCTGGCTGTTCTCCTTGCGGGCCGTCTCCCCGGTGATGATGACCGCCCCGGCGGACAGATCGGCCGGCGTCAGGCCCGCCAGCCGGTATTCCTCCTGGACCATCCCCAGGACGGCCTCGGCGTCGATGATTGACGGGGCCAGGAGGGGGGTGAAGCGGATCCGGCCCTGGTGTATTATCTCCTTGCCCACTATCCTGATTCTGGGCACCGAGGCCGCCCCGGCCACGTTCTCGACCGTGATGCGGCTGAAGATGACCTGGGTCGTGGTCGTCCCCAGGTCGATGCCCACGCTTATGAGGCTCTCGCCCAAGCCGAGGCCCCCCTCAGATCCCGGCCCCCTCGGGCACGAAGCCCTCGGGGAGATACTTGTACATGAGGACGTAGAAGAGGCTCGAGAGGCGGTTGAGGGCCGTGATTATGTCCTCGCGGCCGGTCCGGCCGTCCTGGTCCTGGAAGGCCCTGGCCGCCGCCAGCTCCGTTTCCCGGACCAGGGCCCTGAGCTCGTTCAGGGCCACCGAGAGGGGGCCCATCCGCCAGGAGGTCCTCATGTGGCGGTGCCCGAAGAAGGAGAGCGGGTTGTGGCTGCGCTCCCTGATGCCCTTGGCGTCGAGGCCGCAGAGGAACATCTCCGGGACCTTCTCGCCCCTGAGCTCGCACGGGAGGAGCCGGCGCGCGAACTCCAGCACCTCCTCGAGGTCGGAGACGAAATCGTCCCGGCCGGCCTGGGCCCCGGCCAGCTGGGCCGAGACTATGCGGGCGCAGAGGGAGTCGAGGCGGCCCCGGAAGGCGATGATCGGGTGGTTCTTGGCCACCAGCCGGCGGCCGGAGAGATGGGTCAGGCCCTCGGGCTTGTGGTCCAGGACCGCCCCGTCCGGCCCCTCGAAGGAGCCCGGCGGCAGGGCCCTGAACGAGGCGTCCTTGACCCCGTGCCCCTCGAAGACCGGCGTTATGCCCCGCTCCCGGAGGAAGTCAAGGGCGGCCGGGGTGGGCACGGTCCCGGCGGGGATGGTCCAGGCCGGGACCGTGCGGTCCATGAGGATGCGCCTGAGCTCGCTCTCGGTCAAAACTGCCATGGGTGTCTCCCCGCCGGAGGGCCTGGGTGAAAAGGGGCAGGACGGTCCCGGCGGGGCCTACTGCTCGTACCAGTTGGCCGGGTAGACCACGTAGAAGAACCTGGTGAGGCCCGGGGCCGAGAACTCGATGGTCGAGTGGGCCGGGATGAAGATGACGTCACCGGCCTGCCCCACGACCTTGCGCCCGTCGATTAGGATCTCCAGGGTGCCCTCGATGACGTAGTCCACCTCGTCGTAGTTGAGCGTCCACTTGAAGACGGAGCGGTCCATCTCCATGACCCCGAATCCCAGGCGGGGGCTCTCGGAGAGTTCCGAGATGTCCTTGAGGAAAACGCGGTCTCCGGCTTTCCCGGTGTCGAAGGGCTCCGGCCTGACCTGGGCCGTGCGCACCGACATGATGCCGCTGGGATCCACGGTCTTCCAGCCAGGTGTCGCCTTGGGGGCCTCGGCCAGGAGCTCGGCCAGGACCTTCCTGACCATGGCCTCCAGGGCCTTCTTGTCAATGTCTCCCATCATGTCCTCCAGGAATATGGCTTTGGGGCCGGAAGGCCTTCGCGCTTTATTTGCGATAGAGTTGCCCGGGCGGCTCACTTGAGGAGCTTGCGGTCGACCTCGAGGGAGTCTATTATGCCCACGATGACGGCATCGACCGGGCTGTCGGCCTCCCCCAGGGCGTTTCTGGCCACGCTCCCCTTGGTCACCAGGACGTCCTCGCCTATGCCGGCGCCTATCGTGTCGACACAGACGATGGTCTCGCTGTTGCCGTTGGAGGCGGAGGTCTTGACGACCAGGAGCTTGCGGCCCTCCAGCTTGGGTTCCTTCTTGGTGGCCCAGACGTTGCCCAGGACTTTGCCTATTATCATCGGTCTCTCCGCTATTCTCTCGAGACGGCTATCTTCCTGGCCAGGAGCAGGTCCCGGGCCAGGGGGGTCAGGATGTCGCCCCTGGCCAGCCTCAGGGTCCCGGAGGAGCCCTCGGGGAAGAGGGCGGAGACCGCGGACTCGGTCAGGACCCGGGCTCCCCGCGGGGCTGGGCAGCAGGCGGGCGCGCCGGGCTGCTGCCCGCCGGCCGCCGGGGCGGGGGCCCGACCGTCAGTGAGGGCGGACAGGAGGCCGGACTCGGGGGCTATCCTGAGGCCGGCGTTTTTGAGAAGGGCCTCGGACGTCTGGTAGAGCGACAACAGGACCCTGGGCGCGGTGGGCGGGAGCGATCGCCAGGCCAGGCCGCTCTCCAGGGCCACCGCCGGGCGGCCGGCGATGAGGGCCGAGAGGATGGCCCGGCCCTCCTCGGTGCAGCCCTCGTCGCCCGAGGCCACCTGGACCAGGGCCTGGAGCCCGAGGGAGGTCACCAGGAGCGGGGCCTCCGGGCGTCCACCCTGGTCCAGCCCGGAGATGGGCACCAGATCGAAGCGGGCGGCCAGCGCGTCCCGGCAGCCCTGGCCCAGGGCCGAAAGGGGGCCCACGACCAGAAGGGGCGGCCTTTTGGCGGCCTGGGCCTGCCCATGGCCGGCGGCCCTAAGGCGCCTGAGAATTTCCTCGGTGATCCTGGTCACCAGCTCGTCGTTGATAATCACTGTGGCGCTCCTGACAGCCTGGGATGGGTGGCTGGGGGCGGATGCCGCGCCCGCCCGGAAAGGGGCCTGGGGGACTTGGGACGCAGGGCCGGGTGGCCTAGCCGGCTAGCGGTCCAGGCCTGAAAGGCCGGCAGCCCATGGCGATCCCGGCCGGGGTCACCAGGTCGGGCCTGGGGGCCACCAGGACCCTGAGGCCGGTCTCCTGGGCGATGACCGGGCCGGCCCCGGGGGCGGCGGCCGAGCCGCCGGCCAGATGGAGGACGCCGACGTCCAGACCGGCCAGGCCGCTGGACAGGATGCGGCCCATCTTGGCCAGGACCGGGGCGACCATGGCCGCCACGGCCTTGGCGTTGGCTGGGTCCGTCTTGAAGGCCTCGGCCTTCTCCAGGGGCATCCGCTCGTGGCCGGCGATGACCAGGCTCAGGTGGTGCCCGCCGGTCGGCTCGTCGAAGGAGGCGACCATCCGGCCGTCCCTGAAGGCCGCGGCCCCCGTCGTGCCTCCGCCCAGGTCGGCCAGGGCCCCGTCCCTGATGCCCAGCAGGAGGTTCGCGGCCACCGGCTCGTCGAAGACGCCGCAGACCTCCAGGCCGGCGGCCTCGCAGACGTAGCGGTGGGTGGCCTGGTCGCGCTCGGAGGTGCCGGGCGGCACGGCGATGGCCGCCCGGTCCAGGGACAGGTCCAGGGCGGTCTCGAGTCCCCGCCTGAGACGCCCGCAGACGAGCCGGGCGCCGTTGAAGTCGACCACCAGCCCGTCCCTGACCACCGAGGCCGCCTCCCTGGCCAGGGCCAGGGGGGAGCCGTCGCCGGCCAGGACCACCAGGACGATCGAGGAGGTGCCCAGGTCCAGCCCGACCCTGATCTCCTGGCCGTCAGCGGGGGGCAGCGGCCTTTCCTGCCGGCCCTGGAGGGCGTCGAGGAAGGGCCCTAGGCCCGCTGGAGGCGGGGCGGGTCCCGGGTCGTCCACCCTAGCCCCCGGCCCGGGGCAGGATCGCCTCCACCTCTGGGTGGGGCCTGGGGATGACGTGGACGGAGAGGAGCTCCCCGACCCGTCCGGCCGCCGCGGCCCCGGCGTCGGTGGCCGCCTTGACGGCCCCCACGTCGCCCCTGACCAGGACGGTCACCAGGCCGCCGCCCACCTGCACCTTGCCGGCCAGGGTGACGTTGGCCGCCTTGACCATGGCGTCGGCCGCCTCGATCGCCCCCACCAGCCCCTTGGTCTCGATCAGCCCCAGGGCCCGAGAATCGCTAGCCATAACGGTATGCCTCCATCATTCGGCCGGGGCGCCGTGGCCCGCCGAGAAGCCTCGCCTCAGGAGAGGGCAGGGCCCTTAGGCCTTGGGCGGGGCGGGGTTGTCCAGGGTCGGCAGGATGAGCTCGACCTCCTGGTGCGGCCTGGGGATGACGTGGACGCTCTTGAGCTCCCCGACCCGGCCCGCGGCCGCGGCCCCGGCGTCGGTGGCCGCCTTGACGGCCCCCACGTCGCCCCTGACCATGACGGTCACGAGCCCGCCGCCCACGAGCACCCGGCCGATGAGGGTGACGTTGGCGGCCTTGACCATGGCGTCGGCGGCCTCTATGGCCCCCACCAGGCCTTTGGTCTCGATCAGGCCCAGGGCCTGCTGATTGCTGGTTGCCATGTGATGGTCCTCCTGTGGGCCCTTCCGGTCCCGGGGGCCTTGAAAGATGGTTTGTTCTCGTCGGTCGTCACCGCGCCGGCCCGGGAAGGGGCGGGGACGCGGGTAACACTATAGCATGGGGTCCCCATGGGGACCAGGCTGGGCGCCCCTGGGCGGGGGCCCGCCCAAGGCCGTCCCCTAGCCCGAGGCCAGCCTCTCCATCACCAGGCGCACCAGCTCGTCGAAGGCCTGGTCAGGCGGGGCCTCCCGCGGCCGCGGCCCGGGCCCGGGGGGGGCGGCGGCCCTCAGGTCGTCGAGTTCCCTCAGGCCGTAGGCCACGCGCCTTATGTTGATGAGGTTCAGTGGGCCCACGTTGTCAGAGGTCGAGTTGTGGCCGATGGCGCCGCAGCCCAGGGTCAGCGAGGGGGCCAGGGCCGAGGCCGCCCCGATGGCGGCCAGGGCCGCCGGGGCGTTCACGATGAGGCGCGAGACCGGCTTCTTCAGGCCGAACTCGCGGATTATGGCCTCGTCGCGGGAGTGGATGGCCATGGTGTGGCCGGCGCCCTCCAGGGACAGGATCTCGATGCACTTGTGGCAGGCCTTCTCCCAGTCGTCCTCCACGAAGAAGCCCAGGACGGGCATGAGCTTTTCCCGGGAGTAGGGGAACTTCTCGCCGACCCTGGTCTCCTGGCCCAGGAGGACCCTGGTCCCTGGGGGGACCGTCACCCCGGCCGTCTGGGCGATGTGCTCGGCCGTGCGGCCGACCAGCTTGGCGTTCATGGTCCCGCCGGGGCCCATGAGGACCCGCTCGACCCTCTCCGAGTCGCCGGGGGGCAGGAAGTAGCCGCCCTGGCGCCCGATCTCGTCCATGACCTCCCGGCGGATGGAGGTCTCGGTCACGATGGACTGCTCCGAGGCGCAGATGGTCCCGTTGTCGAAGGTCTTGGAGTCGAAGATTCTCCTGACGGCCAGGGGTATGTCGGCGCTCCTCTCAATGTAGGCCGGGCCGTTGCCCGGGCCGACGCCGATGGCCGGGGTCCCGGAGCTGTAGGCCGCGTGGACCATGGCGTTGCCGCCCGTGGCCAGGATCAGGTTCATGCGCTCGTGGCGCATGAGGGCGGCGGTGGCCTCCTTGGTCGGCATGGAGAGCGAGGAGACCAGGTCCACGGGGAGGCCCAGGGCCGAGAGGGCCCCCCGGATGACCGAGACGGTCTCCATGATGCAGCCCCTGGCCGATGGGTGCGGGGAGAAGATGACCGCGCAGCCGGCCTTCAGGGCGATGAGGGCCTTGAACATGGTCGTGGAGGTCGGGTTGGTCGAGGGGATCAGGGCGGTCACCAGGCCCACCGGGACGCCCACCTCGAAGGTCCTGCCGGCGGGGTCCTCCCTGATGATGCCCACGGTCCTCAGATCCCTGACGCTGCGCCAGACCTCCCGCGAGGCGAAGAGGTTCTTCAGGAGCTTGTCCTCCCAGCGCCCGAAGCCGGTCTCCTCGTGGGCCAGCCTGGCCAGGCGCTCGGCCTGGGCCTCGCAGGCCGCGGCCACGGCCCCGGCGGCGCTGTCCACGCCGGACTGGTCCAGGGAGGCGAAGGCCCTCTGGGCCGCGTCGGCGGCCATGACCAGATTCCTGGCCTCCTGGATGGAGACCAGATCCCTATCCTTGACTTCGACTGTCATAGCATGTCACCCCCCTGGGCGGCCCGCTGGCCGGCGCGGCGCCCGTCCCCCCTTAGTAGGCCGTGGGGTTGTCGGCCACGAACTGGACGGCCGACCCGAAGGCGTCGCAGGCGGCCTTGCAGGCCGACTGGCTGCCGGTCAGCAGGCCCCCGCCGAAGTTGGTCTCGGACGGCGGGCCGTAGAAGGCGGCCATCCTAACGTCGGCGGCCTTGATGGCCATGTCGAGGGCGTAGACCGCCTCCAGCGGGGGGGCGATCAGGTAGGCCAGGGAGTCGCCCTCCTTGACCCCGGCAATCTTGGAGAGGTAGCTGCCGGTTCTGGAGATGCAGTGGGCGTAGTAGATGATCGAGTTTTCCTCGTTGGCCGAGACGAACCAGGCCTCGTCCTCGATGAAGGCCTTGAGGGCGTTGAGGCCCGATCTGACCTCGGCCGGGTTGGGGCCGGCCAGGACGCCCAGGATCTCGCCGGCCAGCTTGGTGTTCGCGTTGGCCGCGCCACCGTAGAAGCTCTTGGCGTAGACCACCTCGACGTCGGCCATCTTGGTGGCCTCGTCCAGGGCTGTGTAGGTCACGTCGTCGCAGTCGGTGGTCACCAGCCCCAGACTCTTGACGCCGGGCCTGAGGCCCAGATCCTTGGCCAGATCGGGGCTGACGTTGGGAATGATCTTGGCGGCCAGGATGTTGGTCTTTAAGGGATCGTTCTTTGCCATTTTGACGGTCTCTCCTGTGGCGTGTTTGTGGGGCTCTGCTCTTTCGGCTCGGATACGCCTCAGAGCTTGAGATCGAGGCCGCTGGCCTTCTTCTCGAGCATCATCTTGACCAGGTCGGCGATGTAGCTGCCGGCCTCCACGGCCGGGGTGCCGCCCCTGTGGATGTTGGAGACCACGGTCCTCTTGGCCTCGGGTATGTCCAGGTAGGCCTTGTAGCAGAGGTAGGCCGACATGCTCTCGCTGGTCACGAGCCCAGGCCTCTCGCCGATGAGGCAGACCACGACCTCGGCCCCCGTTATCTCGCTCACGGAGTCCTCGGAGCCGACCCGGCCATACTGGACGAAGAAGGGCGGCGAGGTTGCTATGCCGGCGGTCTTGAGGCCGTCCGCCATGGCCCTCATGGTGTCCATGGCGTTGACGGTCACGGCCGTGGTCGAGAGGCCGTCGGCCACGAAGACGACCACCCTGTTCTGGGAGCCGACCAGGGCCTTTATCTTGGCCGCCTCGTCGGGATCGAAGCGCCGGCCCAGGTCGGGCCTGGTGAGGAACATGTCCTTGCTCTCGCAGCGGGTCCTGAACTTCGGCAGGCCGTGCCTGGCCATCCAATCGTCGGGCACCTCGGTGAAGACGGCGTCCATGGCCACGGCGTGGTCGGCCCTGAAGCGCAGGAGGGTATCCGTCAGGTAGCGGGTCCCGGCCCGCCAGACCCCGATCCTGGCCGGCGTTATCTTCTTAATGGCCCGGAGGGCCTCGACGTTGTGCGGGTTGGGGACGTCGATCCTCTCGGAGAGGTCCTCGTCGAGGATGTCCGCGAGGACGTCGCCGCCCCCGGCCGCGGCTGGCGCGGCCTCGCGCCCGGCCTTGGGCAGGACCCCGGAGACGGCCATGTCCCTGAGCACCTCGGCCACGTACTTCTTTATCTCATTCTCGGAAACCATCATAAACCCCCTAGCGGATTTCCAGTGCCAATCGGGCCTTCGGGAAGGCCATGCCCGGGTCAATAGAAGATGGAGGCGTCACCGGCCTTGGCGGTGAGGCGGCCCTTGTCGTCCATGAGCCCCAGGCCCTTCATCCACTCGAAGAACTCAGGGGCCGGGGTCCGGCCCAGGATCTCCCTCATGGTGGCGTCGTCGTGGTAGCTGGTGTCCTGGTAGGCCAGCATGACGTCGTCGCCCACGGGGACGCCCATGTAGTAGTTGGCCCCGGCCAGGGCCGTCAGGAGGGTGGCCATCTCCTGGTCGTCCTGGTTGATCTTGGTGTGGTTGGTGTAGCAGGGGGCCATGCCCATTGGGATGCCCAGGAGTTTGCCCATGAAGTGGTCCTCGAGGCTGGCCCTTATGATCTGGCGCCCGTCGTAGAGGGTCTCCGGGCCGATGAAGCCCGAGACGTTGTTGAGCATGAAGGGCTTGTAGCGGCGGGCCAGGCCGTAGCAGCGGGCCTCCAGGGTCATGAGGTCCACCCCGCCGTCGGCGTCGATGGACTGCTCCGAGCCCTGGCCGGTCTCGAAGTACAGCAGGTTGGGCCCCGGGGCCTGCCCCAGACGGTGGATGCAGTCGTAGGCCTCGTCCAGGATGGCCGCCGTGACCCCGAAGCCGTCGTTGGCCTGCTGGGTGCCGGCCAGGCTCTGGAAGAGGCAGCAGGCCCTGGCCCCCTTCTCCACGGCCTTCATCTGGGTGGTCACGTGGGCCAGCACGCAGTTCTGGGTGGGCACCCCCCACTTGTCCATGAAGTCGTGCAGGAGGTTCAAGATGGCCAGGGTGTTGTCGACCGTGTCCTCCACGGGGTTCACCCCCAGGACCGCGTCGCCCGAGCCGTAGGAGAGGCCCTCGCACAGCGAGGCCTTGATGCCCTCGAGGTCGTCGGAGGGGTGGTTGGGCTGGTTCCGGTACGAGAGCGTCCCCGGCAGGCCGATGGTGGTCGCGCAGGTGGAGGGGATGGAGATCTTGGAGGCCGCGGCCACCAGGTCCATGGCCGTCATTATCTTGGCCACCGCCGCCGCCGCCTCGGCCTCTATGCCCCTGGCGACCCTGAGGATGTCGTTTCCGCTGGTCTCGTGGGACAGAAGCCAGTTCCTGAGCTCGCCCACGGTCCAGCCCTTGACCCTGGAGTAGATGCCCAGGCTCAGGTCATCCTTGAGGACGCGGCTGACCTCGTCCTTCTCCGGGGGCAGCACGGGGTTCTCGAAGATGTCCCCCAGGGTGATGTTGGACAGGACGATCTTGGCCGCCGTGCGCTCCGTGACGGTGCTGGCCGCCCGGTCCAAAAGGACGTCGCCTGATTTCTCGTCGTTGGCTTTGGCCAGCACGTCGGTCAGGCTTTTGAAGGCGTAGACCCGTCCGGCCAGCTTGGTCTTTAATATCACTGACTACCTCCAGAAAGGCGCCGCTTGTCGGCGTGATGCCAAGATGGCCCCGAGCGGCTTGGCGAAGAGGGTCCCCCCCCCCTTGAGCCGGCCCGGGGCCCGTCGTCTTCCGGGCCTGGCTCCGAGGGGCCGGGAAGACCAAATCATCCATATTGAAGACATCCATATGAATTTGCCAGGCGAAAAGAAAGGCCCTTCCGGCCTGTGGCCATCGAGCGTCGTGTCTTGGGCAAATCCGAATCCCTGGCCGGCCCCATTCTCGCGGACGACCCGGCGGGACGGGCGGCCTCAGCCTAGCGGCCCCCCGTCAAGGGCCCCGACCCAGGCCCTCAGCTCTGGGATCCCCTGGCCGGTCACCGGGGAGACCCTGAAGACGCCGGGCACGCCGGAGTTCTCGAGGGCCTTCTCGGCCTTCTCCAGGGAGGCCTCGGAGGCCAGGTCAATCTTGGTGACGACCCCGACCACGGCGGCCTTGAGGGCCAGGCCTATCTTGGCCGGCAGCCAGATGGGCTTCTGGCCGTCCATGACCATGAGTACGGCCGAGGCCCTGGCCGAGTTGAGGATCAGGGCGTTGTAGAACCTGGGGAGCGAGAGCATCTCGCCTGGGGTGTCGATGCTCCTGGCCTGGTTGTAGGTCAGGGCCTCGGTCTTCCTCACCTCGTCGGGGCCCAGGCCCAGGGCGGCCAGAAGCGTGCTCTTGCCCGAGGAGACCGGGCCTATGACCATCAGGGGCCTCGCCTGGGACACGGCCGGCTAGGTCCTGGTCACGGGGGCCGGATCGAAGCCCAGGATTTCTGCGAGGGCCCTGGTAGCCCCGCGAAGGGCGCTGTCCACGGAGGCCACGTCGCCGGTGAAGACCAGGCAGCCCGTGAAGCGGTCCACGAACTCCAGCCTGACATCGCCCGTCTTCTCGGCGGCGTCGGCGGCTATGATGGCCCCCTCGCCCGGGGTGATGGTCATGAGCCCTATGGCCCCGCTGTCGTCGACGCCTATCTGGCGGCAGAGCTCGGGGCTGGGGTGGGCGATCATGTGGGCCAGCGTGGCCTGCTTGCCCGGAACGTACTCGTGGATTTGCCTTATCTTCTCGGCCATGCGTCTTTTCCGGCCCCTGGCTGCGGAATAAGTGTGGCCCCCACTGGCTTCTTTGGCGCCGGCGGCCCGAATGGCGTCCCGGAATGCCCTGGCTGCCCCAAAATCCAGCTTTTGGCCAGCTTAACCCATTTCGCGAAATTTGGCAATCGCCCCGGCCGGCCCCGGCCTGGGGCCGTCACCGGTCCAGGGCTGTCGGGCCCGCGGACAAGTATAGCCGTTCGGCGGGCCCATGTCCAAGGTAAAGTGGGGCCTCTGGCCCAAACCAGGGCCGGGACGCAGGAATATCGCTTCCCGGCCCCCGGCCGGGGGCCGCGGGGGCAGGGGAGGGCAATCACTGGCAAAACCAGTTCCCTGGCGTAGTGGCCGCCATTGGGCTATCCTGGAGGGGGAAGACGGCCCCCATGGCCCCGCCCCACCGGCCGCGCCTGGGCCGGCCCGGCAGGTGACGGGCGGCCCGGCTGTCAGGAAATTTTTTTGGGGCCAGGGCCAGAAAGGCCTTTGCGGCCAGGCCGGGAAACGGGGAAAACGCCAGAGGGCCGGTCCTTTAGCTGCCCGGGCCTGGACGGTGCCCCAGGCCATTCGTTAAGAATCATTGACATTATTTTCAGGCCGGCGGCCCCAGCCTTTGGGCTTGACTTGACTCGGGGCAGGGGTTATACTTGGGCCAATCCTATGATAGTGGACTTTACGGAAAAAATTAAGTCGTATAGATGACTGGAATATAGATAACTCTGCGGGCTGGATGGGCCGGCCAGCCCAGCGAACACCCTTTAACCAAAGACGGAAGCCCCCTTACACCGAGTCCTTCCCAGCGCCCAGACGGGCCGGAAGGTCTGCCCCGGGGCCGGGCCCAGTAGTTTTTTTGGGAATTTTGAACGCGACAAGCTAAAAGGAGACTCACAATGAAGCGAGCCGTGCAAACAGGGATGCTCATGCAGAAAGGCTGCGGGCTGACCCTTTTGACGCCGGACGAGGTAAAGGAAACGCATTACGCCGGGCTTGAGATCCTGGCCAAGACCGGGGTGTTCGTGGACTCGGACGAGGCCCTGGACATCTTCCACTCCATCGGCTGCGTGGTCGACAGGCCCACGAAGAGGGTGCGCATCCCGGCCCACCTGGTCGAGGCGGCCCTGGAGAGCGCCCCCTCCCAGTTCATAGTCCGGGGAAGGGATCCCGGGAGGGCCCTCCGCATAGGCGGCAAGAGGGTCAGCTTCACCCCCTTCGGCGAGGGCGTCCGGGTCAACGACCCCTACACCGGGGAGCAGCGGGACTCCACCAAGAAGGACCTGGCGGCCATCACCCGCCTCTCGGACTGGATAGAGGAGTTCGACATCATCCACAGGGCCGTGGCCTCCCAGGACGTCCACCCGGAGTCCTACCCCCTGCACAACTTCGAGGCCATGATCCACAACACCACCAAGCCCATCTCCCTGGGCGGCGGCAACGGCTTCCTGGTCGACAAGATGATCCAGCTGGCGGCCATGGTCAGGGGGGACAAGGATTCCCTGAGCCTCGAGCCGCTGATGGTCATAAGCACCTGCCCAGTCAGCCCCCTCAGGCTGGTTAGCGAGTGCTGCGAGATAGCCATCCACGGCGCCCGCCACCGCATCCCGGTGCGCTTCACGACCATGGCCCTGTCCGGCAGCACCAGCCCCATAACCATGGTCGGGACCATGGCCGTCCAGAACGCCGAGTTCATGGCCTGCGCCACCCTGAGCCAGGCCGTCAGCAAGGGCGCCCCCATCTTCAGGAGCGGGACCTCGACCCAGCTGGACATGAGGAAGGGCGACGCCTCGGTCGGATCCCCCGAGATGGCCATGATGGCGGCCATGAACGCCCAGATAGCCCAGTTCCACGGGGTGCCCTCCTGGACGGGCGGGACGTAGACTGACAGCAAGATCCCGGGCGGCGCCCAGGCCGGCCACGAAAAGACGCTCACAGCCCTCTTGGCTGGCTTGGCAGGGTCCAACGTCATCTACGGGGCGGGAATGCTTGAGTGCGGGATGACGGTCGACTACGGGCAGCTGCTCCTGGACTCCGACATGCTCCAGATGGTCCTCTTCCTTCTTCGAGGAGAAGAAGTGACGGAGGAAAACCTGGATCTCGAGGAAATCCACGAGATAGGCCCCCACGGCAACTACATGATGAGCAAGCTCACCCGCAAGTTCATGCGGGCCCAGAGCCGGCCCAAGTTCTTCGACCGCATGAACATGGAGTCCTGGAAGAAGCAGGGCAGCCCGGACGCCTACCAGGTGGCTCTCCTGAAGGCCAAGGACCTTCTGGCCAACCACAAGGTCGAGCCGCTTTCGGCCTCGGTGGCCGACGACGTGAGGCGCTTCATCGTCGAGGCCGAGAAGGAGCTGGGCGTTCCCTCCAAGAACCCCGACTTCGACCCGACCAAGGGCAGCCTGTCCTAAGGGACCATTCAATCCATCGCCCGACCCTGGCCGGCTTCCAGGAACGGCCAGCGGGGGGCTCCACATAGGCCGCCCCCAGGGGGGCCCGCGGAAGGCCACTGGCCATCCCGGGGGGCGGCTTGGCCAGAAAACCCCAACCCGCCACTGTCCGGACGGGTCCCGCTCGCCGAGATTTCGGCCCCGGCCAGCGGGCCCGGTGGCGGCGGCCGGCCAAGGACCTTGGCCGGCCAAGAGGGAAAGGGACCGAGGGGACCATGCCGCTCAGGAACGCCATCTTCGACTTCGACATGACCCTGGTCGACTCAATTAAGCCCCTCCTGACCAGCGCGAACCTTTTGGCCATTGAGTTCGGGCTCCGGGAGGTGACCTACGACCAGGTCTACCTGGCCGAGGTCTCGGTCCCCAACTGCACCTTCGAGAAGCTCTGGACCCAGCTCTGGGGCCGCTACGATCCGGCCTGGTACGAGGCCTACGCCGATCACCTGACCGAGCCTGAGTACAGGGCCATGGAGCTCTTCGAGGGCGGCCGGGAGACCCTTCTGGCCCTGAGGTCCAAGGGCGTGGCCCTGGGCCTGGCCTCCAACCGCGACACGCCCGACAAGCCCCTGCGGATGCTGGGCGTCCTTGACCTCTTCCAGGCCATCGTCGGCCAGCTGGACGTCGAGAACGTCAAGCCGGCCCCGGACATGATCCTCAAGGCCATGGACCTCATGGGGGCGGAGCCGGCCGAGACCCTCTACGTCTGCGACTCCAAGGGGGATCTCCTGGCCGCCCGGGCCGCCGGGGTCAAGGCCTTCGCCATGAGCACAGGTGGCCACGCCAAGGAGGAGCTCCTGGCCCTGGGGGCCTGGCGCGCCGGCGACAGGCTTGCCGAGGTATTGCCTTTTTTCGGGTAGCCGCACCAGGGCCAGTTTGGGCAACTTGGGCAACCAAATGGCGGCCTCCCGCGGCCGGCCACTTTCCCAGGGGGCATTTCCCCAAAAGTGCTACCGGACTATTGGCCCACGGGCGACTCCGGTTTCGGCGAAAATTTTTCCCTTTCTGCTTTTCCTTGGGGGATAATTCCCCAGAAAAGGCCCAGACACACGGAATGGCCTTAGAAGACTAATGAAACCAGGCACCAAGGAGGAACCATGAATTGGCTTCCCTTGGCAGGCAAGATAATTTTTTTCGTCCCCAGGCGGTACCTCCGCTCGCGGGACACCCATTAGCCCAGCCCGTCGCCCAGACGGCAATAACCCTTTTCGGCTTAGGATCCAAAGGAGCTAATCGCATGGCCAAGAAGATGGATACCTCCAAGATGCTTCATTTCCCGGCACCCGCCGCCGCCTCGGCCAATCAGCGCTACATCGGCGCGGCCTCGCTCTACAAGCTGGCCAAGGCCAACTACGAGGAGAGCGACGGGGCCTTCGTGAGGGCCCAAATCAAGGAAGTAGTCGAGCAGAACTATGATCTCGGCGAGGTCACGGAGGTCTACGAGATTTTTGGCGGTTACGTCAACCGCAGCTTTGGGGTGACCTGCGTCAAGGACGGCAAGGAGGACGACTACTTCGTTAGGAAGTACAAGGCCAAGTTCAACACCGAGGCCAACCCCGACGACATCCTCTACGAGCACAACCTCATCAACTACTGTCTCAAGAGCGGCCTCAAGGAGGCGGCCAAGGTCTACGAGTCCAAGAACGGGACCACCATGGTGAGCCTGGTGGACAAGGACGAGACCGGCAAGGACCTCAAGCGCTACTTCGCCGTCTACGACTACCTCGAGGGCGAGGACAAGTGGACCTGGGTCAACAACGAGAACAACCCCACCGAGTTCAGGAACATCGGGGCCCTGCTGGCCCGCTTCCATCTCTACGGCCGGGACTTCAACCCAGGCAAGCTGGCCAAGGCCGAGCCCAAGATCCAGTTCCTCCTGCCCTCGTTCGTCGATCTGTTCTCCAGGCTGGCCGCAAGGGACCTCCCCGACTCCATCTTCCACGCCTTCTTCAACTCCAAGCTGCCCTCGATTATCGAGACCATCAAGAAGAACCAGATACCGGACGAGGCCTTCGCCAAGATGCCCGAGACCCCGATCCACAGCGACCTCCATGCCGGAAACGTCAAGTGGGTGGGCGAGGAGTGCACCGGCATCTTCGACTTCGACTGGTCCAAGATCGAGGTCCGGCTCTTCGACATCGCCTTTGCCCTGATTTACTGCTGCTCCTCCTGGCGGCCGGAGACCGACGGCCAGCTTCGCCTGGACGACTGCCGGTACTTCCTGGAAGGCTACAACGGCCAGCTCAAGAAGCTCAAGGGTCTCGAGCCCCTCAACGAGACCGAGAAGAAGCATTTCCCAGTGATGATGGCCGCCGGCTGCCAGTACCTTATAAACTGGTGCACGACCCTGTACTTCTACGAGGACCCCGAGCTGGTCAACGACTACGAGGCCCTCTACTATCTGCTCCATATAACCAGGCTCATGGATTGGATCGAGGCCCACAAGGCCGATCTAGCCAAAGTGGTCGAGGGCGTTTGAGCTCCGGGGCCATCCGGGTCCCCCCACCGAGCCCGACGGGACTTGCTCGCAACAGTCTAAGGAGGTAATTCATGAGCGCGAAATCAGCTCAGGCTGTCTTGGAGGCCAAGCAGCTCAAGCACGCCAAGAAAGGGATCCTGGCCGGGATTCTCTCGGGCGTCCTGTGGGGGGCCTCAGGCACCGTTCTGTACCTGGCCCTCAACTTCGAGCCCTTCACCCTCCCGCAATTCAGCGGTGAGGGCTTGGAATTCGGGCCCGGCCTGGCCCTTCTGGTGGCCGCCGCCCTGTGCGGGGCCCTGATGCACGACACCTTCGCCGCCATATGGGTCGGCGTCCACAACATCCGGGCCGGCAAGTTCAAGGAGTATGGCCGGACCCTCCGGACCAAGCCGGGCAAGATGGTCTGCCTGGGGGCCATCCTGGGCGGGCCCATCGGCATGAGCGGCTACCTTCTGGGCATCACCTTCGTCAACGCCGCCTACGCCCTCCCGATAACCGCCGCCTATCCGGCCCTGGCCGCCGTCCTGGCCACCTTCATCTTCCGCGAGCGCAACCCCGCCCGCGTGTGGATCGGCGTCGTCCTGTGCATCCTGGGCTCCTTCCTGGTCTATTACGCCCCCCTGGGCGAGGGCCAGGAGAAGGACGTCTATTTCGCCATCGGCATGGTCCTCTCGACCCTGGCCTGCCTGGGCTGGGCCTCCGAGGGTCTCCTGTCCACCTACGGCATGGACATGCTGGATCCCGACATAGCCCTGGGCATCAGGGAGGGAGTCAGCGCCATCGCCTACTTCATCTTCGTCGTGCCAGTCGTGACCCTCTTCATGAGCAATAGCTTTGGCCCGACCCCCATCTGGGAGCTCTTCTCGGCGGCCTGGCACACCTCGGCCCTGCCTATATACGTCTTCGCCGGTTTCCTGGGCGGCTTCTCCTACATCTACTGGTACAGGGCCCTGAACATGACGGGCGTGGCCAGGGCCATGGCCCTGAACGTCACCTACGCCCTGTGGGGCGTCCTTTTCGGGGCCATCTTCACCGGCCTGACCCCGACGATCTACCTCGTCATGGGCGCCGGGGCCATCGCCTGCGGGGCCATCCTGGTCTCCGCCAATCCCAGGGAGCTCTTCAGGCTCCGCGAAACCAAGTAATGGAAGGTGAGGCATGGCCGTTCTACCCTTGCGCTTTAGGATCCTGCACATGATCAACCAGGCCGGCGGCAAGCCCGTCAAGGCCAACGACATCTACAAGGAGCTCTTCGACGAGTACTCCGGGGAGGGGCAGTTCAGCTTCGACTTCATGGAGGACCATCTGATGAGCATCAAGGCCGTGGGGCTCATAGACGCCGTCGATCCTTATTTCGACGAGTTCGGCGAGGCCCGCTACCAGTACGTCATCACCGAGACGGGCAAGGACAGGACCAAGTACCTGCCCAAGATCCTCTGATGCGCCGAGGCCCGGGGGGGCCGTCCTCCCCGGGCCATCCCTGACATGGCCTGATGGGCCTTTGATGACTGTTCTCGCGTAATTGGCAACTGCGTCCCGACGTTATGGTTGACGAATGTTAGTTTTTCTGGTAAACTGAATATAAACGGCTAGTTAGCCGTAAAAATTTTATGGGGCCCCCAATGTCCTTGCCGGCCTTGAGTCAGCCCCCCCAAGCATGGCCACTGGTCGGGGAGGCCCAAGCCAAGGTAAGGGCGGCCCCGTTGACATAGCCGGGCCGAGGAAAGCCGCGCCGGCGGGCTTCTTTCGGCACTACCCGAAACAGCGTTCCACCACCACCAATAAGGAAAGGAGGCCGGTCGCCCCGGCGTTGGGGCGATCCAGAGCAGCATATGAATTTTTTTAATTTTTTCACCGACGAGCAAAAGAAGAACATCCACGAGGCTTCGTTGACCATTCTTGAGGAGACGGGCATGGTGGTCAAGAATGCCGATGCCCTGGAGATCTTCACCAAGCATGGCTGCAAGGCCGATGGCAACCGGGTAAGGTTCCCCAGGAAGATCGTGGCCGAGAAGATGGCCTCCGTCCCGCCGACCTATACCTTCACCGCCCAGGTGCCCGAGCTTGACGTGACCCTCCCGGGCGACAGGCCCGTCATCGTCACAGGGTCGTCGGCCCCCAACGTGGTCGATCCCGTGACCGGCGAGGAGAGGCGCGGGACTAGCCGCGACGTGGCCAACATCGCCTACCTGATAAACGAGCTAAAGGGCTTCGACGTCTTTTCCATCTCCATCCTGGCAGACGACGCCCCCCCGGACATGAGATCCCTGTACCGCTTCTACCCGGCCCTGAAGAACTGCAAGAAGCCGGTCCGCTCCAACACCCCGACCATCCCTGACCTGGAGAAGGTGCTTGAGCTGGGCTACTCCATCGCCGGCGGGAAGGAGGCCTACTTCGAGAGGCCCTTCATCAACCACCACTACTGCCCGGTCATCTCGCCGCTGACCTACGATGTCGAGTCCACGGCCTCGGTGGTCCACCTGGCCAAGTTGGGGCTCCCGGTCTACGGCACCATCGTCCCCAACGCCGGCATGACCTCGCCGATGAGCCTTTTGGGCACCCTTACCCTTGGGAACGCCGAATTTTTGTCGCTCAGCTTCCTGATGCAGGCCATCAAGCCCGGCTCCGGGGTCATCTATGCGGTCCTCTCGACCGTCGGCGACATGCGCAACGGCGACTACGCCCCTGGGGCCATCGAGACCGGCATCCTCCAGATGGGCCACAGCGAGATGGCCCGCTTCTACAACGTGCCCTCCGGCGGCTACATCGGCCTGACCAATTCCCAGAGCAACGACGTCCAGAACGGCTACGAGACCAGCCTCAACACCGCCGCCGCCCTTCTGGCCGGCTCGGATCTCTTCAACATGGGCGGGCTCCTTGGCGGCCTGATGGCCTTTGACTTTTCCAAGGCTGTCATCGACAACGAGATCGCCCTGAACCTGAAGCATCTCAAAAAGGGCATCCCCTACGACCAGAACGATTTCTGCCTGGAGCTGATCAACAAGACCGGCCCAGGCGGCAACTACATGGTCCTGCCCCACACGGCCAAGAACCTCAGGAAGGTCACCCACTACCCGACCATCGGGGTCAGGGGCTTCAGGAGCAAGTGGATAAACGACGGCAAGCCCAACGCCGCTGCCCAGGCGGCCGCCTTGGCCAAGAAGATTTTGACCAAGCCCAACCCCAACGCCCTGGCCGCGGACATCGACAAGAAGGTCAGGGATCACATCCCCGGCCTGCCAGACGGCCAGGCCATCTGGTACGAGTAGCCCTTCCTCCCCCCGGCCGCGCATGAGGGCCGGGGGGAAGAGGCCTCCCGTCCTGAGACCCTCCGCGCCGCCCCGCTCTTTTTTTTCTTTTTTTGCCATCGCCCGCGCGTCTCCTCGGCCCCGCCGGGAGCCGCCCCCATGCCAACGAGAACCGTCCGTATCTACAAGTTTGGGCCGCCCAGGGAGGTGACGGCCATCAAGGGCTTTAGACAGAGGACAACCAGTTACCGCTTGAAAGCTCCGCCCCATGACGGCCAGGGAGTTCGGCCGGAGGCCCCCAGGGGAACCTTCCGGGCGCGCCCGCCAGCCACCGGGGCCCCCGAGCTCGCCAACCAGGAGGTTGCCCATGGATTGCTCCAACATGAAACCCATAGTGGGGGTCTCCCCCAATCAGTTTGAGGAGTGGAGGGAATTATTGGTCAAGAGCCGCAGGGTCGCCGAGGAGGCCCATGTGGCCATCGAGTCGCAGGTCCTCTATAACCAGATCCACGAGCTTTTTGGCCGCCACTACGATCTGGGCAGGGTCATCGAGATCCACGAGGTATTCGGCGGATACACCAACCGCAGCTTCGGGGTGATCGTCGAGAAGGACGGCCAGAGGAACGACTACTTCGTCCGGAAGTACAAGGTCGAGGCCACGGACGCGGACGTCCTCATGGAACACGGGCTCATCAGCCATGCCCTGGACAAAGGCTTCGCCGAGGCGGCCGGCATATTCCCGGCCACCGACGGCAGCTCCTTCGTGAGGCTAGGCGAGCTCAAGGGTGGCCGGGAAGTCAGCCGAATCTTTACCGTCTACCGGTTCCTGCGGGGCCAGGACAAGTACACCTGGATAGAGAACAAGAGCACTCCCCGGGAGTTCGTCAACCTGGGGGCGCTTCTGGCCCGCTTCCATGCGGCCACGCACGATTTCGTTCCCAAGGGCGGCCAGCGCAAGACCGAGCCCAAGGTCAAGGTCCTTATCCCCGACTTCGCCAGGATCTTCAAGGAGAGGACAGCCCAGCCCCTGGAGACCCTTTTTCACGCCAACTTGGCCTCCACCCTGCCGTCCATACTCAAATATATGGAGAGCTTCGCCATTGGACCCGAGGAGTACGAGGCCCTCCTGGAGCTCCCGGTCCACGGCGACTACCACGCCGGCAACGTCAAGTTTGACGGGGAGGAGGCCGTGGGCCTCTTCGACTTCGACTGGTCCAAGATAGACGCCCGCGTCTTCGACATCTGCCTGGGCCTGGTCTACTGCTGCGGCTCCTGGGACATGGAGACCGACGGCTTCCTGCGCCTTGATGACTGCCGAGGCTTTTTGTCCGGCTATAACCAGGCCCTGGCCCAGGGCAGCCTGCCCCCCCTGACTGCGGCCGAGAGGAAGGTCTTCGTCCGCATGCTGGCCGGGGCCCACTTCTACCTAATCTACTGGCTGACCGAGCTCTGGTACTATCTCGACGTCGACAACATCAACAACTACGAGGCCATTTCCTACATGACGCACTTCCTGAGGGGCCTCAGCTGGCTGGAGGCCAATAGAGGCCAGCTGGAGACGCTGGTTTCCTGAAGTCGGCCCTTGCCGTCGGCTGAAAATAAAGCTTGACGGCCAGCGCCAAAATCAGTAGAATGTGCCGATTGACTGGTCCCGGCCCCTCAAACGATAAACAAAACCAGGCCTTGTTCCTCAGTAGCTCAGTCGGTAGAGCAGGTGGCTGTTAACCACCGGGTCGGCGGTTCGAGTCCGTCCTGAGGAGCCATCACCTTTTTTTTGCGTTTCATTGTCTTTCATAGGTAGTCAAGATCCTCCGAAACCCCTTGAAAATCAAGGGGTTTCGTTTTTTATGGCTCTCATGGCCGTTATGGCCGCTATACAAGCTTAAATTTTTAGGGTAACATCTGGGGTAACGGACTAGCGGAGGGCCCCAAAATGAAGGTCGTGTTACCCCTGACAGAGCTTAAGATACGGAATCTAAAGCCAAAAGACAGAAGATATAAAATTTTTGACGGCGGCATGTCCGGGCTTTATCTTGAGACCTTGCCAAGCGGGACGAAAAGCTGGAGGATCCAACACGGCTCCAAAAAAAACGAATGCCGGCATTCCCTGGGGCATTGGCCGGATGTCAGCTTGAAGGAAGCCAGGGACCTCGCGGCCGATTTCAGAAAACGGCTCAAGGAGCCCCCGCCGGACATCGACAAGGAAGACGTCACCATAGCCGGTCTTTGCGGGGAGTGGAAGGCCCAGTTCTATCCATCGATGGCCAGAGCGACAGTCATAAAAAGGGATATGTTCTTTGACCGGCACATCCTGCCGCGCATAGGGCACGTGCCCGTCAATTCCGTTACCCCGGCCATGATCTACTCCGTCGTCCTGAAGCCGCTGGAAGACGAGAGACTGATGGAGACGGCCCATCGCGTCAAATCGTCCTTGTCGCAACTATTTCCACCTGTGCAATTGGAAACAGCTAGGCTGCCTGAGCCAGAACCGGAATTGGCCTGAATGGAATCGTGCCATTCCTGACCCACGACTCAATCTCACCATTAAGACAGGTGGATGAGACC
>JAISEK010000030.1 GCA_031264145.1 Deltaproteobacteria bacterium
TTGCCGATGCCCGTCATTTTCGCGAGCGCGCTCTTGTTTATTTCCAAGTCAATAAGCAGTTTCCACAGTTTCTTATAACTCACTCGCATAAGCCGCGTCTCCGTTCCCCGCAAAACAAACATCCTATTTGCGTCAGTATTGCATAGCCACACCGAAATTTCAACGACAACACCCGATTTATCGAAAATATTTCGCGTCAAGACTAAATTTTGCGATTTCTCAAGTTTCTTATGATATAAAGTGAACTGATTTCTGCATTCCGCTCGCCCTGCCTATTACTACATCGAACTTTTTTACCCCGAAAAAAATCTCCACCTGGGCAAGTGAAAACAGCTATGCTGCCTGAGCCAGAACCGGAATTGACCTAATTTGGCTAATCGCGAAAAAACCGCTTGACAGCGGCCTGGCCCTGGTCTATATTTCTCCTCGCCGCCCGGCTCCGTCCGGGCGAGGCAAAACCTAATCCTTTCTCCGGTCGATCAGCAGTTCCTGAAGACCAAGGCCAATGGCCCCCGTGGCCCAGGCCGCCTTAGCCAGCAAATTCAACGCCATCGCAACGGTTGATCGCCGAATGAAGACCGAGGAAGCCCAGAGGGCTTTCCCGGCCTTTTTTTTGGCCTCGGCCAGAGGAGGAAAAATGTCAAGACGAGTAGCCATGGTTCTGGCCCTGCTGTTCCTGTTCGGCCAGGTCGCTGCCGGCCGGGTCCTGGCAGACCAGGAGCTCACGAACGTGTCCTACGATCCCACCAGGGAACTCTACGAGGCCTACAACGAGGCCTTCGCCCGGCACTGGGCCGGGCTCGGGAAGGGCGACGTCACGGTCGTCCAGTCGCACGGCGGCTCGGCCAAGCAGGCCCGCTCGGTCATAGAGGGCAACGAGGCCGACGTCGTGACCCTGGCCCGGGCCATCGACGTCACGGCCATCGAGGAGGCCGGGCTCATCGGGAAGGGCTGGCAGGGCCGGCTGGCCCGCAACAGCTGCCCATACACGTCGACCATCGTCTTTCTCGTGAGGAAGGGGAACCCCAAGGGCATCAGGGACTGGGGCGACCTGGCCCGCGAGGGGGTCGGGGTCATCACCCCCAACCCCAAGACATCGGGCGGGGCCCGCTGGAACTACCTGGCCGCCTGGGCCTGGGCCGACGCCCAGTACGGGCACGACGACGCGAGGAACGAGGAATTCGTCAAGAAGGTCTTCGACAACGTCCTGGTCCTGGACAGCGGGGCCAGGGGCTCGACCAACACCTTCGTCCAGAACGGCCAGGGCGACGTCCTTCTGGCCTGGGAGAACGAGGCCTATCTCTCTCTGGCCGAGCGACCGGGCGAGTTCGAGATCGTGACCCCGCCCACGAGCATCCTGGCCGAGCCGCCGGTGGCCCTGGTCGACTCCTACGTGGACAAGAAGGGCACCAGGGAGCTGGCCACGGCCTACCTGGAGTACCTTTACTCCGACGAGGGCCAGAGGATTGCCGGCAGCCACTACTACAGGCCGGGGAACCCGGAGATCATCAAGGAGTTCTCCGGCTACTTCGATCTGTCGCTCAAGCTGGTCACCATCGACGACCCGCTTTTCGGCGGCTGGGAGGCGGCCCAGAGTCGCCACTTCAGCGACGGCGGGGTCTTCGACAGGATCTACTCCAGGTAAGGACGCCTGGGCACCGGGGCGGGACCGATGACGGCATCCAGAAAGACCATCCCAGGCTTCGGGCTGACCATGGGCATCACCACGAGCTATCTGGGCTTCTTCGTCCTGTTGCCCATGATCTCGCTGGCGCTGAGGGCCGCGGACCTGAGCCTGGGCGAGATTGTGTCCGTGGCCACCGACGCCAGGGTCCTCTCGAGCTACCGGGTGAGCTTCGGCTGCTCTCTCCTGGCCGCCGCCATCAACGCCGTGTTCGGGACCATGCTGGCCTGGGTCCTGGTCCGCTACAGGTTTCCAGGCCGGCGGATGATTGACGGCCTGGTCGAGCTGCCCTTCGCCCTACCGACGGCCGTGGCCGGCATCGCCCTCACCTCGCTGACGGCCGACAAGGGCTGGATCGGGGCCCCGCTGGCGAGGCTGGGGATAGCCGTGGCCTACACAAGGGCCGGCATCGTGGTGGCCCTGGTCTTCGTCACCCTCCCCTTCGTGGTCAGATCCATCCAGCCGGTCCTCGAGGAGCTGTCGCCAGACTACGAGGAGGCCGGCCGGACCCTGGGGGCCGGCGGGTTCACCATCTTCAGGCGCGTCGTCCTGCCTGAGCTGAGGCCGGCCCTCCTGACCGGCTTCTCGCTGGCCTTCGCCAGGGGCCTGGGGGAATACGGGAGCGTCATCTTCATCGCCGGCAACAGGCCCTTCAGGACCGAGATCGCCCCCCTGATGATCGTCACCAGGCTCGAGGAGTTCATGTACGGCCAGGCCACCGCCGTGGCCCTCTTCATGCTCCTGGCCTCCTTCGCCGTCATGTTCCTGGTCAACCGCCTGCAGATAAGGGCGGCCGCCTTCGCCGGGGGCTAGGCCATGGGGGCCGGAACCAGAGGAGCCAGTGGCGGGGCCTGGCGCCCCAACCCCGTGGCCAGGACCGTCCTCATCGTCCTGAGCCTGGCCTTCGCCTTCCTGATGCTGGTCATGCCACTCCTGGTGGTCGTCTCCCAGGCCTTCGGGGCCGGCTGGGAGGCCTTCTGGCGGGCCGTCTCCGACTCGTTCACGGTCAAGGCGGCCAAGCTCACCGCCATCACCACCGTCACGGCCGTGGCGGCCAACACGGCCTTCGGCCTCGCGGCGGCCTGGGCCCTGACCCGATATCGGTACCGGGGCCAGGGCCTTCTGACGACGGTGATAGATCTGCCGTTCGCCATCTCGCCCATCATAGCCGGGCTCATCTTCATCCTCACCTACGGGCGGCTGGGCTGGGCCTACCCGTTCCTGGAGGCCCACGGGCTGAAGATAGTCTTCGCCGTCCCCGGGCTGGTCATGGCCACGGTCTTCGTGACCATCCCCTTCGTGGCCCGGGAGCTCATCCCGGTCCTGGCGGCCAGGGGGACCGACGAGGAGCAGGCCGCCGTCCTCATGGGGGCTGGCTTCCTCAGGACCTTCGCCCTGGTCACCCTGCCGCACGTGAAGTGGGCCCTGGTCTACAGCGTCATCCTGTGCGCCGCGAGGGCCATGGGCGAGTTCGGGGCAGTCTCGGTGGTCTCCGGGCACCTCAGGGGCAAGACCAACACCCTGCCCCTCCATATCGAGATTCTCTACAACGAGCACCACTACCGCGAGGCCTTCGCCGTCTCGGCCATCCTGGTCATCGCCTCGGTGTTGGTCCTCGCGGCCAGGAGCGTGGTCGAGACGGTCTCCAGAAGGGAGGTACGCTGAGTGTTCGTCGAGCTGAGGGAGGTCTCCAAGAGGTTCGGCTCCTTCGAGGCCGCCAGGAAGGTGGGCTTCTCGCTGGCCAAGGGCACCCTGGCCGCCCTCCTGGGCCCCAGCGGGAGCGGCAAGACCACCATCCTGAGGATGATCGCCGGCCTGGAGGCGCCCGACGCCGGGGACATCCTGGTGGACGGCCAGTCCGTCCTGGGCCTGGCCCCCACCCGCCGGGGCATAGGCTTCGTCTTCCAGAACTACGCCCTGTTCCGCTACATGACGGTCTTCGAGAACATCGCCTTCGGGTTGAGGGCCCAGAAGAGGCCCAAGGCCGAGGTGAGAGACCGCGTGGCCGAGCTCTTGGCCCTCATCGGCCTCGAGGAGCTCGGCGGCCGCTTCCCGGCCCAGCTCTCGGGGGGCCAGAAGCAGAGGGTGGCCTTCGCCCGGGCCCTGGCCCCCAGGCCCAGGATCCTCCTGCTGGACGAGCCCTTCGCCGCCATCGACGCCAAGGTCCGCCGCGAGCTGCGCTCCTGGCTGAGGCGCATGATAGGGCACCTGGGGATTACCAGCCTCTTCGTGACCCATGACCAGTCCGAGGCCATCGAGGTGGCCGACCGCATCATCGTCACCAACGGCGGCCGCGTCGAGCAGGCCGGGGAGCCCATAGAGCTCTACCGCTCGCCGGCCACGCCCTTCGTGGCCCGCTTCATCGGCGAGTCGACCGTCCTGAGCGGGTACGGGGGCCTCAGGGGCTTCGAGGGGGCGCCCGAGGGGGCCAGCTGCGCCATCAGGCCGGAGTTCGTGAGGCTCTTCGCCCCTGGCGAGCCGGTCCAGTTCGAGAACAGCGTCCAGGAGGGCCTGGTCGAGGGCCTGGCCTTCAGGGGCGACGCCCTGGAGGTCACCGTGACGGTCGGGGGCTTCTCCCTGGCCACCGGCTATTCCCTGGAGAGGCCGCCGCTGTCCCCGGGCCAGGCCGTGAAGGTCCTCATCTACCGCCTCTACGCCTTCGACGGCGACCGGGCCGTGCTGGTGGGGAACCGCCTGCTGGCAAACGGCGGTGGTGGCTACAACTTCCAGATCTGACCGGGCGGGCCCGCCGGCGGGGCTTGATTGGCCGCCGGATAGCCTGCTACCATGTCCAAACGGTCCGCCCACCGCGGCCGGCCCACCGCGGCCGGGGGCGATTGGCACGGCTCGCTGGCCCGCCTCCTGGAGGGGTATGCGGGATAAAAATGTCGGCCCCCCAAGCCCTTGAACGCAAGCGGCAATGGAAAAGGCCCGGCGGAATGCCGCCGGGCCGGCCAATGGCTGGTTGCCGGCCTCGCGCGGGAATATCGGGGCGAGTCGCCGCAGGGCATGGCCAGGGGCGCAGGGAGCGGGCCTAATATGGGGCGCGGGCGTCAAATTAAGCCGCCAAGGACTTTGACCGCCGGGTTTGGCGATGGATTTCCCGTGTCCCGCATCCGATCGATGCGCCCTCCATCGAGAGCGCCAAATTAGGCGGACGGCGTACGCTGCATGGGCCGGCAGCCGAGACGGCGAACCAGGCCATAGCCCTTGCGGACGGCCCTTGCCGGCCGGCGGTAGCCGCCGGCCGGGCGCCTGGCGGTTCGCCAGGCGACGTCTCCGCCTTGCGGCATGCGCCATGTATCCCGGGCAAGGCGCGATTGACCCCGCGGGCCACGGTGGCCTAGGCGGTCTCTCCCGACGTCTCGTCTTTCATCCCTTTCCTTTGGCGCCCTGGCGTGCAAGGCCCCCTCAAGGTGCTGACATTGACCATCCCCCTGGAGACGAGGACCCACAGGTTCGGGGCCGCCGTGGTCGGCGGTGGTGCGGCCGGCTGCCTGGCGGCCATCCGCCTCGCCGAGAGGGGCATCGGCGTCGCCCTGGTCGAGAAGGCCCACATCGAGAGGAGCGGCTGCCTGGCCGCCGGGGTCAACGCCCTAAACGCCTACGTGGGGCGTGGGCACGGGCCTGGGGACTACGCCGACTACGCCCTGGCCGACGCCCACGGCATCGCCAGGGCCGATCTCCTCCTCTCCATGGCCCGGCGGCTCAACGGCCAGGCCAGGTGGCTGGAGGGGCTGGGGCTTTCTATCCACAGGGACCAGGAGGGCCGCTACGCCGAGCGGGGCTGGCGCAACGTGATGGTCAACGGGGAAAACCTGAAGCCGCTCCTGGCCGCGGCCGCGAGGGCCGCCCCCGGGGTGACGATCTTCGAGAGGGCCGCCGCCACCCACCTCCTGGCCGGGGACGGGTCCGTGGCCGGCGTCGTGGCCCTGGCGGCCGGCCAGGGGGCCCTGGTCATAGAGGCCCCGGCCGTCCTCATGGCCACAGGGGGGGCCTCGGGCATTTACCGGCCCGCCAACGACGGCCGGGCCAGGGGCCAGAGCTGGTACCCGCCCTTCAACACCGGCGCCGGCCTGGCCATGGGCATCAGGGCCGGGGCCGAGATGACCACCCTGGAGATGCGCTTCGTGGCCCTCCGCTGCCGGGAGACCATGGCCCCGACCGGGACGCTGGCCCTGGGGGCCGGGGCCCGGCAGGTCAACGGCCTGGGGGAGCCCTACGAGGCCCGCTATGGCCGCTCGACCTCCCAGAGGGTCCTGGCCGCCAGGCGGGAGACCCAGGAGGGACGAGGCCCCTGCTTCCTCCTGGCCGAGGCCAGCCGGGAAGCGAGGGAAGGGATCTACCGGGCCTACCTGAACATGTGCCCCTCGCAGACCCTTCGGCTCCTGGAGGAGGACCTGGCCGGCAACGGGACGGGGGACGGCGCGATGAGGGTCGAGATAGGCCCCAGCGAGCCCTTCGTCCAGGGCGGGCACACGGCCGGCGGCTACTGGGTGGACACGGGGCGCCGGACGACCATCGGGGGCCTGTGGGCGGCCGGCGACGTCTCGGGCGGGGCACCCCAGAAATATGCGACCGGGGCCCTGGCCGAGGCCGAGATGGCCGCCGAGACGATGGCCGAGGCCATCCTGGGCGGCGGGCTGTCCCCCAGCGGCGCCGGCGTCCAGGCCAGGGCGGCCCTGGACGAGCTTTCGGCCCTCCTGGCCCAGGAGGCAGGGCCCATCGGCCCGGCGGACATAGAGGAGGCCCTCCAGAGGACCATGGACCTCTACGCCGGGGGCCTGGGGTCCGGCTTCCGCTACGGCCTCCGGGAACTCTCCGAGGCCGAGGCCAGGCTCGGGGCCCTGGAGGACCTGGCCAGCGGGACGAGGGTCTCCGGCCAAAGGGCTCTGGCCAGGCTATGGGAGGCCAGGGAGCGGCTGGTGGTGGCCAGGAGCCTGGTGGCGCACCTGAAGGCCCGGCGGGAGACCCGCTGGCCCGGCTTCGGGGAATTCAGCGACTTCCCTGGCCTGGACCCATCCCAGGAAAGCTACGTCAACTCCGTAGCCAGGGACGGCCGGATAGAGATCATCAGGCGCCCCCTGGTCAAGGGGGATACCTACGGGCATGGGGACGCCGCGTGGGCCTGAGGATGGACAAGGGACTCTGCCGGGGCTGCGGCGCCTGCCTGGCGGTCTGCCCGGGGGATCTGCTGGCGGAAGGGCAGGACGGGTTCCCCCTTCTGGCCGAGCCGGACCGCTGCTGGTCCTGCGCCGCCTGCCTGAAGAGCTGCCCACACGGGGCCATCAGCCTGTGGCTGAGCCCCAGCCTGGGCGGGCGCGGCCTGGAGCTGACGGCCACGGAGGAGACCGAGGGCGGCGTCCGCCGGCTGAGGTGGCGGGCCTGGCGGGACGGCCTCAGGGCCGAGCTCGTGACCGGGCCAGGCCAGGGATACTGAGGCCGGGACCGGCCGCGGACGGGCCGGCAACGCGGGGAGACCGCGGCCCGTCCGATATTTTCGCCCGGCCCGGTATCTTTCGCGCCACAACAGACCGCGGCCGCCAAGACGCCGCGCCCAGGGGCCAACCCATAGCCCCGCCAGGGAGGGAAAGGAAAGACATTGCTGGGACAACGCCAAAACAAAGGCCACTCGAGGGCGGGCAGGACACATGGACCATCTGCGGTCGCTTGAGGCCCAAAGCGTCTTCATCCTCAGGGAGGCCTACGCCAAGCTGGGCCGCCTGGGCCTTCTCTGGTCCATCGGCAAGGACTCCACTGTCCTCCTGTGGCTGGCCAAGAAGGCCTTCTTCGGGCACTGCCCCTTCCCCTTCATCCACGTCGACACCGGCCACAAGATCCAGGACATGATCGCCTACCGCGACCGGGTGGCGGCCGAGCTGGGCCTGGAGCTCATCGTCCACCGCAACGAGGTGGCCCTGGCCGGGGGAATGGGCCCGGACAGGGGCCGCCTGGCCTGCTGCGGGGCCCTCAAGACCGAGGCCCTGGCCGAAATGACCCGGAAGCACGGCTTCGAGGGCCTCATCGTCGGGGTCAGGCGGGACGAGGAGGGCTCGAGGTCCAAGGAGCGCGTCTTTTCCGAGCGCGACGGGGACGACGGCTGGGACTACGCCAACCAGCCGCCGGAGCTGTGGGGCCAGTTCAAGACCGACTTCCCCAAGGGCCACCACATAAGGGTCCACCCGCTCCTGGAGTGGAGCGAGCTGGACATCTGGCGCTACATCGAGGCCGAGGGGATACCGGTCATAGGCCTGTACTTCTCGAGGGACGGCGAGCGCTACCGGAGCCTGGGCTGCGCCCCCTGCACGGGCCGCATAAGGAGCGGGGCCATGACGGTCAGGGAGATAGTCGCCGAGCTCGAGGTCACCAGGACCCGCGAGAGGGCCGGGAGGGCCCAGGACCAGGAGGACGCCTACGCCATGCAGAAGCTGCGCCGGGACGGGTACATGTGATGGCCGACGAGGGGCGACAGACGCTGAGGCTGGTGGTGACCGGCCACGTGGACCACGGGAAGTCAACGGTCATAGGCCGCCTCCTCCACGACACGGGCTCCCTCCCGGAGGGGGCGGTCGAGAGGATAAGGCGCGTCTCGGCCGAGACCGGGCAGCCCTTCGAGCTGGCCTTCCTGCTGGACGCCTTCGAGGAGGAGCGGAGACAGGGCATCACCATAGACACCACCCAGCTCCAGTTCAGGACAGCCAGGAGGGACTACGTGATCATAGACGCCCCTGGCCACAAGCAGTTCCTGAAGAACATGATCTCAGGGGCCTCGGGGGCAGAGGCCGCCTTCCTGGTGGTCGACGCCCGGCGGGGGGTCGAGGAGCAGTCCCGTCGCCACGCCCACATGCTGGCCCTTCTGGGCATAGGCCAGGTGGGCCTGCTGGTGAACAAGATGGACCTGGTGGGCTACGACAGGGCGGCCTTCGAGGCCATTTCCAGGGAGATGGGCCTGTTCCTGGGCTCCCTGGGCCTCAGGGCCGGAGCCAGCGTCCCCCTCTCGGCCCTGGAGGGGGAGAACGTCCTCCGCCCCTCGCCCAGGATGCCCTGGCACAAGGGGCCCTCCCTGGTGGCGGCCCTGGACGGGCTGGAGAAGGACCGGGAGGAGGAGGGCCTGCGGCTGCCCATCCAGGACGTCTACAAGTTCGACGACCGACGCATCCTGGCCGGACGCGTGGAGGCCGGGCGGGTCAAGGCCGGCGACAGGGTCCTGATCTCGCCCGGGGGCAAGGAGACCAGGGTGGCCTCCCTGGCCGCCTGGCTCCCAGGGGACCAGAGGGACAGGGCCGGGACGGGGGAATCGGTGGGCCTCATGGTGGAGGACGAGTTCTTCAACCGCCGGGGCGAGGTCGTGAGCGGCCCCGACGACCCGCCCGCCGTCGCCGACCGCCTAAAGGCCTCCATCTTCTGGATGGGCCGGCGGCCCCTGGAGACCGGCAGGCGCTACAGGCTGAGGCTGGCCACCTCCGAGGCCGAGGCCACGGTGGAGGAGATCGGCGGCCTCATGGACTCGTCCAGCCTGGCCCCCATCCCGGCCAGGGGACGGGTCGGCCCCGACGAGGTGGCCGAGGTCGAGATCGCCCTGGACAGAAAGATCGCCCTCGATCCGTTCAGCCGCCACAAGGCCACCGGCCGGTTCGTCCTGGTCGACGGCTTCGACGTGGCCGGCGGCGGCATCGTCACGGCCGCCCTGGGCGAGGCCGCGGAGGGCCGGGGCTTCGCCCACGGGCGGCTGAGGGCCCGCTGCGAGGTCTTCGAGGAATACTACTACAGCCTGGGCGATCTGTCGGTCAGGAAGGCCGGGGACGGGCGAAGGCCCTTTACCGTGGGGGACCCGGTGCCCCTCCGGGGCCAGAGCTACGGCTTCCCCGAGTCCTTCGACATCGCGGTCTTCCGGGACCTGGTGGCCGTCCTGATCCGCGGGGGCCAGGTGGCCGCCCTCGTGCCCCTGGCCGACTACGTCTACGGGGGACTGCCGGTGGTCAACGGCCGGGGCTTCGGGCTCCTGGTCAACTCGCCCGAGGAGTGGGCCAGGGCCAGGGCCGACCTCTCGGCCATGACCCCGGAGAACGAGGCCAGGCTGGCCAGGCGCTGGCTTGACTTCAACGCCTTTCGCCACATCCCCATAGGGCTCGCCGACTTCGACATCTGAGCCCTGGGGACCATATCCATTGAACACTTGAAGGCGTTTGCGCCATAAATCGCGAAGACATGGGAGGCCGCGACCACAATATGACCACTGACTACAAGGCCCTCAAGGATGGCGGCTTCATGCGCCAGATACAGAAGGACCGTTTCTCGCTTAGGCTCAAGGTGGTGGGGGGGCACCTCTCCTCCGGCCAGCTGCGGGCCGTCTCCGACGCGGCCGACCGCTTCGGCTCCGGCCACGTCCACCTGACCTCCCGCCAGGGCCTGGAAATCCCCTTCATAGCCCTGGCGGACATCGAGGCGGTCAAGGAGTACCTGGCCCAGCACGGCGTCGAGGCCGGCGTCTGCGGGCCCAGGGTCCGGACGGTCACGGCATGCCAGGGCGCCGGGGTCTGTCCCAGCGGCTGCATCGACACCATGGCCCTGGCCAGGCGGATCTCCGAGCGCTACTTCGGGCGGGTCCTGCCGCACAAGTTCAAGTTCGGGGTGACCGGCTGCCGGAACAACTGCCTCAAGGCCGAGGAGAACGACCTGGGCGTCAAGGGGGGCTACGCCGTGAGGTGGCTGAGCGGGCCCTGCAGCCTCTGCGGCGTCTGCGCCAAGGCCTGCCGCGAGGGGGCCATCTCGGTAGGGGAGCGGGAGGTGTCCCTGGACGCCCGGAAGTGCAACCACTGCGGCCGCTGCGTCAAGGCCTGCCCGACCGAGGCCTGGGAAGGCCAGAGCGGCTTCCTCGTCTCGTTCGGGGGCCTCTTCGGCAACCGCATCGCCCAGGGCCGGGGGCTCCTGGGCCTGTTGACCGACGCCGAGGACGTCCTCAGGATCTCCGACGCCGCCCTTGACTTCTTCGACCGCCACGGCCGGCCGGGGGAGCGCTTCAGGACGGTCGTGGAGAGGGTCGGCTGGGAGGGCCTGGCCGAGGCCGTAGGGGGGCGGCCATGAGCGCCAAGGCTCCGCTGCCCCGGCCAGGGGCCACCCTGGAC
Source organism: Deltaproteobacteria bacterium (assembly GCA_031264145.1). Lineage (GTDB taxonomy): Bacteria > Desulfobacterota > Desulfarculia > Adiutricales > Adiutricaceae > JAIRNQ01. The sequence continues at coordinate 10,810 of JAISEK010000030.1, forward strand.
ATAACCGACGCCGTCTGCCCCCTGACCTTCGTCAAGGCCAAGGTGGCCCTGGAGGACCTCGAGGCGGGCCAGGTCATCTCCATCCGCCTCAACGACGGCGAGCCGGCCCAGAACCTCCCCAGGAGCCTCAAGGACGAGGGCCACGCGGTCCTGGGCCTCACGGACAACGGCGACGGGACCTTCGCCCTGCTGGTCCGCAAGGGCCCGGCCTGACGGGCCGCCCCCGCCCGGCGGCGGCCAAAGGAACGAGAACATGGACATTTCTATTTCCGGCGAGACGAGAACCTATGGCCCCGGGACCACCGTGGCCCAGCTCCTGGTCCTGGAAAAGGTCGAGACCCCGGAGTACGTGACCGTGGCCGTCAACGAGGAGTTCGTGGACGCCCCCATGGCCTCGGACAGGGTCCTCCGGGACGGCGACCGGGTGGAGTTCCTGTACTTCATGGGAGGAGGCCGCCAATGGGCCTGAGCGACGGGGATCTGGAGCGCTACTCCAGGCACATCATCCTGAGGGAGATCGGCGTCGGGGGCCAGAGGCGGCTCCTGGCCGGGAAGGTCCTGGTCATCGGGGCCGGGGGCCTGGGCTCACCGGCGGCCATGTACCTGGCCGCCGCCGGGGTGGGCGAGATCGGCCTGGCCGACGGCGACGAGGTCGACCTCTCGAACCTCCAGAGGCAGATCGCCCACTCCACGGCCGACATAGGCCGGCCCAAGGTCCAGTCGGCCGCCGAGACCCTGGAGGCCCTGAACCCCGGCGTCAGGGTCAACCGGCACCCGGGGCGCGTCACGGCCGCCGACATCCTCGACCTGGTGGCCCGCTACGACTTCGTCCTGGACGGGACCGACAACTTCCCGGCCAAGTTCCTCATAAACGACGCCTGCGTGATCGCTGGCAAACCGTTCTCGCATGCTGGTATAATACGGTTCCGGGGCCAGCTGACCACCTATCTGCCGGGACGGGGACCCTGCTACCGCTGCCTCTTCGTCCAGCCCCCGCCGCCCGAGGCGGTGCCCTCCTGCCGCCAGGCCGGGGTCGTCGGGGCCCTGGCCGGGGTAATCGGCTGCCTGCAGGCCCTGGAGGCCATCAAGTTCCTGGCCGGCCTGGGCGGGCTCCTCTGCGGGCGTCTCCTGACCTTCGACGCCCTGTCCATGGCCTTTCGCGAGATAAGGGTGCCGGTCCGCGAGAACTGCGCCGTCTGCGGCCCCGACCCGACGATCCTCCGGCCATCCGACCACGAGATGGCCGCCTGCGGACTCGGCGAATGAGGATAACCCTGCCCCTGGACGTCTACGGCCTCATCCTGGAGCACTGCCGCGGCGGCTTGCCCCTGGAGGCCTGCGGCCTGGTGGCCGGGCGCCAGTCCGACGGTCTCAAGGAGATACTCGCGGCCTTCCCGGTCAGGAACGCCGACGCCAGCCGCAGCCACTTCTCCATCGACCCCAGGGACCAGCTCGGGGCCGTGCTCGCCATGCGCGCCCAGGGCCTCAGCCCCCTGGGGAACTTCCACTCCCACCCCGAGACCCCGGCCAGGCCATCAGGGGAGGACCTCCGGCTCTTCGTGGACCGGCGGGCCAGCTACCTAATCGTGTCCCTGGCCGGGCCCAGGCCGGCCATCAAGTCGTTCCAGGTCTCCCTGGCCGACGGGCTGCCAGTGGCCACCGAGGAGGAGCTGGACATAGTCTAGGGCCAGGAAAGGGGGACGCCCCATGGACAAGCCACCGGCCGGGCAGGCCGACTTCTGGGACCGCCGGGCGGCCTCCTTCCCCCGCTACAACGAGGTCCCCGGCAGCTACGAGGAGACCGTGCTGGCCCAGGCCGAGGCCGGCGGCGTGGACTTCCGGGGCCGGACCGTCCTCGACGTCGGGGCCGGGAGCGGCCAGTTCACCCTCAAGCTGGCCCAAAGGGCCGCCCGGGTGGTGGCCCTGGACATCTCGGAAAAGATGCTGGGGATATCCAGGGCCGACGCCCTGGCCCATGGGCTCTCGAACATCGACTACGTCCTCGCGCCCTTCCCCGGCTTCCCCCCAGGCCGGCGCTTCGACGTCGTCTTCTGCTCCATGTGCCCGGCCGTCCGGGACGACCAGTCCCGGCAAAGGCTCCTGGACCTGGCCGGCGGGGCCCTGGTCCACGTCGGCTTCCGCGACTACTCCGAGCCAGGGCCCATGGCCAGGCTCATAGGGCACTACGGGCTGGAGCGCAAGCTCTTCAGGAGCGGCCCCGAGATGCGCCGGTGGATGGAGGCCAGGGGCGAGACCTTCAAGAGCTTCCACCTGGCCGGGGAATGGGAGGTGAGGCATTCCCGGGCCGAGGCCCTGGCCTGGTGCCGGACCATGCTCCTGGACTACGGGGTCGAACGGCCGGACGAGGGGCTCATACTCGAACTTCTCGAGCCCTTCTGGGACCCGGCCGCAGGGAGTCACGTCTTCAGGACCCCCTACTCCGTGGAGCTCCTGGTCCATGGGTGCCCCCGGCAGCCGGCCGGCGCTGGCCAGAGGTGACGGGCCATGGGCCGTCGCGGCCATTCCCAGGCCCTCATGGCCGGCCAGATCCATCGCCGGGCCTTCAGGTTCGCGGCCGAAAGGCACCTCGGCCAGCTCTACCCGGGCACGGATCTGCCATACCTGGTCCACCTGGGCCAGGTGGTCCTAACGCTCCTCCCGGCCCTGGCGGCCCAGGGCGACCTTGACCACGACCTGGCCCTGACCTGCGCCGTCCTCCACGACACGATCGAGGACACCGGGACCACCAGGGAGGAAATCCTGGCCGGCTTCGGGGCCCCCGTGGCCTCGGGGGTGGCCGCCCTCTCGAAGGACCCCAGGCTCGGCCGGGAGGCGGCCATGGCCGACTCCCTCGACCGCATCGTCCTGGAGCCAAGGGAGATCTGGCTGGTCAAGCTGGCCGACCGCGTCGCCAACATGGACGCCAGGGCCGCCCACTGGACCGCCGAGAAGCACCGGGCCTACGCCAGGGAGGCCCGGCTCATCCTGGACCGCCTGGGCCCGGCCTCCGAAATCCTCTCCCTGGCCCTGGCCGAGCGCATCGGGGCCTGGCAGGACCCTTGACCTCCCTCCCCCGCCCCTTCCCGGCTACGCTGCCGCCGCGACATCTCGCCCCGCCGAGCATCGCATGGCCGATTCCCAACGTCTGCCCTCGATAGCCGCTGATTGGGGTCGGCGCAAACATATCCCATTACCTGGGCGATCAACGGAGCAAGAAATTCCAGCGGCCCGGCCGACGACCTGGTGGTGACCAAACGACAAAAACATGACGAGATGTCCTGGCCAAAATAAGGGGCGGTGGGTCTAGCCTCCGCCGCAACTGCCTGTCTTGATGGTGGGATTGAATCGTGGACCAGGCATGGCATAATACCATTCAGGCCAATTCCAGTTCTGGCTCAGGCAGCATAGCCCCGCTGTTTCCATTTGCACAGGTTGAAAACTTCCTGGAGGCTGGGCCATCCGCCGCAGCCGTGGAAATGCGTTTACGATAAGCCCCAAAAAGGTTATGAGATGTCGTAGCATATAGCGTGAGCTGCGAATTTCAGCATTGGCCGTCATAATAGGTAATATGATGATATTTAACTTAGAAAATTTACAGAATTACCGGGAAAACAACCGTATTGAGTTTAAGAGTGCATTGGGCGGCCTCCCACAAAGTATTTGGGATACATATTCTTCTTTTGCTAACACTTTAGGCGGTGTTATTTTACTTGGCGTTGAAGAAATTGACAATAAATCAATTAATATATTATCATTGTCTGACCATAATAAAATTGTACATGATTTTTGGAATACAGTTAATAACAAACAAAAAGTAAGCATAAATATTCTCACCGACAAAGATATCAATATAATTGATGTTCATGGCAAGCGTATAATCAAAATTGAAATTCCACAGGCCAATCGGCGCGACAAGCCAGTCTATATTGGCCAAAACCCGTTTACTGGCGCATATCGACGTAACGGGCAAGGAGATTATCATTGTTCGGAAATTGAAGTTCAAAATATGATGCGAGATAAGTCAGACATATCCCAAGATCAGAAAATTATAGAAAATAAAGGTCTTGATGTGTTTGATTATGAAAGCCTTAAGCGTTACCGCAACAGGCTGGCGGTTGTCCGGCCCGGCCATGTGTGGGAAAATTTGGATGACGTTGATTTTCTCCGAAGGCTTGGAGCGATTGAGGTCGGTGAAGACAAGCTACCGCATCCAACGGCTGCCGGGTTGTTGATGTTTAGTTTTGAGTATGAGATTTGCCGCGAGTTTCCTCATTACTTTCTGGACTATCAAGAGCGGATGGATGACGTTGCCAGATGGACAGATCGCTTTATTTCCAATACAGGTGAATGGAGCGGCAATGTCCATGATTTTTATTTTCATGTCCAAAACAAGCTCACTCAGGAAATTAAGCGTCCTTTCGCCTTGAAAGATGGATGGGAGAGGGTTGACGACACGTCGGTTCATAAAGCTATCCGTGAGGCCCTGCTCAATTCACTGATCCATGCGAATTTTTATGACAGCCGCGGTCTCGTTGTGGTCAA
>JAISEK010000066.1 GCA_031264145.1 Deltaproteobacteria bacterium
TCAAAAGAGACGATGAAAGCCCTGGCCTTGAATATAAAGAGATTGACGGCATATCTATGTCCAAAATCTCGGAAAATTAAAGGATATGCCTCCTGAAGGGCAGGTATTTAATATGATAAATGTAGTTATTGTGAACTTATTTATATAAAATATAATTATTATGAACTAATTATAACTAAAATCCCAAAGCTTATTTTTGACGGGTTTGCCGCATGACCTTGCCTTCCGGTTCCCATTCAGGGGGTTTTTACATGGGCATCAAGTTTGTAATTTTGGAGAAAATAGTTGACTTTAGCCAAACGAAAAATATAAGATCACAAGACGAAAATCTATGGCGTAAAGTGTAAAGAGCAGACAAATACAGCTAATGGTAGGCTAAAAGAAGAGAAATAACTATAGACTAAGTTAATATTTATATATAAAATAAATATATTAATTTAAATATTATTAAATCAGATATAGCATTTACCTTTTAATTAATATATTGATTACTAATTTATAAATATATAAAACAATATAAGTACATAAAAATTAACTACTAGAAATAATTTTAATAATTAAAATTAAATTTTGAGGTATATATAATGCCACAAATAGAAATTAATCAAAAATATATCACCATTGATTATGGTGAAGTCCATGAAATACCTTTTCCTGAAGGAATAGTTCCTAAAGCATTCTTGGGTGGGAAATTTTTTATAGTATCAAATGGAAAGTTTTTCAGAAAACGTTTTGGAGTTGTTGATATACATGGTAATATAATTTTACCGATTAGTATGATAGGTTCTTTAGCCAGCTTTAATATAATTGAAGAAGAGTCAATACTATTTGAAAATTATCCGCATGGATACACTTTATATAGTTCAGATGGAAAAGAAATTGTAAAATATAAGAATATAGTCTCATTAGGAAATAGACTATTAGCTGTTTCCAATAATGGAAAGAACTATGCATTGGCAGGCATTGATGGAAAAAACCTGACAGATGCTGTATTTGACGTCATACGCCCTTTTTCTGGTGATTTGGCCATCGCCATACAGGGGAAGAGCTGCAGCGTGTTCGGAACTGACGGGAATATGCTTTTTACGCTGGCGGATATCACCGAGATTCGTGATTTTTGCGATGGCTATGCCGTTTTCAGAAAAGGCGACAGTTGGGGGGCAATCGATAAGCTAGGGGGCATTGCCCTGGAACCGAGATGGGCCTTTCTTCGCAATGCTGAGTTTGGCGCATTTGTTTTTTCCGAATCCCGGGAGCCCAAAATAAATATTGACAATTGTGGTTTAGTGACTGCGGGCGGGAAAATCGCTGTATCTTGTAGATATAAAAATCTTGAGCAAATGGACGCCAATTATCTTAAATACGGTACGGTGATATTTTACCAGCATACCGAAGGCAATAAGCAATATACCAGCTCGGGGCTTGCATGGGGCCTCATGGATTACTCCGGGCGGCAAATCGTCCCGGAAGGGATGTTTTCTCTTGGCACCAAGAGTGAGGGGTTGCGGGCGTATTCAAAGTATTATTCGGACGACCACATAGAATTCGGTTATTTGAACGATGACTGGGAATCTGTATCAATCGTGTCGAAAATAGGAAAGACAACGTTGAAAGATGCCTTTAACTTTGGAATCACCGAAGGGAAATCACTGTTGTTTGGGTATGGGATTGACTATTTGCTTATGCCGTTTTTAGATGGGAAGGCCAGGGTTAGGCTTTCTCCTGACGGCCATCTCGTGAAAGAGGGACGCTGGATTGATAGGGACGGCAATGCGGCAAGTCCAGGCACCCTGGCTTCTCCAGGGCATGTTGCCTTAAGTTCAACGCCCGATCGAAAAGCGGAATTGAAGGCAATGGGGAGGCTTCAGGGACGCTATAGACCAACCGAAGACGTCACGCACAAGTCCTGTCGCCGTATAGCCGGCGATCTTTGGGAAATTGAGTCGTACGCTGGAAAATATGAAATAGTCTTGAGCAAAATGGAATCAATAGGAGGATATTCTTGCGGATTACTCCCTGTTAGAGACAGCACAACCGGAAAAAAGGGATTTGTCAATGAAAAAGGCAAAGTGATTGTTCATCCAAAGTATGATGACGCAATACCCTTCAAAGCAAACCGTTGCTGGGCCAGAATAGGAAAACGCTATTACATCCTTCGGAGGGATATGACAGTCCACGCAGAAGCTTCAGTCCCTGCGTCGCCTGAAGGCCCTGGCCAGTCACGGGACACGTCAAATGACGCGCCATCGGTCAGTCTGCAAAAAAGCCGTCTTTGACCACTTGTCGCTGGATCAGGAGCCTCTCCATGAGAATAAGATTTGACTGGGGCCAATTTGACGTTCTATATCTGCCGAGATTGAAAACCTAAAAAGAACGAGGCTGTCTGTCAGATCCCTTTGATGCATGTTGAGTGCCAAAGAGGCACGTCCGCCTGCGGAGCGGACGACAAATTCGCCAGTATCCGCTGCAGCCGAGGAAGTTTCGGTTCCGCTGGGAGAGTCGCCTATCTGGCAGGGGGCCCGGGAGCCTGACACCCCTGGGGGCTGGCTCAGGTGGCCTCCGTCCCTCCTGCCGTAGGGGGCTGGCCCCCCAGGAGCGTCCCGACCCTGGCCCTCAGATCGGAGAGGGCCGCCGGGCCAAGCCTGGTCAGTGCCGCCAGGTCATCGTCGGAGGCCCCCGAGAGTTCCTCCAGGGTCGGGTATCTGGCCGCCAGGGCCTTCAGCCGGGCCGGGCCCAGGCCCCTGACCTCGCCGAGCTGGCTGGCCAGCATCTCCTTGGACCTCAGGCCGTGATGGAACGCGCGGCAGAAGCGGTGCGCCTCGTCCCTGAGCTTGGCCAGGAGCAGCAGGCCGGGGGAGCCGGGTTTGAGGTCGGCCGGGTTCTTGCGGCCGGGAAGGAAGATTCGGTCTGGTCCCCCCTCTGGCCTGTCCTTGGCGATGCCGGCTATCGGCGGCGGCTTTAGGGCCAGGTCACCGAAGGCGGCCAGCACGGCGGTCAGCTGGCCCCGGCCGCCGTCTATGAGAAGGAGATCCGGCCTGGGCCATTCGGGGCCCTCCCGGTCGGGCCTGAAGCGTCGCCTTATGGCCTCCCGCATCCCCGCGTAGTCATCCCCGCCCCGGGCCTCCCTGATCCTGAACTTGCGGTACTGTGATTTCTTGAACTCGCCCTCCTCCATGACCACCATGCCGGCCACGTTGGAGGTCCCCTGGAGGTGGGCCAGGTCGAAGCATTCCAGCCGTCTGGGGATGGACGGGAGGTTGAGCCTGGCCATGAGCTCGGCCATGACCCCCCTGTTGAGGGTCAGCTTCTCGACGCGTTCCTCAAGGGTGGCCCTGGCGTTCTCGGAGGCCATCTCCAGGAGCCTCAGCCTCTGGCCCCGGGAAGGGGCTGAAAGCCGAAGATGCCCGCCCCTGAGGCCGCCCAGGTACTCGGAAAGGAGCTTGGCCTCCTGAGCTGGGGGCAGCAGAGGCAGGCAGATTTCCTCTGGGATGGAGTCCCCCTCCCGGTAGAACTGGCCGACCAGGCTGGCCAGCGCCTCTGGGCCCTGGCCCTCGGCCTCCCCCTCAATCGTGAGGGGCCGGCAGCCGGTGACGACGCCCGAGCGGACGGTAAGGACCACGGCCTGGGCCAGGGAGTCCTTCCGGGCCAGGGCCCAGAAGTCGATGTCCCTGTCCTCGCTCAGTGAGACCGCCTGGTGCTCCAGGGTCTTGCGCAGGTCGGCTATCCTGTCCCTGATTGAGGCGGCCTTCTCGAAGTCGTAGGCCTCGGCGGCCTTCCGCATCTGGAGATCGAGCTCCTTGGCCAGATCGCCCTGCCGGCCCAGGAAGAAGAGGCGCACCTGGTCGGTCAGGGCCTTGTACTCCTCGGCCGTCACCTCGGGGCGGCAGGGGCCGAAGCACTGGCCGATCTGGAAGTTGAGGCAAGGGCGGTCAATCTTCTTGACCTCGGGCCTCTTGCACTTGCGCAGGGGGAAAAGGCGGTTGACCATCCTCAGGGTCTCCTTGAGGGAGGAGGCCGAGGGGAAGGGCCCGAAGATGACGCTCCCGTCCCGGACGGGGCGGCGGACGGTCTCCAGGCGCGGGAACGGGTCGGTGGTGGAAAGGCGGAGGGACGGGTACGTCTTGTCGTCCCTGAGGACGACGTTGAAGCGGGGCCGGTGCTTCTTTATGAGGCTGTTCTCCAGGATCAGGGCCTCCTTCTCCGTGCCCGTGACCATGAAGTCGAACGACTCGATTTTGCCGACCATCAGGGCGATCCTGGGGCTCTGGGATGAGTCCCGGAAATAGCTGGAGACCCGGCGGGGAAGGATCTTGGCCTTGCCGACGTAGATGACCGTCCCGGCCCCGTCCTTCATGAGGTAGACGCCTGGGGAGGAGGGCAGTTCAAGGGCCAGGATCCTCAAGGCCTTTATGGCCTCGGGGCTTCCGGCCTGGTGGCCCAGGACCGTCCCGGGCGGGGCGGGGGCGGCCTGCCGGTCCGGGGCCGGCCCGTCCTCGGTGGCCTGGCTGCCGGGCAGGGCTCGTTCATCCATCACTTGCGCTCCCCGGCCCGCCTGGGCTCAGGCCCCGTAGCGGCCGAACAGGCCGGCCCACAGGCCCAGGCCCCTGAGGACGTGCTCCACCATCTCCCTGACCGCCCCGTGGCCGGCCCTGGCCCGGGTCACGAAGCTGGCCCTGGAGAGGACCTCCGCGCAGGCGTCGGCCGGGGCCATGGAAAGGCCGCAGCGGGTCATGACGGGCAGATCCACCACGTCGTCCCCGGCAAAGGCCGTCTCCTCAGGGCGCAGGCCGCCATCGGCCAGGATGCCCTGGTAGACCGCCAGCTTGTCGGCCACGCCCTGGAAGACCTCGGTCAGGCCGAGTTCCCTGGCCCGGTGGGTGACCACGCCGCTCCTGCGCCCGGTTATGATGGCCACCCTGAGCCCCGAGCGCACGAGCATCTTGAGGCCGTGGCCGTCCCGGCTGTTGAAGCGCTTGGTCTCCAGGCCGTCGTCGTCGATGTACAGGCCCCCGTCGGTCATGACCCCGTCGACGTCGAAGCCGACCCATTTCAGGGCCGGGAAACTCCTCTCCTCATTCATGGCCAGCCTCCTGGGAAAACCTATGGGACGCCTCCAGGGTCTGCCGGTGGAGGTCACCGAGGTCCCGCATGAGGGCCCTGGCCTCCCCAAGCGGCCACTGGTTGGGCCCGTCGCAGAGGGCCCTTTCGGGGTCGGGGTGGGTCTCCATGAAGACGGCGTCCACGCCCACGGCCACGGCCGCCCTGGCCAGGGACGGGATGAAGCGGCGGTCGCCGCCGCTCTGCGTGCCGCCGGCCGAGGGCAGCTGGACGCAGTGGGTGGCGTCGAAGACCACCGGCCAGCCGAAGCCGCGCATGATGACGAGGGACCGCATGTCGACCACCAGGTTGTGGTAGCCGAACGATGAGCCCCTCTCGCACAGGCACAGGCCCCCGAACCCTGGCCTGTCGGCCATCTTCCCGACGACCTGGCCCATGTCCTCCGGGGCCATGAACTGTCCCTTCTTGACGTTGACCGGGAGGCCGCTGTCGGCGGCCGCCAGCAGCAGGTCGGTCTGCCGGGAAAGGAAGGCCGGGATCTGGAGGGCGTCGAGGACCTCGGCCGCCGGGGCGACCTGCCAGGTCTCGTGGACGTCGCTGATGACGGGGCAGCCGAACTCCTCCCTGATGTCCGAGAGCACCCTGAGGCCCTCCTCGAAGCCAGGGCCTCGGAAGGAGGCGCCGCTGGAGCGGTTGGCCTTGTCGAAGCTGGACTTGAAGACGAGGCCCAGGCCCAGCTCCCTGGCGGCGGCGGAAAGGGTCTCGGCCGCCCGGCGCATGACGTCGGGGCACTCGATGACGCAGGGCCCGGCAATGATGGCCAGGGGGGCGCCGCCGCCCAGAGCCGCCTGGCCGATGTTGACTGAATTGGACAAGGGGCGTCCTTCCTGTGGTTCCCTGGGCTGGGGGAGCGTGGGTTTTCGGGGGAAAGGGATCCGGGACCGGGTGGTCGCCGAGGGCAGGCCTGAGAAGCTGCCCTCAAATTGGCTGGGGAGACGCCGCCATCCCGGCATCCAGGGGCCGAGCCCGCCGGGCTTTGGTTCAGGCGGGATGGCGGGCGGCGGCTTGCGGGCGTTCCCTGGCCACCCGGCCCCGATACTCGCCCGGAGGGGCCGCGAGGCGAGGGACTGGTGCTCGCGGCGGGCGCGATGAGGCGGAGTTCCCGGCGTATGGCCCGATTCCCGCCCAAGGGCCCCACGCAGGATGATCTTACCAGGAGGCCTGGCCAAAATCCATTTTTTTTGGTGCCAGCCTTAAAGTCTCAATTCACCGGGCACCCCGTGGATGGCCCTGTCAGAGCGGTCGGGTGGCAGCCATCCGCCGGCAAGAGCCGCGACGGCACCGCTGGCGGCATGGCCCAGGAAGGTCTGGGCCATGTCCGACGGCATTTGTATCATGGAGTTTAAACTTGCCAGCTGGTCCCGGCCTGACGGCTCGGCCAGGGGGGCGACGTCATCGGGGCCCGGGACGGCGGGCAGGGGGCCCAGTCGGGCCCGCCTTAGGCTCGGCGGACCCGTCACCGGGGGCACCGGCCGGCATCAGCGGGCCAGGTTGGCGAAAATCTGGCGTCCGGCCTCGACCGCCTCTGGGGAGTGGTGGAACACGGACACGCCCTCGCGGTCGGCCTCGACGATGGAGTCGGCGTAGGGGATGTGGCCCAGGACCTCAAGCCCGTCGACGTTCTGGGCGATGAAGTCGCGGTCGCCCTGGTTCCTGACCTTGTTGCCGACCACGGCCACCCGCTTGATGCGCAGATCGGCGCACAGGCGCTTGACCACCCTGGCCGTCTCCAGGGACCTCTGGCCGGGCTCGCAGACGACGATGAGGCAGTTGACGCCCGTGGAGGTGGCCCGGCCCAGGTGCTCCAGGCCGGCCTCCATGTCCAGGATGACCACCTCGTCGCGGTTGAGGACCAGGTTCATGACCAGGCTCTTGAGGAGGACGCTCTCGGGGCAGATGCAGCCGCCGCCGCCCTTCTTGACGCCGCCCAGGGTCATGAACCTGATGCCGTTTATCTCCTTGGCCATGGTGTCAGGCAGGTCGTCGACCTTGGGGTTGATGGCGAAGAAGGTCCCGTAGGTCCCTGGGTCGCTGCCGGTCCTCTCGGCCACCAGCTCCTTCATCTCGGAGATGGGCACCAGGCCCTTGACGTCCTTGAACCCCAGGGCCCCGGCCAGGTTGGCGTCAGGGTCGGCGTCTATGGCCAGGACTTTGTTCCCTTGCTCCTTGAACAGATACGACAGGGTGGCCGACAGGGTGGTCTTGCCGACCCCGCCCTTGCCCGATATGGCGATTTTCATGGTTCGTCCCCTAAGGTGATTTTTGGCGAGGGCCCCGCCCGTGGGTCGCCCCACGGCCCCGGCGCGCGGGCAGTAAGGCCCTGGCGGGGCTTGGGCGGCAGGGCGGGCTGTGTTAAAGATAAGGCCCCCCGTCTGGCCCGTCAAGGGCCCGGGGACGACTTTTGGGGACCAGGGTCAAGATTGGCCTGGAAAAGCCAACGGCGGCTAGCCGACCTTCCTGGCCGCCGACATCAGCCGGTAGACCAGGGCCGAGCCGAGCCAGGCTATGTCCTCGATGTTCAGGGCCAGCGAGACGGACTTGTCGAAGAGGACCTGCCCGTCGGGGGGGAACTCGTCGTCGCCATGGTGGATTATGGCCATTACGTCCATGTTCGGCAGGACCCTGAAGACCGCCGCCTCGTCGCCCGCGCCCTCGCTTGGGCGCCCGCCCAGGGCCGGGGCGGCCTTGGACAGGAGACCCGGCTTGTGGCCGAAGGTGCCGATTAGGGGCTGCTCGGCCCTCTTCCGGAAGGCGGCGGTGTAGAATTCCCCGCCGGGGATCTGCCGGTAGGCCACGAAGTCGCCCGTTGGGCCCAGGCCCTTGGCCTCCTGGAGGTAATGGAGGACCATGACCGCGTCCGTCAGGGCGAACTCCTCCTCAGGGCCCTGGTCGGCCCAGGCCACCTTGAAGGAGGCGGTGGAGACCATCACGTCCCTGTTCATGAACCTCAGGCACAGGTTGGTGCCGTCCAGGACGGCCCCGGCCATGGACGCCACCTCGGCCGGATTGCGCCCGGCCAGGTCCTTGGCCGCCATGGCCAGGGCGTTCTTGTAATCGTCAACCCGCAATTTGTGTTCTCCCAAGCCATCGCTGGCCGAAAATCGGCGGGTCCGGGGGGACCAAGCCGGCGATTGTTGAAGGATGCCGAAATAATAGCACAGCCCTGGCCACCAGCCAAGCCGCCTTATGGGAGTGGCTTTATTCTTAGGTTCTTAAGGATCAAAATCCACGGCAGGCGACCCTGCAAAGAATAATTTGTCTTTTTTGATGAAGCCCAGAGTGATATTTGTCCCGTTATCTTTTTGTTGAAAAATATTTATAGTATATATCTATTAAATAGTACAATATTGGTATTTATTTAATATATTATTTTAAAAATAAAATATATGTCTATATAACAATTTAAATATTATTTTAACAAATAAAAATATTGAATTTAGCTATTTATTCTTTATTGTGCTCCTTGGTCCTTGCGGAGCCCAAGGGACTCAGCCCAATCTCATCGCCTGGGGAAAAGGCTAAAAAACGAGAGATGGTCCCAAAATTCGACAACACATGCCCGCCTTGGATTTTCTCAATGTCACCATGGCCATAGCCATCCATGATGGCGCGAGGCACTCTGATGATTAAATCCATCAGGAGCTCTAGCCCAACGTTCAGGCCCGTCATCTTTCAGGGCGGGATCCAGCGTTATCCTTGCGGATCGACGGAGCCTGCCTCCCGATTGACGATCGCAAGAAAATCAGAAATGGCGCTGGAAACCCCGACTCTTATCGAGACAGCGCATTTTTGTCTTGGAGGTCAGGTTCCCAGAGGGTCCATCTTCAGTCAGGAAGGACTCGAAGGTTGGAGTTCTATCCGTGAATTTTACGCTAAAGGGCTAGACTTTGGGACTGGACGCCGCATTGGTCCGACCACCGGGATCGTGATCCGTCGTCTTCCGGCTGGCCCAGGATGGGGTTTGGCACGGCAAAGGCAAATGGTTCTGGCGACAGGCTTCCAGCCCACAAAGATGAATCACCGCGCGCTTTTTCGGGTTGCCCGTGGGGGGCGGGAAAAATACTCGACGCCACATTTTCGCTCCATTTTAGTTTGTCTTGACCCGTAAAGGCTGATATAATCCTTCCAAATCATGCCAGGAGTGCCCATGATTGGCCCAGGCCCAGGCCTTGGCGACCTGGTCCCTGGCCAACGTCCGTATTGGCCCCTGGTACCGGGGACGCCCAAGGGTGGCAGCTAGCGAGGTTAACGCATGTTCCATGCCTTTTCTGGGAGCGGCCCCGTCGTCAACCGCTGGCCACGCCGTCTGGCCGTCATGGCGTTTCTGCTGGCCTTCCTCCTGGTCCCGCCGGCCCAGGCCCAGGACGGGCGCAGCTTCATCTGGTCCGTCTCCGACGGGGGCGGGCCCAGGCTGTACCTGCTGGGCTCAGTCCACATGGCCCGCCCGGATCTTTACCCGTTGCCCCTGGTCATGGAGGAGGCCTTCGCCGCCTCGGACAGCCTCGTGGTGGAGCTCGATCCCACCGAGGTCGACCACCTGGGGATGGCCCAGGCCACCCTGCGGCGCGGGCTCTACGCCGACGGCGAGACCATTTGGCGGTTCCTGGATCCCGCGACGGCGGACCTGCTCCGCTCCTGCCTGGTGAAGAGCTCCATACCGAAGGTGGTGGCCGAGAGGATGAAGCCCTGGCTGCTGGCCATCACCATGAGCGTCGAGGCCCTCAATGGTCTCGGCTACGACGAGGAGCTGGGCCTGGACAGGCATTTCGTGCTGGAGGCCAAGGAAGCCGGCAAGCCGATACACGAGCTGGAGACCGCCCAGGAACAGCTGGAGATCCTCTTCGGCCTTGACGAGGTTGACGGGCTGAAGTTCCTGAGGGCCAGCCTCCTGGAGTTCGAGGCCCTCGATGGCCAGATGGGGCAGGTGTTCCTGGCCTGGAGGAACGGGGACCACCAGGCCCTGGGGCGGATTCTCTTCTCGGTCTACCAGGAGAACCCGGAGCTGGCCCCGCTTCTGGACAAGCTGGTGACCGGGCGCAACCTCAAGATGATGGAGCGGCTGGGGCCACTCATGGCTCCCGGCCAGGTGCCCTTCATGGTGGTCGGGGCAACCCACCTCCTGGGGCCCAGGGGCATCCTGGAGGCCTTCAGGGCCGCCGGCTTCGAGGTGCGCCAGCTCTAGCCCGCCCATTGGGGCGGGAATCGGGGTGATTCATGCCAATAGACGACGCCCCTCGGGGCTTGGCCGGGAGGGCGGGACGCGCCCGCTGGGCGCTGGCCCTCCTGGCTGCGGTGGCCCTGGCCATGGGGGCCTCTCCCCTCCTGGCCGATCGGAGGGCGGTGGAGAAGGCCCTCGAGGGCCTCTCGGATCGTTACGGGGGCCTGGAGTCCTTCTCGGCCAGCTACAGCCGGACGACGACCACCCCGGCCCTGGACGACGTCTTCATGACCAAGGCCAGCCAGACGGCCACCGGCCTCATCAGGTGGAAGCAGGCCTCAAGGCTGCGCCTGGACCAGGACGCCCCCACCGGCGAGACCCTCATGACCGACGGCCGGACGGTCTGGTGGTACCTGCCCGCCGAAAGGCAGGTCCGGATATACAGGGACGTCGATTTGGCCGGCGAGCTGGCGCCCCTCCTGACCTTCATGTCCGGCCTGGCGGCCCTGCGCGACAGGTTCGACATCGCCGAGGCCTCGGGCCAGGACGCGAGGAAGGGCCAGACGGGCCTGGTCCTCGCCGCCAAGGGGGCCCGGGACGACTCCGGCCACATCATAGTCTATTGCGACCAGGGGTTCGCCCTGACCGGGTTCAGGCTCAGCTCGCTGACGGGCGAGAAGACGGACTTCTTTCTGTCGGACCCCAGGGTCAACCCTGGATTCGACGACGGGCTGTTCGTCTTCGAGATTCCCAGGGGCACCACGGTTATTGAGGAGTCGGAGGGATAAGACATGCCAGGCTATGCCCTTCCAGCCGTTCCGGTGGAGGTTCGGGAGAAAATCGCCCGGCTGGCCTCGGAACGGCAAGCGGTCATTCTTTCGCACTACTACTGCCGGCCGGAGATCCATGAGGTGGCCCACTTCGTCGGCGATTCCCTGGGCCTGTCCCAGGAGGCGGCCAGGAGCCCGGCCAAGGTCATCATTTTCTGCGGCGTCCACTTCATGGCCGAGACGGCCAGCATCCTCTGCCCGGACAAGACTGTCGTCCTGGCCAACAGCGGGGCCGGCTGCCCAATGGCCGACATGATCGTCCCCGAGGCCCTGGCCGCCCGCAAGAGGGAGCTCGAGGGGGTGCCGGTCCTGACCTACGTCAACTCCCCGGCGGCCGTCAAGGCCATCAGCGACGTCTGCTGCACCTCGGCCAACGCCGTGGCCGTCATGAGATCCCTCGAGGGCCGGAGGGTCCTGATGACGCCGGACAGGAACCTGGCCCTCCACGTCCAGGGGCTGGTCCCCGAGAAGGAGGTCATCACCTGGCCCGGCTTCTGCCCGACCCACCACCGCCTGCGCCTCCCCGAGATACTGGCCCTCAGGGAGGCCTTTCCAGGGGCGGAGATCCTGGCCCATCCCGAGTGCCAGCCGGGGATCCTGGGGGAGGCCCAGGTCATCGCCTCCACCAGCGGCCTCATAAGGCATGCGGCCGAGAGCCCCGGCCGGGAGTTCATCGTCCTGACCGAGGAGGGCGTCCTCCACCCGATGCGCAAGAACAGCCCCGACAAGGTCTTCCATACCCCGGCCACGCCCATGATCTGCCCCAACATGAAGAAGAATTCCCTCGGGGACGTCGTCTCGGCCCTGGAGACCCTCTCCCCGGTCGTCAAGGTCCCGGAAGGGACGCGCCTCGCGGCCCTGAGGGCCGTCGAGCGCATGATGGCCGTGCCCCGGGACTGAGGCCCCAGCCGGCGGAGACGGAAAAGCCCCTCCCGGCCTGGGCCGGGAGGGGCTTTTCGCCGTCCTGGGACGGGCCTAGTCTTCCCCGTTGGCCGCCAGGTTGAGGTTGTGCTTCTTGAGGAGCCTGTGGACGGTCATGTGCGAGATGGACTGGATTAGGTTCAGCTCGATGGCCTTCTCGGCCAGAAGCCTGACCGACCAGCGGGGCCGGCCGTGGGGGGCCTCGGAGTTGGCCAGGGCGATGAGCTTGTCCTCGAACCCCAGATCGATCCTGTAGCCCTGGCCGGGGGCCCTGCGGAGGCCATTTGGGCAGTGGTTGACCGCCAGGCCCGGGCCTCCCCGGAGATAGAGCTCCTTGAGCTCCTCGAGGGCGAGCGGGCTCAGGCCCAGGGCGTCGCAGACGTAGCTGTCGGGCCGGGCCGGCCCGTTCTGGGCGCAGTCGAGCCAGATCAGGGCCATGGCCATTATGACCCTGCGGGAGCGGCGCGGGCCGGAATTGACCACCTCGGTCAGTTCCTGGAGGTGCTCGGGGCTCAGCCTTATGATGTTGAGCGTCTTCATCGCCTAGACCTTTCCGGATCCTTGGTCCCCCGGCCCTTTCGCGGGGCTATCGGCAGCGTCTCCCAGAAAATGCCGCGAGGGGGGAAATACCCAAGCGCAATATTGAATAAATATAGCGATAAAAATAATGTATTAATAACTATAACTTTTTATGAAAGCTAAAGAATATAATGAATAAAAGAAGTGCTTTTGTTTCAGATCCCTTGGGAAGGGGCTTGCGGCTCAAGACCTCCCCTGGGCCTGCCAAATTATCCCGAGTCTTTGGAGGCATCTTCGGAGCTACATTATATAGGGTAACAAAGTAGGTTATAGTTGTCAAGTAAGATATCTGAAAATAGTAAATTCAGTATAAGATAAAATAAATACTATATATTGATATAGTTCTGGCCTCGGCCCAAGCCGTGGTGTAACAGGCGGACGACGGCGGTAATTGAATAATATTGGCATTTATGTGATTTTAAAATTATAAAAATATTTTATAAAAAATTAAATATGCAGCTATAGATACATATTTACGTCATCAACATGTTTATTATTTTTGAAATAAGTTAATATGTCATTTTTTTTTAAAAAACTAGTAAAAAAATTACGCTTAAACACATTACGCCCAAACCGGCACTCCATACGCCAGAGTTTACCGCTGGAGGGAGTGCTTTCCGGATAGAGGCCGCCGCCGTCGGACATTTTTCGCTGCTTGTCCGGTAGGCTGGGCCTATTTGATGGCCATATCACTGAGAGGCATGCCTGACGCTGCTTCCAAAAGGGGGAATTGACCCTTTCATCAATCAACCGCTGGCCGTCCTGGTGGCGACCGGCGAGAAACCAGCAACACTTTCCCTTAGCGGCTGAAAAGAGCATATCAGGAATTTGGGGCATGGAAAACACTGCCAGCCCCGTCTGCCCCCTGATACCCCCACGAAGTTCCAAGATTGAGGGTGAGTTAGGGGTATTCGGAGTGATCTTGGTAAATGGGGATGCGACTATTTTGCAAGGTTATGTGATGATTTATGATTAAGCTTTATTGCTCAAATGTTTGAGGAGGCGGGAGCGGGGGATATCCGGCGGGCCCTTGGGCCGGGGGTATGGGCAGGGCCAGGGGAAGCTATTCGGCCAAAAGGCTGTCGGCGGTCATGGCCGCTGGGACCGGGAGATCCATGAGCCTGAGGATGGTCGGGGCCAGATCGGAGAGCTTCCCGGGCCGGCCCGAGAGGCGGGCGACGGGCTCCCTGGCCACGTAGAGGCACTCCACCGGGAAGGTGGTGTGGCTGGTCTTGACCAGGCCAGTCTGGGGGTCAATCATCTCCTCGGCGTTGCCGTGGTCGGCGGCGATCAGGACCTGGTAGCCCTTGTCGGCCAGGGCCGGGACTATCTGGGCCAGGCAGGAGTCGACCACCTCGACCGCCTTGACCGCCGCCGCCATGACCCCGGTGTGGCCCACCATGTCGCAGTTGGCGTAGTTTATGACCACCAGGGGGTAGGCCTGGGGGAGAAACTCGTCGAGAAAGAGCCTGGTGACCCTCCCGGCCTCCATCTCCGGGTGGCTGGCGAAGGTGGCCGGGTCGAAGCGGCCCTTGACCTCTATCTGGTCCTCCAGGGGGAAGGGCTTGGTCGTCTTGCCGTTGAAAAAGCTCGTGACGTGCCTGAACTTCTGGGTCTCGGCCAGCCTCAGCTGCCTGAGGCCGGCCGAGGAGACGACCTCGCCCAGGAGGTGGGGCAGGCCCTCGTCGCCGCCCATGGGGCCCAGGAGGAAGAAGGGGAACTCGTCGTAGTAGCGGGTCAGGCCCAGGAAGGAGACCTTGGGCCTCGCGGGCCTCTGGCCAGGGTAGGCGTCCTCGACGAAGGCCTGGGCCAGCTCTATGGCCCGGTCCTGCCTGAAGTTGGTGTGGATGACGCAGTCGCCGTCGGCCATGCCCCGGTAGCCCTCGCGGACCAGGGGCGGCACGTACTCGTCGACCATCTCGAAGCCGTCCGGGGTCCGGTCATCGGCCCAGCTCCTCCCCACGGCCTCGACCGGCGGGCCGGAGAAGGGCCGGCCCTGGCCCAGGACCAGGGCCCGGAAGGCCAGGTCGACCAGGGGCCAGTCGCGGCTCCGGTCCATGGCGTAGTAGCGGCCCATCATGGTCCCTATGTCGGCCCCCCCGACCTCGGCCATCACCTGCCCCAGCCTTGAGAGGAACTCCGGGGAGGACCTGGGCGGGGTGTCGCGGCCGTCCAGGAAGGGGTGGATCTCCATTGGCCCCCCAGGGTTTTCCCGGCGGGCCTGGCGCATGATCTTGAAGAGATGCTCCTGGTGGGCGTGGACGCCCTCGTTCTGCAGGAGGCCCAGAAGGTGCAGGGTGCCCCCGGCCCTGGCCCAGGCGTCCATGGTCTCCCGCCATCTGGGGAGCCGGAAGAACGAGCCGTCCCTGAGGCCGTCGTCGATGCGCTTGAGTTCCTGGATCACTATCCGGCCGGCCCCCATGTTCAGGTGCCCTACCTCGCTGGAGCCCTGGTAGCCGTCGGGCAGGCCCACCGGCTCGCCGGAGGCCTCCAGGAGGGTCCAGGAGCCCCTGTCGTCCAGGAGGGAGGAGACGAAGGGCGTGCGGGCGGCCAGCACGGCGTTGCCGTCGGCCTCCTCGCGGTGGCCCCAGCCGTCCCTGATGATAAGGCAAACCGGCCTGGTCATGGTCAAGCACCTTCCTTTCGGTGGACAATTATAGCAAAGGACTCCAACCGTGGCTACCTCTCCCGGCGTCGGGCCCCCCCCCGGGCCGGCCTGGGGCGGGATTTCGGCCCCCCGGCGATTTTTTTTTGCCCAGGGGGAAAAAAGTCCCTTGACATCCCCCCCCAAATGTTTATATTTGCTCTTGCCTGGCAGTCGAGGGCGGAGAGTGCCAACTTCTTCTCCCCCTGGGCCCTGCCGTCCCGGTGCCTGGTCCAGGCCTGGGGTCCTTTCTTGGGTTAATGTCCACAGTTAAAAGAGATATGGCAAGCGAAGTTTCCTGATTAGCATAAAATATTATATTTTTTGCCATAAGGAAGGCTTGTCTTTAATCTTGTGCCTCCCCAGATATTGAATGGGGACATGTTTATGCAACACAGTCTAAAATAGACTGACAAAAGAGGAAAAAGAAGGAGTCAAGACATGAACGTTCGTCCTTTGTCGGATCGGATTCTCGTGAAGCGCCTTGAGGAAGAGGAGAAAACCAAGGGGGGAATCATCATCCCTGACACGGCCAAGGAAAAACCCCAGCAGGGCAAGGTCGTCAACGTCGGCGAGGGCAAGCTCCTGGACAACGGCACCCGGGTCAAGCCCGGCGTCAAGGCTGGCGAGACCGTCCTTTTCGGCAAGTACTCCGGGACCGAGATCAAGCTTGATGGCGAGGAGTACCTCATTCTGCGCGAAGACGACATCTTCGGCATCATCGAGTAGCGGCCGCGGGGACGGCCCTGGGCCCAGCCGCCTCCCGGACCGGGGGACACTGGCCAGGGCGGGAGGCCCCGGCGCCCCCCAGGGACCCTGGGAAGGGCCGGGGGCGGCCAAATAGAGTAAAAACCCGGTTTTTTCCGGTCAAATTTAAGAAAGCACTTCCAAAGAGGAGGATTCTCGTTTATGTCCGCTAAAGAGATCAAGTACAGCGTCAAGGCCCGCGAGGCCATCATGCGCGGCGTGGACATCCTGGCCGACGCAGTCAAGGTAACCCTGGGCCCCAAGGGGCGCAACGTCATCCTTGAGAAGAGCTTCGGCGCCCCGACCATCACCAAGGACGGCGTGACCGTGGCCAAGGAAGTCGAGCTGGAAGACAAGTTCGAGAACATGGGCGCCCAGATGGTCAAGGAGGTCGCCTCCAAGACCTCCGATCTGGCCGGCGACGGCACCACAACCGCCACGGTCCTGGCCCAGGCCATCTACCGCGAGGGCCAGAAGCTCGTCGCGGCCGGCGTCAACCCCATGTCCCTCAAGAGGGGCATCGACTCAGCGGTCGAGGCGGCCACCGCCGAGCTGCGCAAGATGAGCAAGGCCACCAAGGACCAGAAGGAAATCGCCCAGGTGGGGACCATCAGCGCCAACAACGACCCGACCATCGGCAACATCATCGCCGAGGCCATGGACAAGGTTGGCAAGGAGGGCGTCATCACCGTCGAGGAGGCCAAGAGCATGGAGACCACCCTGGACGTGGTCGAGGGCATGCAGTTTGACCGCGGCTACCTGAGCCCCTACTTCGTGACCGATCCCGAGAAGATGGTCGTCCACCTCGAGGACGCCTACGTCCTGCTGGTGGAGAAGAAGGTCAGCAACATGAAGGACCTTCTGCCCATCCTGGAGCACATAGCCAAGCAGGGCCGGCCCCTCTTCATCGTGGCCGAGGACGTTGACGGCGAGGCCCTGGCCACGCTGGTGGTCAACAAGCTCCGCGGCACCCTCCACACCTGCGCCGTCAAGGCCCCCGGCTTCGGCGACCGCCGCAAGGCCATGCTCGAGGACATCGCCATCCTGACCGGCGGCCGGGTCATCAGCGACGATCTGGGCATCAAGCTGGAGAGCATCACCCTCAACGACCTGGGCCGGGCCAAGAAGATCAACGTCGACAAGGACAACTCCACCATCGTCGACGGGGGCGGGGCCAAGGCCGCCCTGGAGGGCCGGGTCAAGCAGATCCGGGCCCAGATCGACGAGACCACCTCCGACTATGACCGGGAGAAGCTCCAGGAGCGCCTGGCCAAGCTCATCGGCGGCGTGGCCGTCATCAACGTGGGCGCGGCCACCGAGGTCGAGATGAAGGAGAAGAAGGCCAGGGTCGAGGACGCCCTCCATGCCACCAGGGCGGCCGTCGAGGAGGGCATAGTCCCCGGCGGCGGCGTGGCCCTGGTCCGCTGCATCCCGGCCCTCAACGACGTCAAGGCCTCCGGCGAGGCCCAGCAGGGCGTCAACATCATCCGTCGCGCCCTGGAGGAGCCCCTGCGCCAGATCGCCATCAACGCCGGCCACGAGGGCAGCGTCGTGGTCGAGAAGGTCCGCAACGAGAAAGGCAACACCGGCTTCAACGCCGAGACGGCCGCCTATGAGGACCTCATGGCCGCCGGCGTCATCGATCCGGCCAAGGTGACCAGGTTCGCCCTGCAGCATGCGGCCTCCGTCTCCTCCCTTCTCCTGACAACCGAGTGCATGATTGCCGAGAAGAAGGAGGAGAAGCCGGCCATGCCCATGGGCGGGGCCCCGGGCGGCATGGGCGGCATGGGCGGCATGTACTAGCGGACGCTGGTCCGGGAAGGCGCGCGGCCGGCGTGGTCGCGCGCCATGGCCCGGGCGGGCACGGACGGTGACCGGCCAGGGGACGGCGCGATGCCTTCCCCTGGCCGGTTTTTTCATGCCCAGGCCGGGGGGCCAGGAGCATGGGAGGGGGCCATTTCGCCGCCCCGGATGGGCCAATCGCCGGACGACAGCCAGGAAATGTCTGGCCCTGCCCCTCGTTTTCAGGCCGTCCGGCCGGCTATGCCGCATATTGTGCCGAAGTTCCTGTATTTTTTTGACCGGGATCGGGGCCCGCCATCTTGCGTTTTGTGGGCCATCTTTGAAAAATCTGTATTTTTGGGATATTGTCGGTAAAATATAGTTGCATTTTAAGAGAAGAAAGAAAGACAAGAGTGCCCTAAAGCCACAACTAGCTAAAATCCGTGATTATTTTTTTGCGGGGGCCCTGAAATTGTGGTCTTGGGATCGCCCAAAAAAGTGGCAAGCCAAACTTGACAAGGTTATCTGGGTTGTGTTACTGTTTTCGCATGGTTAGTTCGATAGGCAACAACTGGGCAGAACCAGGCCCCATCCTGGACCCCGGGGGGGCCGGCCAGGCCGGTGAAGGTCGAGCTGGCTTGGTTTCGGCATAAGTGCCGTGATTTATGATCTTTTGTCAAATTGTACGTTAGTTGGTCGTATTTATCCAGTTAAAGCCGGCGTTTTTATCCCCGATGGACCGGGGCCTTTGGACCACCTTCCGCTCTTTTGAGGCCCAAATCCTTGAAAGGACTGGATAAGCCCAAAAGATCGGGTTAGGCGTCGGGGAAGGCTCGGCCGCGGTGGATTGCCCCGCGGCAAGCCGCCCGGGTCCCGGGACATGGGGGCCGATGTCGCCAGGCCAAGCCCAGGAGGGCTGAGTCGCGCCAGGACACCACAGGGATATCGCCTCTGCCTTGTGCCCCCTGCCGGCCAGCGTCGAGGGGACCTGGGCGCCGGCCCCGGCTGGCCGACCCCCAAGGGCGTTCCCGACATTGCCGGGGGAAGCCGGAGAATGCCCGGCCGTCCGCCTGCGCGTTCTCGCGCTGACCGGGTAAGGCGGCGCCATGGCATGTGTTCCTACTTTTTGGCTTGCCCTGGGGGACTGTCGGAGCGACGGCCCTGGTCCCTGATCTGGCCATGGGCGAGCGAAAGGGGCCAAGTTTTTGTCCCCCATCCAGGCGGCAGCCCACCCGCACACTGCAATACAGCCAAAGAGAGACACTTGCCGGAAGGAACATGGCGGGGCCAAAGCGGCGGGAAAGCCCCATTTCCCAGCCATCCTCCACATGGGACGGCAAAACGCCCCGAAGGCCATCTGGGGAAATTTAGCCATCCCAAGGACGTCAGCGTTCCGTCACGGACCTGCCGCGCAGGGCGCGATATCCTGCGGCCAGCCCTGGAACAGTTTTTGAAAAATGAAAGCATTGAATTTGAATATAATCATTGCTATATTTTAAAATAAAATTAGTATCCAAGTTCGATTATCAACAGCGTAGGGATAATCGTTCGAAAATAAAATGCTTTTAGCCAAGATTTTAAACTTTATATAATTTAATAATGCAAAATAAAATATAGCGTCATTACCGGTATCGTCAAGTTATTTGTTATACATAAATGTTGTTTTTTATAAAAATATAAAATTAAACATTGATATAATATGAAATAATATTAAATTATCTTTAAAATATAAAAATAATAGGTATTTGGGTGTATATGATTTGGCAAAAATACTATCGCTTTATTGTCCCGCAAAGGATAGTAAAAAAATATGACAAAGTTAAAATTATATGATGCGGTAATGTTTATGGAGATGATACGCAATAACATTTAAAATATATTTGGGGATAGGGCATAATTTTTGTTCGGACAGATATTTCGCTTGTGCCATCGGTGATGCTGACACTGGCGAGGATGCAGGGAGATGTCTTCTTCGAGATCTGCCAAGATAAGGCCCGATGACAGATGTCAGACCCGGTCATTTTTGGTTTTCCGGGGTTTTTTGCGGCAGAATCATCGTGACCGTCAAGAGGTGCGTTGAGCGGCAAGGTCCAAGGATGGCGATGCATAACGGCAGCGAGCTGCCCGAGCCTTCTCGCCCAAGAGACAAAAAGGAATGGCGAAAATGATCCCAAGCAAAAATCTGTGGGTAATCAGGCCTGAACCGAATTTCATCAATCGTCTGGATGCCTTCCTGGAGGAGGGCATGGTGGCCATCGGCTGGCCGGCCGTGGGCGACCTGGGCGGCGGGCTCAACCGGGAGGCCCTCTCGGATCGGCTGACCGACACCTACGGCCACTACCGCCACGAGCAGAGGAGCGATTTGGCCGTGGCCGCCGGGGTCCTGGACCGCTTCGTCAACCAAATCTCCGAGGGCGACGTCATCCTGGTCCCCAACGGCGAGGAGGTGTTCCTGGCCCAGGTCGTCGGGCCCTACGAGTACCATTCCGAGCTCAGCCACGACTCGCCCGAGGCCGGCTATCCCCACTGGCACCGCGTCTTCTTCCTCAACGGCGGCCGGTCCCTGTGCCGGGTGAGGGATCTGCCCCTGGGGGTCAGGCGGAGCATCGACTGCCGCCTGACCGTCTTCTCCATCCACTCGGCGGCCAAGGCCATGTGGGGTTTCCTGAACCAGCTCCACGTCATGGGCCTGGACGGCTACGGCCCGGTCAACATGGCCAGCTGAGGGGGCCAGCCCGGGCCCCTCGGGCCGCAACCGATCAGGGGGCCGACATCAACCCCCCCGCCGCTGGCCCTGCTGGCCCTATACCCTTGGGGGGCGCTGGAAGCCATGAGACGCGGATTTTTCCCATTGGTGGCCGCCCTGGCGGCCCTTTTGCTGGCCCACGCCGCCCCTGGGCTGGGGGCGGGCCAGGGGGACGGGGACGAGAGGAGAAGGATCTCGGCCCTGGTGGAGGCGGCCACGGTCATGGTCCTGGTCGTGGACCGTGACGGGGACGTCGCGTCCTCTGGCTCTGGCTTCGTCGTGGCCCGGGGCTACGCGGTGACCAACGCCCACGTCGTCGCGGGTGCCCCCGGGGGCTCCATAGTCGTCCTCAACGAGTCCCTGCCCCCGACCCAGGCCCGGGTGGTCGACTCGGTCCTGGACGAGGCCGGGGGCCGGGAGGCGGGCGGCCGCGACCTGGCCCTGTTGTGGTTCCAGGCGCCCGGGGGGCAGGAACCGCCGGCCCTGGCCTTCAACCTGGACGTGCGGAAGATGGACCGGGTCGGGTCCTGGGGCTATCCAGGTGCGGTCATGGAGCTGGCGAGCGGGGGGCATGGCTCCGCCCCGGTGGTCTACACCGAGGGCACCGTCAGCGCCTTCGTCGAGTCCCGCCTGGGCCGGAGCATCATCCACACGGCAGCCATCTCCGGCGGCAACAGCGGCGGTCCCCTGGTAAACTCCAGCGGCGAGGTGGTGGGGATGAACACCTGGACCTACGCCGCCGCCGCCGGCGGGGCCATGCTGAACATGGCCCAGGCCTCGGACGAGATAGTGGGGTTCCTGGCCAAGAACGGCCTCGAGCCCAGGCTGGCCGAGGGCCAGGTCTTCGTGGCCAGGGAGAGGCCCCGGCCAGCGGCCAGGGCCGGCGGCGGGAAAGGGACGGATGGCGGCCTCAGGGACGTGGGCAGCTTCACGCTGCGGGTCCCGGCCGGCTGGAGGGTGGATCTCGAGGAGCGTGACTATATCCAGCTGAGCTCGGCCGGTGACGCCTCCACCGTCATCATGGGCGTGATAGAGACCGAGGGGCTGCCGGCTGGGACTGTGGCCGAGATCCTGGCCCGGACCATAGGCGTGGACGATCCGGTCCCTGGCGAGGAGAAAGACGGGACCTTCGTCTTCACCGGCACCCGAAGGGGCGTCGATTGCGTCCTGTCCGTGGCCGGCTACGACGACGAGGCCAGGGCGGCCGTGATATTCGTGGCCGGGGATCTGTCGGACCCGGGCATCGGCGAGCTGGCCGACAGCGTGGTCGACAAGTAGGCCCGCCCCTGGGGGCGGACTGGAAAAGGCCCGGCCAGGGGGAAGCCTTCCCCCTGGCCGGGCCTTTTCCGTCCTCGGCGAGTCGGGCCTATCCCCTGCCCTTGAGGCCGATCCCCATTTTCCTGGAGTTCTCCATGAACTCCTCCAGGTCCCTGGTCCGGCGGTCGCACCTGCCCTGGTAGTTGCCCCCGCCGGGGGAGTCCAGGGCGGCCTTGCAGTGGAAGATGGAGTCCTTGGGCCGGCCGGTGGCCTCGTAGAAGGACGACAGGAGGAAGTGACCCTTGGCCAGCTGGCCGTTCTGGCCGAAAAAGAGGCCGGCCTGCTCCAGGGCGGCCGGGAAGTAGTCGCCGGCCCCGCCGGCGGCCAGCTCGTAGAGCCGGGAGGCGTCCTTGGTCCGTCCAGACAGCTCGTAGGCCCTGGCCAGGCCCAGGGCCGTCTGGACGCTGTCGTGCCCCTTCTGGCGGGCCGCCTCGAAGTGGCGGGCCGCCGCCTCCGGCTGGCGGCGCTTGAGGGCCAGCTCCCCGAGGTCGGTCTGGTACTCCCCGCTCCCGGGGGCAAGGGCGACGGCCTTGTCCATGAGCTCCTGGGCCAGGGAATAGTCCATCTCCCTCAGGGCCACCAGGCCCAGGCCGTGGAGGGCCGAGGCGTCGGAGGGGTTCTCCGAGAGCCTCTTGGAGAAGATTTTCCTGGCCCTGGAGGTGAGGGCCGTTAGGGCCAGGACCCGGTCGCGGATGGCCAGGTAGGCCTCGTCCCTGGGGGCGGGCGGGGCGGAGGCCTGGTCGGCGAAGGTCGAGGCCAGCCTGGAGGTGAGCCCCGGGTGGGTGCTCAGGTAGCCGGGGACGCTCCCGGTCAGCTGGTAGCTCTGCTCGTTCATGACCTTGAAGGCCCCGAACATGTCCCTGGGGCTGTAGCCGGCCTTGATCAGGTAGGAGCGGCCCCGGGAGTCGGCCTCGGTCTCGTCGGCCCTGGAGTTGGCCAGCATGGCCTGGATGGAGGCCCCGGTGGTGCCGATCATCAGGGCCTGGCCCAGGGCGGCCGTGTTCTGGCCGCCGCCGCCGGCCCCGGCCAGGGCGATGCCGGCCAGGAGGCCCGCCAGGTTCAGGAGGGTGGCCGACTTGGCCGCGTCGGAGCGACGGGCGAAGTGGCGGGAGGTGATGTGGGCCACCTCGTGGGAGAGGATGGCGGCCATCTGGCCCTCGTTCTCCAGGCTGTTGATGGTCTCGGAGTGGAGGTAGACGTAGCCCCCGGGCACGGCGAAGGCGTTGAGGAAGTTGCTCCTGATGACGTAGAAGTGGAAGGGGAAGGGCTGGGGGCCGGCGGCCTTCAGGATCCGCGCGCAGACTCGCCGGAAGTAGTCGTTGACGATGGGGTCCTCGAAGAGCACGCCCTGGGAGGCGATCTGGGCCTGGACCTGGCGGCCTATCTCGATCTCCTCCTGCTGGCCGATGGCCAGGGCCGGCCGCGGGGCCAGGAGGAGGAGGGCCAGGCAAAGGCCGTGGACTAGGGCGGCCAGGAACGGGCCTGGTCTCGAAGCGCGGGTCATGGTGCCCTCCTTGAGCGGGCCCGGGACAAGCCCGTCCCCACGTTGGCGGCCCCCTAGCGCCGTCCCAGGCGCAGGAAGGCCAGGGCCAGGCCGGCCACGGCCATCACTATGAGGATGGCCCCCAGCCAGGTCCAGGCCGAGCCGGCCTTGACGGAGACGCGGAAGTCCAGGGCGGCGTTGGCCTTTTCCCCCTGGACGCTGAGGCCCAGCCCGTAGTCGCCGACCAGGGCGTTGGCGGCCGGGGTGATGGTCATGTCGACCTGGGCCGGGGCGGAACCGGGCATGAGATTGCGGAGCGACTCGGGCGAGAAGGCCACCTCCCAGTTGTCGGGCCTCACGGCCAGGAAGGAGATCTCCCTCTGCGGCGCCGAGCCGTCGTTGACGACGAACAGAGTGACGGTCACGCTCTGGCCGACCTCGGTGGAGGTCGACAGCAGATCGTTGGAGGAGACCGCCCTGATCTTGTAGGTCCCGGCCAGGTTGACGGTCAGCTCGGCCTCGGCCGAGCCGTTGGGCTGCTCGGCCCGGACCAGGACCCGGTAGGAGCCGGCCTCGGCCTGGAAGGCCGGGGACAGGTCCAGGGTGACCGAGCGGCTCTGGCCCTTGGGCACGTGGATGGACGAGATCTGCTTGTCCTCGTAGCCGGGCTTGAAGGAGTATTCCCAGCCCATGGGCGGCTCGGCCAGGAGGTTGACCAGGGCGTCGTCTGGCCCGCCGTTGCGGATCTCCAGGGAAAAGGCGAACCGGCCGTCGCTGGGGCCCCCGATCTCCGGGTAGGAGGTGCCTATGGACAGGGCCTCCCGGGTCACCCTGGAGTCGGCCACGGTCAGGACCATCCGGCTCTCGACGGTCTTCAGGCCCCGGAGGCTGGTGACCCTGATGGCGAAGGCGTGGTCGCCCAGGGGCAGCGGGCCGCCCCGATCGCCAGGCGGGGTGGCCGAGAGGGTCAGCGAGGCCGTCTCCTCGCCGCTCAGGTACACGCCCGTGAGGACCGTGTTGAAGCGCCTCAGCTCCGTGGACCAGCCAGGGGGGGCCTCGGTCACCTCGACCGAGAGGGTGTCGCCGGCGAGTCCCCGGTTGGCCAGGAACACCTCCAGCTCGGCCTCGTCGCCGGGGGCCAGCACGATCCCAGGGTAGGAGAAGGAGGCCTCGAAGTCATGGTCGGGGGAGAGGAGCGAGGCCGGATCCAGGGGGTGCTGGGCCCAGAGCTGGCCGCAGGCCAGAAAGAGGGAGAGGACAGCCGAGAGGGCGGCGATCGCCACCGGGCCTGGAAGGCGGTGGCCCGCCCCCTTATCGGCGAGGGGATCGGCGACTGTGATAGGAGCCAGTGGGGTCTTGCCAGCCATCGGTCTTTTCCCGTACATCTAATGCCTGTGGGTGATGTTTTCCAGTTCTGGTTGCCTAAGAGGCTAATGGGTTGCCATAGTGCGGTGTTGATGGAAAATCTGGAAATTTGGCCACATATGGATGTCGCCGGCGGGCCGTGGCGGAAGGCCATCGCCTGGCCGGGGGCCGTTCCCTCGCGGCCATGGGAAAGACAGACGACGAAGGATTGCCCCTGGGCCGCGACCCCTCCGGGGCCGGCCGACTTTTGGCCTTGCCGCGATTGTGATAGTATCATGGATAAGGGGGGCGTGACAAACCGGGGCTCCCCGCTTCTTGGTGGATGCCAGGCGATTCGCCCTGGGCCCGCCGGCCGCCCCCGGTGTTCCCCTTGGCCATGACGGCGTGCCTCTTGGGGTCATCGGTCAATCGTTAAATTTAATTTTAGGTTGAATGATATCAAACATATGGTAGAATCTCTCCCCAGGCGACTGGACGGCTGTCTTTTCCGTATCGGCCTTGGCCCCCCTGACGTTCCACGGTCCAGGGGGCTCGCGGGCAAACCTCTGCTCTAACGGCCGTTTGTTTGGAGCCAGATCCGGCGCCCGTGGCCGCCGAAGCCAGGCCGCTTCGCGGTTGACCCCATGATTGCCCGACGTCCAGGACCATTCAGGGCCGGATTGCCCTGGCCCTATCTGGATGGCAGCGTTGGCCGAGTATGCCGGGCCGCCTTCGGTGGCCGCGTCCCCCCCAAGACAATCTTTGGCCCGCATAGGCTGGAACTGCCCCAGGTCCGGCCGAAATGCCCATTGGCCTTCCGTCCCCGCCGGGGGCCGCCTGGGCGGAAGGTGGCCGCGACGCCCGGCGGGAGACAGTTCCCTGCGCGATTGGTTTTTTTGGATTCAACTGGCCTGCTAGGATAATTGACCCCGGAGGATTAATGTCAGCCAACACCGCAATCAAAAAAGGGATATTCGTCATAATTCCAGCCATCATCGTGGCCCTGGCCGCGGCGGCTATCCTTTTTGGCGTCCTGAGGCAGATCCCGCAGGCGCCGCCGGCGCCCCAGCAGGTCCAGCTGGAGGAGATCAGGCTTCTGCCGGCCTCCTCGACCCTGAGGGCCATTGGCCTGGTGGAGGCCGACCAGAGCGTCGAGCTCAAGGCCCGGGTCAGCGGCTTCCTGGTTGGCAAGGACTTCGAGGAGGGCAAGAAGGTCAAGGCCGGCCAGGTCCTCTTCAGGATAGAGCCCGACCAGTACAGGTCCGCCGCCGCCTCGGCCCAGGCCGACCTGGCCTCGGCCCAGGCCCAGCTGGACAAGGCCACGCTGGACTACAACCGGGTCAAGGATCTCTGGGCCAAGCGCAGCGCCCCCAAGAGCGACTTCGACAACGCCCAGGCCTCGCTGGACGTGGCCACGGCCGCCGCCCAGGCGGCCCGGGCCCGCCTGGAGCAGGCCGGGCTGAACCTGGCCTACACCACCGTTAGGGCCCCCTTCGACGGCCTCGTCAGCGACACGCCCTTCTCCGTGGGGAGCCTTTTGGGCCCCGAGAGCCCCACCCTGGCCACGGTGGTGGCCAGCGACTCGGTCGAGGTGAGCTTCGGCCTCTCGGACAGGGTCATGGGCGGGCTGAGGCTGGGCGACGAGCGCGGCGGCTTCCCCGGCGGCCGCCTCGACAACGTGAGGCCCAGGCTGCTCATCGGTGGAGCCTACTACGATAGCGACGGGGAGATCAGCTACGTGGCCCCCCAGGTCGAGCGCCAGACCGACACGGTCAAGTTCAAGGCCCGCTTCGACAACCCCAGGGGGATCCTGGCGCCGGGCCAGTCCGTCGTGGTCAGCCTGGAGCCGGTCGTGCCCAGGAGGGTCCTGATCCTCCCCAAGGCCGCCCTCATGACCAGCGAGGGCGCGAGCTTCGTCTATCTGGCCGGGCCGGCCCCCGACGGGGGCCAGGGCCTGGTGGCCGTCAGCAGGCCGGTGGAGATCGGCCAGGAGTTCGAGGAGGGCTTCGAGATCCTCTCCGGGCTCGCCGAGGGCGAGCGGGTCATAGTCCTGGGCCTCATGTCGTCCGGGGCCAGGCTGAGGGCCGGCTCCCCGGTGGCGGTCGCGCCGGGGGGGAGCCCTGGGCCGGCCCCAGGGGCTGACGGCGCCGCCGGTGACGGGGCGGGGGTGGATTGATGCTGTCGCGCATTTTCATAGACCGGCCCCGCTTCGCCATAGTCGTGGCCCTGATCATCACCATCGCCGGCCTGCTGGCCCTGATGAGGCTCCCGGTCGAGCAGTTCCCCAACATAGTCCCGCCCGAGGTCAACGTCAGGGCCGTCTACCCGGGGGCCAGCGCCGAGACCCTGGAAAGCACCGTGGCCCAGCCCATCGAGAGCGCCATGAACGGCGTGGACAACATGCTCTACATGTCCAGCCAGTCCTCCAACAACGGCAGGTACGCCCTCACGGTCACCTTCGAGATCGGGACCAACCCCGACCTGAACATGGTCAACGTCCAGAACCGCCTCAAGAAGGCCGAGCCCCTGCTGCCCACCGAGGTCACCCGCCAGGGCCTGGACGTGGACAAGAGCACCTCGTCCTTCCTCAAGGCCTTTTCCTTCAACTCGCCGGGCGGGACCCTGTCCGACCTTGACATGAGCGACTGGATCAGCAACAACGTGGTCGATCCCCTGGCCCGCATCCCCGGCGTGGGCAGCATCAACTTCTTCGGCGAAAGCTACAGCATGCGCATCTGGATGGACCCGGACCATCTGGCCGGCCTGGGCCTGACCCCCGCGGACATCATCGCCGCCCTGGAGGCCCAGAACATCCAGGCCGCCATCGGCGAGGTCGGCGGGGCCCCGTCGCCCAGCGGCCAGGAGCTCCACTTCAACCTCACGGCCACCGGCCGCCTGAGCGAGCCGGGCGAGTTTGAGGACATAATCGTCCGCGCCAACGCCGACGGCAGCCTGATGCGGCTGGGCGACGTGGCCGAGGTGGTCCTGGACTCGGTGGACTATTCCCCCACCGCCGTCTACAAGGGCCGCAACGCCACCGGCATGATGCTGACCCAGGCCGCCGGCTCCAACGCGGTGGCCACGGCGGCGGCCGTGGACCGGGCCCTCGAGGAGATATCCCAGCGCTTCCCGCCCGACATGGAGATGCAGCCCGTCTTCGACGCCACGCTGTTCGTCAGGAGCTCCATCAAGGAGGTCCAGGAGACCATCTTCATCGCCATGATCCTGGTCATCGGCGTGGTCTACCTTTTCCTGGGCAGCTGGCGGGCCACCCTCATCCCCATGGTGGCCGTCCCCGTCTCCCTGGTCGGCTCCTTCGCCGTCCTCCTGGCCATGGGCTACTCGGCCAACACCATCTCCCTTCTGGCCCTGGTGCTGTCGGTGGGCATAGTGGTCGACGACGCCATCGTCGTGGTGGAGAACGTCGAGCGGGTCATGCGCCAGGACTCCCTCGGGCCAAGGGAGGCCAGCATCAAGGCCATGGGGCAGATCACGGGGGCCATCGTGGCCATCGCCCTGGTCCTTCTGTCGGTCTTCGTGCCCGTGGCCTTCATTCCCGGCCTTTCCGGCAAGCTCTACCAGCAGTTCGCCGTGACCATCTCGGTCTCCATGCTCATCTCGGCCGTCAACGCCCTGACCCTCAGCCCGGCCCTCTGCGCCATCCTCCTGACCGCCGAGCACCGCAGGCCCTTCATCGCGGTCAGGATGTTCCAGCGGGTGGTCGAGGCGACCAGGGATAGATACCGCGCCCTGGTGGGCCTCCTCCTGAGGCGCTCGGCCTTCGGGCTGGTCGTGGCCGGCTTCTGCCTGGCCGCGGCCATGGGCCTTCTGAAGTTCACCCCGTCGGGATTCCTGCCCGACGAGGACATGGGCACCTTCATCATCCAGATCGGCCTGCCCGAGGGGAGCCCCCTCAACCGGACCAGGGATGTCCTGGTCCGGGCCGAGGAGATAGTCTACGGGATCGAGGGCGTCGAGAACATAATGGCCGTCCTGGGCATCAACGTGGTCAACTTCAGCGTCCAGGACAACGCCGCCTTCATGTTCGTGGGTCTGAAGCCCTACGATGAGCGGGAGACGCCGGAGACCCAGCTGGCCTACATCGCCAACCAGGCCAACCTGAGGCTGTCGTCCATCATCGAGGCCAGCTGCGTGGCCTTCACCCTCCCGCCCATCATGGGCCTGGGCTCGGTGGGCGGCTTCGAGTTCATCCTGGAGGACTTCTCCGGCCGGCCCTCGCCCGAGCTGGCCAGCGAGGCCCAGAAGTTCATAGGGGCCGCCATGCGCGACCCGGGCATGCTGATGGCCTTCACCTTCTTCAACACCGACACGCCGGTCCTCAAGGTGGACGTGGACCGCGACAAGGCCCAGCGCATGGGCGTCTCCATCAGGGACATATTCTCCTCCATGCAGTTCTACCTGGGCAGCTACTACGTCAACGACTTCAACTACAGGGGCCGCAGCTGGCAGGTCAAGATCATGGGCGGCGAGCTGAGCCGCAAGAACATCGACGACATCTACGCCATCCACGTCCGCTCCGGGACCGGGGCCCTGGTGCCGCTGTCCTCGCTCCTGACCGTCGAGCTCTCGACCGGCCCCCAGAACATCAGCCGCTACAACAACTACCGCAGCGCCACCATCATGGGCAGCGGCAAGCCCTGGCTGGGCACGGGCGTGGGCATCGCGGCCATGGAGAACGCGGCCCTCAGCCTGCCCAACGACATAGGCTACGAGTGGACCGGTTCCACCTACCAGGAAAAGGAGTCGGCCGGGCAGACCGTCTCCCTCTTCGTCCTCTCCTTCCTCTTCGCCTATCTCTTCCTGGTGGCCCTCTACGAGAGCTGGACCATCCCCCTGGGGGTCATCGTCTCCATCTCGGCCGCCATCTACGGGGCCATGATGGCCGTCAAGCTGGCCAACCAGAGCCTGGGCCTCTACGTCCAGATAGGCATAGTCACCCTCATAGCCCTGGCCAGCAAGAACGCCATCCTGATAGTGGAGTTCGCCAAGGAGGCCCGGCAGGAGGGCCAGACCATCAAGGAGAGCGCGGCCAACGGGGCCTTCCTCCGGTTCAGGGCCGTCATCATGACCTCCATGGCCTTCCTGGCCGGGCTCCTGCCCCTGGTCTTCGCCTCCGGCCCGGGGGCGGCCACCCGCCAGAACGTCTCCATCTGCGTCTTCGGCGGCATGCTGGCCGCCTCCACCGTCGGGCTGATCATCATCCCCCTGGTCTACGCCATGTTCCAGAAGACCAGGGAGGTCTTCCACCACTGGAGGGGGGCCGATCTCTACGGCCGGTCGTCCATCAGGGAAAGGCCCCACGGTGCCCCGTCCCAGGACGGCGCCTAGCCGGTCCCGGCCCCCGGGTGCCCCCCTGGCGGCTGGTCCGGCCGGCGGCCTGTTTGGGCCGGGGTGGCTCAAGGTATCGGCTATCTTGCGATATTGGGCCAAATAGGATTTCAGTGAGAAGTCATGTGTAAATATTATGGGCAAAATAAAAAAATTATCTATTAATTAATTAATTTATAGATAATATAAATATATAATATTTATTTAAATAAATAATTGTATAATAGCATATTTTAATATAAATATCCTGTATATGTCTTGAAAACAAGGCGATATTTTATCTTTTTAGCCATATAAGCCGAAATGCCGGGCCTGGAATCTCGTCGGGAGCCCGGATCCCCCTTTTTTGATGTTTTTTTCGCGCACCGCCCAGCCCGCCCAGCCCCGGGCCGGTTGATTTATTTGGGACTATCAAGTAAGATCATGCAAATAGGGCGCGTTCTTCACGGGCCTGGCCCCGGAGGGGCCGCTTCTCTGGCCCGTGAGGCCCCGCGGCCCCCCGCGGGCGGGGGCCGCCCCCATTGCCCCCTGGCCATCGGCCGCCCTGCCCCGACATTGCCGCTTCCTGGCCCCGCGAGAGGCCCCGGGGGAAAACCTGACGCCGTATGCGCATAGTAATCGTCGATAGGGATCCCGCCTTCCTGGCCCCGCTGGTGCGGGACCTGGAACGCGAGGGCTTCGAGGTGACGGTGGCGGAGAACATCTCCGGGGTGCTGTCGTTCATCAAGACCAACAGCCTGCATTTCCTGGTCGCCGACAGCAACCTCCTCGTCGACCACTCCCTTGGGGCCGACGTCCACCGCCAGTCGCCCCTGACCCGCCTCATCGTCCTGGCCTCGCGCCCGTCCCTCTTGGGCATGATAGAGGCCATCAGCTGCGGCATCACCGACTACCTCTCCCGGCACCCCGACAGCTTCGGCCAGCTGGTCGACACCATCCTCGACGAGCGCGACCGCCTCATGCGCTGGCAGTACGCCATCCTGAGCGAGACCCTTGGCCGGGGCGACAAGGGCGAGGAGAAGGCCTAGGGCCCCCTCGTCTCCTTTGGCGGCCCCGGGCCCCTCCCGGGTCTGGCCCCTGGCCGGGGGCGGGCCCGGCCTTTCCTTCCATCCAGCTTTCCCTGGGGGGGCCATGACCTTCGACGAAGACAGGCTAAGCGAGCTCCTGAATCGGGCCAGCCTCGATCTGGTCATGGTCTCCAAGGACAACGTCCTGGAGCTGAGCTCCCTCCTCGGCCTGGCGGAGGGGCTGGGCCAGGCCTTCGCCCCCCTGGCCCAGGAGGACCCCGGCCAGGATGGGGCCTGGCCTGGCCGGATCGTGGGGGCCATCTCCTCCATCCTGCGCCTGGCCGTCCTCGACCAGCTGCCCGACCCCGACGGGGCCCTGGAGGCCGTGGGCCTGGGCCTGGGCCTCCTGGAGGAGCTCTCCCGGTGTCTCCCGGCCAAGGCGCCCTTCCAGGGCGACGCGGAGGGCTTCATGAGGCTCTCGGGCCAGCTTGAGGGCGAGGCCCTGGAAAGGCTCATGGCCGCCGGCGATCCGCCGGCGGGGGACGGGCCGGTCGAGCTTTCCGAGCCCAACGGCCTCGTCCCCGAGGAGCCCCTGGTCCCCAGGCCCGTCCAGGCCGGCCCAGGCGGCGGGCCCGAGGCGCCCTTCCGTCCCCGCAAGAAGGGGGATGGCCTGGCCCTCATCGTGCCCACCCCGACCCAGGCCCGCCGTGACGTCCTCCTCCTGACCCAAAAGCTGACGGCCGACTTCTTCAAGGCCGACTTCACGGCCGCCCTGGAGGACCTGCAGATGAAGCTGGTCTCGGTGGAGCAGAAGACCGACCCGGTGGCCGCCCTGGCCGAGACGCTGCCCCGCTTCAGGGCCATCCTGGGCGGCCTGAGCCTCTTGGACCTCGACGATCTGGCCCGCCTGGCGGCCGACACCATAGGCCTCATCGACTACGTGGTGGCCGAGCAGGTGCCCCACACGACCGTCGTCACCGACATCCTCCTGAAGTCATGCTCCTTCATAATCTCCGGCCTGGCGACCATGGCCATCGACCCCGACGGCCGCTCGTGGTCCGTCAGGCCTGGCTGGGGCGGTGGGGATCTGACCGAGCTCAGGGAGAACCTGTGGGCCGCCCGCCAGGGCATCCTCACGGCCGCCCCGACCCAGGCCGCGGCCTCCTCCGGGGCGTCCACGGGGGCCAAGCCCAAGCGGCTAGGGGAGATACTGGTCGAGAAGGGCCTCATCTCCGAGGGCGACCTGGGCGGCCTCATCCAGGCCCAGAAGACGGTCCGCAGCGTGAGGCTTGGCGAGATCCTGGTCAAGGACAACCTGATCTCGGAATCCGAGCTGGAGGAGGCTCTCAGGCGCCAGCAGGACGAGGACAAGGGACGGCGGATCGGCGAGATCCTGGTCAGCATGGGCCTCCTGGAGCACGAGCACGTAGAGAGGGCCCTGAAGATCCAGGAGGGCCTCAAGGAGACCAAGCTGGGGGAGATAATCCTCAAGCAGAAGATTGGCGCCCCCGACAAGGTGGCGGCCGCGCTGAGGGAGCAGAAGCAGAGCGAGGGCCTTGGGGCGGCCACCCTGGCCGGGGCCGGGGCGGCCCACACGGTCAAGGTCGAGACCCAGAAGCTCGACGGCCTGATCGACCTGGTGGGCGAGCTGGTCATCACCCAGTCGCTCATAACGTCGAACGACTCGATCAAGGAGCTCAAGGAACAGAAGATTATCAAGGATCTGGCCCAGGTCTCCCGCATAACCTCGGAGCTCCAGCGCAACGCCATGAGCCTCCGGATGGTCCAGATCAACAACACCTTCCGCAAGATGGGCCGGCTCGTGAGGGATCTGGCCCACAAGTTCGAGAAGGACGTCGATTTCCAGACCCAGGGGGACGACACCGAGATTGACCGCAACATGGTCGAGTCCCTGTACGATCCCCTGGTCCACATGATCCGCAACGCCCTTGACCATGGCCTGGAGATGCCCAAGGATCGCCTGGCCGCCGGCAAGTCCCCCAAGGGCATCCTGACGCTCAGGGCCTACCACCAGGGCGGCAACGTGGTCATCGAGCTCTCCGACGACGGCAAGGGCCTGGACACGGAGAAGGTCGTCAGCAAGGCCGTCGAGAAGGGCCTGATCCAGCCAGGGGAGAGCCTCTCCCAGACGGCCATCCACGGCCTGGTCTTCCAGCCGGGGTTTTCCACCAACGACAAGATCACCGACATCTCCGGCCGGGGGGTGGGCATGGACGTGGTCAAGAAATCCATCGAGCTCCTCCGGGGGAAGGTCGACTTCACCTCCAGCCACAACGAGGGCTCCACCTTCGTCATCCGCCTGCCCCTGACCCTGGCCATCATCGACGGCATGATCGTGAGGGTCGGGGAGAACCGCTACATCCTGCCGACCATCTCCATCAACCAGTCCTTCAGGCCCAAGCCCGAGGAGTACTTCACGGTCAAGAACCAGGGCGAGATGATCAAGGTCCGCGACAGCCTGCTGCCCCTGGTCAGGCTCAACCGGCTGGTCAACGCGGCCGAGGCCGTCTCCGATCCGGCCCGGGCCCTGGTGGTCGTGGTCGAGAACGAGGGCCAGAGGTGCTGCCTGATGGTCGACGAGGTCCTGGGCAAGCAGGAGGTGGTCATCAAGTCGCTCGGCGAGCGCCTCAAGTACGTGCGGACCCTGGCCGGCGGGACCATCCTGGGCGACGGCAAGGTCGGGCTGATCCTGGACGTCAACGGCCTCTTCGAGGCCGAGGAGGGGCCGGGCCTCCTGGGCGGAGGGGGGGGAGGCGTCGCCGGCGGGGACGCCGGGGACTGGGACATGGACGACAGCTCCTGGGGCTAGCGCCCTGTTTTCCCGAAAGCGAAGACGGCCAGGCGCGGGCGGATATCCCCTGGGGCCGGCGGTGGCCCGTCCGGATCCGTCCCCGGCGTCTTCGTCCGTCAGACCAGGAAGCGCCACGTGCCGGGGCGGGGGGCCGAGGGGCCCCCGTCACTGGCCCCAGGCCGAGACGAGCCCTTCCCGGCCCAGGGGAGCCCCGGAGGGGGAGCGCCGGCCCGGGACAAACGGCCCCCCGGAGGCCCTGGGGGGCGCCTGAGAGGCAGGCATGAGTCAAGCAGAAGCGACGGAATCCAACAGCCTGGCGGTCGACCACTCCAAGGACATGAAGTTCCTGAGGTTTGAGCTGGACGGGGAGTACTACGGGCTGGATATCCTGAAGATAATGGAGATAAACGGGATGATGGACATCACCGCCGTCCCGCAGACGCCGCAGTTCATGAAGGGCCTCATCAACCTCAGGGGCAAGGTCATACCGGTCATCGACCTCCGGCTCAAGTTCGGCCTGCCCGAGCAGGCCTACACCGAGCGGACCTCCATCATCGTGATTGAGTTCAGGACCGTGGCCGGGACGACCCAGATGGGCATCGTGGTCGATCGCGTCTCCGAGGTCATCACCATAAACCAGGCCGACATCGACCCGGCCCCAGAGTTCGGGACCCGGCTCAGGAGCGAGTACATAAAGGGCATGGCCAAGACCAAGACCCAGGTCCTCATCATCCTGGACATCGACCTCATCCTGACCGACGAGGAGCTGACCTTCGGGCCCAGGTCCCAGCCGGCCCCCGACGAGCCCCAGGAGGCCGGCGACGGCCAGCCCTGACGCGCCCGGCCGGGCCGGCCGGGCGCCAGGAGGGCCCCGGGGCCGGCGGCGATTTTGGGAGAAAACAGTGAGCGACAGATTTCAGCCCGCCCCGGTAGCGGCGCCCTTCCACCAGCCCGAGCTGACGGATGCGGAATACCAGACCATCGCGGCCTTCGTCCACAAGGCCAGCGGGATAAACCTGATGGACGGCAAGAAGGAGCTGGTGAGGGCCAGGCTGGCCAAGCGCATCGGCCAGCTGCAGATGAAGAACTTCAAGTCGTACTTCCAGTACGTCATGACCGACTCCTCCGGCGACGAGCTGGTCTTCCTCCTTGACGCCCTGGCCACCAACCTGACCAGCTTCTGGCGCGAGCCGCAGCATTTCGAGTTCA
This sequence comes from Deltaproteobacteria bacterium, assembly GCA_031264145.1. GTDB lineage: Bacteria > Desulfobacterota > Desulfarculia > Adiutricales > Adiutricaceae > JAIRNQ01. Next base: position 35,047 of record JAISEK010000066.1, read on the forward strand.
TGGCCAAGACCTTCATCCCGGACCTCGAGGCCCGCAGGAGGAAGCCCGGCGGGGTCGGCCCGCGGATGAGGATCTGGAGCGCCGCCTGCTCCTCGGGCGAGGAGCCCTACACCATCGCCATGGTCGTCCTCGAGAAGAGCCCCTACTTCGCGAACGGCGGGGATTTCAGGATCCTGGCCACCGATCTCTCGACCAAGGTGCTCAACGTGGCCAAGCGCGGCCAGTACGGGCCCGAGAGCGTCAAGAACATCCCCCCGGCCTCGCTGCACGCCTTCATGGCCAAGACCCAGTCCGAGAAGGGCGGCCACATCTACGCCATAAGGCCGGAGGTCAGGCGCATCATCTCCTTCAGGCGCTTCAACCTCATGGACGCCATGCCCTTCAAGGGGCCGATGGACCTGATCTTCTGCCGGAACGTCATGATATATTTCGACCGGGAGACCATCTCCAGGCTGATCGACAGGTTCCACGGCCTGCTGGAGCCCGGCGGGTATCTCTTCATCGGCCACTCCGAGAGCCTCTCGGGCCTGGAGCACAAGTTCCAGTACGTGGCCCCCTGCGTCTACAGGAAGACCCAGCGCTGAGGGCCCCGGCCCTTCGCGCCCGGGGCGGCCATTTTTCCGGGAAGGCCTGGCCGGGCCGCCCCCGGTCCAGAGGGGCCCGGTTTCCCGCCAAAGGGGGGCCAGGGTCCAGGGTTGAGCCCATGATCAAGGTATTGGTGGTCGACGACTCGGCCATAGTCAGGAAGATATTCACCGAGCAGCTCTCACAGGCCAAGGACATAGAGGTCGTGGCCACGGCCCCCGACCCCTTCGTGGCCAGGGACAAGATCCTGGAGCTGCGCCCCGACGTGGTGACCCTCGACATCGAGATGCCCCGCATGGACGGGATCACCTTCCTGCGGAAGATAATGGCCAACCACCCGCTGCCGGTCATCATCGTCAGCTCCCTGACCCCCAAGGGCAGCGCCATGGCCCTGGAGGCCCTGGACTGCGGGGCGGTGGAGGTCCTGGCCAAGCCAGGGGGCTCCTTCTCGGTGGGCGAGATGGGGGCCCAGCTGGCCGACAAGATCAGGGCCGCCTCCAAGGCCAGGGTCATCAAGCGGGCCCCCTCCAGGGACAAGGGCCAGATGGCCGCCGTCAAGGGGGCCATCACCCAGACCACCAACAAGGTCATCGCCATCGGCTCGTCCACCGGCGGCACCGAGGCCCTCAAGGACATATTGACCAGGCTGCCCCCGGACACCCCGGGCATCGTGGTGGCCCAGCACATGCCGGCCAACTTCACAAGGGCCTTCGCCGACCGCATGAACGGCCTGTGCCGCATAAACATCAAGGAAGGGGCCGAGAACGACAGCGTCCTGCCGGGCACCTGCCTGATCGCCCCGGGCAACTTCCACATGCTCCTGAGGCGCAGCGGGGCCAGGTACTTCGTCGAGGTCAAGACCGGGCCCATGGTCCACCACCAGAGGCCGGCCGTGGACGTCCTCTTCAAGTCGGTGGCCAAGTACGCCGGGGCCAACGCCGTGGGCGTCATCCTCACGGGCATGGGCTCCGACGGGGCCGAGGGCATCAGGATCATGAAGCAGGCCGGGGCCAGGACCCTGGCCCAGGACGAGGCCTCCTGCGTGGTCTTCGGCATGCCCAAGGAGGCCATCAAGACCGGCTGCGTCGACAAGGTGGTCTCGCTGCGCAACATGCCCCAGGGCATCCTGGACATGGTCTAGGGGAAAGGCTGATGGCCGGGAAGGAAAACAAAGTCGCCCGCCCCGCGGCCAGGAGGACGGCCAGGAACGCCTCGGCCACCTGCCTGGATCCGGCCAGCGGCCTCTACCACCCCCAGCACTTCCGGCTGTCGCTCGACTACGAGTACAGCCGCATGGAGCGCTCGGAGAAACCCCTGGGCCTCATAATCCTGCGCCTCCCGGGGGCCGGGGACGGGGCCTTCGCCGCCCTGTCGGGGTTTCTCAAGGGCACCCTGGGGCCCCTGGACCTGGCCGCCAGGCTGGAGGGCCCGGAGGTGGGCATCCTGATCCCAGAGGCCGGCCGCGACCGGGCCGCCAGGATCCTCGCGGCCCTGGGCCAGGAATACGGGCCCGGCGGCCGGCTGGCCGGGCCCGCCGCCATCTTCGGGGCCGCCCTGGCCCGTCCCTTCCAGGGCGGGGGGGCCGATGACCTCCTCAGGAAGGCCAGGGACTCCATGGGCCCGGCCCAGGAGGCGGCCCGGAAGGTCCTCTCGGGGTCCGGCCCCTGGGCCGAGGCGGACACGGCCCTGGCCGGGCCAGAGCGGGACAGCCTCTTCAACGGCTTCGGCACGCTCTCGCTGGTCTTGAACTCGGGTGGGCGCCGTTCCTAGCCCCGTGTGGCGGTCCACCGGAAGCCTGGGCTCGCTACAAGGTTGCCACGACAATCCTCTTGGTCATTGAAACAGCGCCCGATCCCCGCTCGCTGGTGGGGATAGCTCAATTGCGAAAACCGAATGGCTGGTCCTTTCTCCATATGAAGTGCTACCTGTTCGTCTTTGTGAATCGCCAAGGCCGGAACGGGGCCAAAATAGGCATCTTGCCTTTTTGGCAGCGGCTTTGGGACTTTGCCACTTGAACTCTTCAGCCTTTTGGCGTCGGCCTGCCATGGAAAGGGCGAAGAATGTTCTTACTTATTGGCAGAACAAGAAGTGGATGATGACTTATTATTCTATTTTTTAGTTTATTAAACAATTATTAGCGTATATTTCTGATTATGTTGGCTAATGATCATATAAATATTAGTAAAAGAAACTCAAACTAGTTACGAAAGTTGATATCTTGCATTAATTAATATCAATAAATTATAATAGGTTAAGTGTTACTTTTAATTATCTCAATACTGTCTAGGGTATAATTGGAGGTGCAAATATCTAGGTTATCTGGTTTGTTTTGAGGTAAAATTTTTACTGTGGCCAGAAAAAGACCCTTTGAGGTAAGTGCCGCAGGGACTTGGGCTTCAATATTTAATGACCCTTCCTGGCCCCAAATTGGTTCAGAAGTATCGAAAAGACGTAGTCGAATTTTAGGCCTGCATTCTTTGGTAATCTGTGTTTGATTATCATTAGTAGATATATTTAATTTTAAAGTAATATTTTTATTTACTGAATCTCTTGGTATATTTACTATAAATTTAAAATAATTATTCTTTATTTTCCAATCATTAAATGTATCAATATTGAATAATGATATAAAGCCTTGTTCATTAATATTATCCCTATTATTTAAATAAATTTTTCCTGTTTCTGTTTTTCCTCGATGACTATTAAATAAACCTATAAAATTTCTATCTGAAATGATAGTAAAATTCTTTTGAGACTTAAATAAATTATAGTAATTATCTATTGTTTGAAAGTTCTTTAGATAAACTAATAGATTAAAATTATTTACTTGATGTCTCTTAAAGATTTCCATAGCTAAAAATGTTATGCTATGATCCTGAAAATATAGGTTAATAGGCGTATTTTTATCTTGATTAAAAATCAAATAATTTAATAAATTTAAAATTTCATCAGTTGATTCAGCTTTATATAATTTAGTCTGAACACCAATTAATGGTCTTACAGAGTAAAGACTTGATGACCAATAGAAAAAAAGCGCTAAAGATAAAATTATAGTTACAATTTTAGATATATTTAGCCACAAATATCTCAAAGTAAATATTATTAAGGCAAATGGAACAAAAGACATGGGCAAAGCAGTAAAAGATGCGTATTTCCATATTTGGTATCTGTTGCCAAGTGCTATATAAAAAGATATATATATAAGCACAAAAAATATAAATGAAATTCCTATAGCATATATTAGGCTATTAGATATATTTTTATTTGCATGATAGATAGTCTTAGAAATATAATTGCTTTTATTTGTTATAAACTTACTAGTACCAAGTAGAAGTAAAATTATGATGATGAATGGCACATAAACTATAGGTGATATACTATCTTTACTCCAAAAAAAGCCATCATAATAAACAGGAATTCCTGAAAGAAACCATGGTTTAATAAATGGTATGAGCCAACCTGTTGTTTGTGCAGCCACTTCAAAACTTCTGTAAAAAATATTTAAGGCTACTATCGGCTCCAAAATAGAACTTATTACACATATTACAGATATAGGATAAAAGCACCAAATAAGGCTCTGTGTTAATCTCTTACTTATAGGCGAATTATATCCAATAAAATATCCTAATAACGCTAAAATAATTGCTAAAGAAACACAATATACTAAAAAACCGCCTTGATATGATAGAAAAATTAAAAAAACAGGTGGAAACAACATTTTTAGGTCATTTAATGCAGGCCAACGAGTGTTGGGCCATTTTACCAGCACCTCCAAACAAACTAAAAAGGCAAACATACTTACCAACTGGCCCATCATCCCCATGATGACAATATAGTTGTAAAACGCTCCCCCGATTACTCCCAGGGCTACCAACACAGAAGCCCAAAAACCTAAGCCAAAAACTTTCGAAACTATTGATAGAATAGCTGTTCCTGACCAGGCAAGCAAGGTAATAGCCAGGGCTGGCCAAGAAAAAAGGGATGATTCTCCAGAAGCGACAGTAAAAAGAGCAAATATAAAATGAGTACCAAAAGAATCATAAACTTGGAGATAAAAATCTTTACTTAAAGGCAAAATTGAATAATCAAATAAGCCTTTTATGTAATCGCTTAACATAGCCCAATGGTAATAATCATTGGACCGTGCGAGCCAAGCTTGCATCTTACCCGTAGACCAACTTGCAGAATATCCACAAGATAGCACTAAAACAAATATAATAGATCCAAATAGTAAATTATAATTCAATATAATATTTATTTTCTCTTTTATTTTACTTTTATCTTTCCTGAAATTTTTGTAATAAAATATTAATATTTCTATAATGAAAGATACTATACCTATATAAAATAAAATATATAAAATAATGCTAAAATTATTTAACCAAGTCAAGAGTATCCAACCAGTCAAGGCAATAAAGGATAACCCAGCAGCCATGACTAATGGTTGACCATACTTAGGCTTGTTGATCGGATTAAAAAGCTTTAATACAAAACATCCCCAGAAATTAACAGCTAAGGAAAAAGTTATAAAAATAAATAAACAATTAAACATAGAAGTGATAATATTTATATAATACTCTGCCATGATTACCTCAAATATGTATTTATACAGCTTATTTGCGTAATATTTAACTTTGTTTATTATGCAAATAGGCCAATTTTTTAAAAAATTACATAGTTATTTATATGAAACGAGTATTTTTGTTTTATTTTAGACATAATTTTTGTTATATCAATATTGAAAATTTTATATTTTAGAATATTATTTATTTAGAAAGTACAGCTATTGGTCACATAAAATAAAATTTTAGAACCAGTTTATTAATTTTACATAATATAATAAATTAATTATTGAAGCTATATTGAATTTTTTATATTATAATAATATTTTTATATGTTAAAACATTAAGTTTATTTCATAAATATACATATCTATGACCCGATTACCTAGAAGTCGAGCCCCTCGGCCTTCATGATCGAATCGATGCGGCCAATCAGATCGGGCAAGGTCATTTCCGACTTGTAGACCGGGATGACGATGGATATCTTTGGCATCTGGTTCCTCAAAAAAGTGGGGTGATTCTTCGCTCCCTGGGCATGATTGGCCGCCAGGGCCATTTTGTTGGGCCCACCCCTCAGCGCAGGTTCCTGTTCTTGTCCCTGTCCATCCATAGGCCCATCAGAAACGACTGAAGGCCCAGCGTCAGACTGAAGAGGAGGATGATCAGGGTGATTTCGGGCATCTGTCCCTGGCTTGTCCACAGGTACACGAGCCTTAGGAAGAACAGGAAGCCGAGGCCGAAGAGGGAGAGGCCCATCAGGATGAACAGGAAGAGGGGGTGGGCGTCCCGGATCATGTACTTGCGCCACATCCTCCAGGCGAACATCCTCATGAGTAGGCGGCTGATGGGCCAGAGGACCTGCCTGGGCCTGAAGCCGCTGGTCTCGCCGATGTTGTAGACGGGCCTGATGGGGACGTCCCTGACGCGCATGTCCTCGACGTTCAGGCGGACCAATATGTCGTTGGGCTGGCCGTAGCGCCGGTACATCTTGTCCCAGTCAATGGCCTTGAGGGCCCGGAGCCCAATGACCGTGTACCCGGTCTGGGAATCGGCGACGTGCCAGTAGCCCGAGGCGATCTTGGTCAGGAACGAGAGGACGGCGTTGCCGAAAAACCTGACCTTGGGTATCAGGCGGTAGGCCTCCTCGTAGACCAGCCGGTTGCCCTTGGAATAGTCCACGCCGTCCTCGGCCACCGGGTCGCACAGGCGGGGCAGGTCGGCTGGGTCCATCTGGCCGTCGCCGGCCATGACCACGGCCATGTCGATGTCGTGGTCCCTGGCCCATTTGTAGCCCGTGGCTATGGCCCCGCCCACGCCCTGGTTTTTGGCATGCGACAAGAGGACCACCCGTTTGTCCGTCCCCATGAGCCTATTGGCCTCGGCGGCCGTGCCATCGGTGCTCCTGTCGTCGACCACCACGATGTGGTCCACGAAATCGGGCATGGTCCCGACGACCCGGGACAATAGCTTTTCCTCGTTGAAGGCCGGCACGACGGCGGCCAGCGTCTTGTTCTTGTACATGTTCTGATCCATTGGGGAAAATAAAAAGGAACCAAGAAAAAGGGCCCTTGGTCATCTTGGCCTCTTGGGGGCCTCAAGGACGGTGATTATCAGATCGCCCCTCTTGCCCTCGGGGCCGGGCACACCATGCCCGGAAGCCCTCAGCCGGGTGCCTCCCCTGGTGCCCGGCTGGACGCTCAGCCTGAGGCTGTGGCCGTCAAGGGTCGGGACCAGGGGCCGGCAGCCAGAGGCCAGCTCCGATTTTGCCAGGCTAAGGGTGGTCAGCAGATCCAGGCCCAGACGCCTGAAGTTCGGCTCGGGGGCCACGTTGACGGTCACCCTGAGGTCGCCTGGCTGGCGGCCCTGGCCGGGCACCCGCCCCGGGACGGTCAGGATTTGGCCGTGGAGGGTCCCAGGGGGGACGGTCACGCTGACCTTGACCACCTGGGCGCCGGAATTGAAGGCCGCCGGCTTGATGGCCCCGAAGACGGCCTCCCTGAGGCTGAGGGACAGGACCATGGCCATGCCGGCCGACTTCCCCTGGCGCCTTTTCTTGTCGGGCTTTTGGCCGAACTCGGAGAAGAAATCCTGGAAGGGCCCGCCCTCGGGCCTCCCGGCCTGGCCATCGTCGCCCAGGATGCCGAAGAGGGTCTCCTTGACCGGGGGCAGGCCGAACTCCCTGAAGAGGTCGCTCAGATCGAAGCCCTGGAAGATGTCGGCCGTCCCGTACTCAGCGGAAAAGCCATCGGGGCCCAGCTGGTCGTAGCGCTGGCGCTTCAAGGGATCGCTGAGGACGGCGTAGGCCTCGGCGATGGCCTTGAAGCGTTCCTCGGCCACGGAGGAGTCGGGGTTGCGGTCGGGGTGCCAGATGATGGCCAGCCTGTGGTAAGCCTTCTTGAGCGTGGCCCGGTCGGCCTCAGGCTCGACCTGAAGGAGCCGGTAATAATCTTTCCAGGCTGGCACTCGCTGAATCCCGTAGTTAGGCTGGCGTTTGTTTTGGCGTGGAGCAAATAATTTCTATTCTATAAAGCGTTAAAGGTCTAAAAATTATCTTTTGGGCTAAAATGTCGATATCTCTAATTTAGACATGCATTATAAAGCAAGATTTTTTTAAAAATAAATCAAAACGCTCCATTTTGGACGGACCCATTATAGCAAACGTGGCCTAACCGAGCAAGATCAAGGCCAAACCTGGACAGGCCGATTTTCAGGGATGGCCTCGCCGACGCCGGCCTTGATGGAGCCCCTTCCTGGAAGCCATGGGCTAAAGAGAGCCGCTTATCCAAGCGAGGCCATTTTCCGATAACCGCGGTTGGGCCTGAGGATGGTTTTTGGGGCAGACTGGAGTCGTGGGCCAGTTCCTGGCCTGGCTCCGTTGCCATATGGCAATAACGGTGCCAGATCTATCAGGCCGGCTTTTGGCCGAGGGGACCTGGGCGGTCAGGACAGGAGCCCCCAGCCGCCGGCCCTAAAAGTCCCGTAAGTGGATTGACGCTCCAATATGGGTCAGTCAGGGCAAGGCCCAGGCGAGCCCCGTACGGCTGCGGCGGCCCGTTGCCTGGGGCGATTTCGGAGGGGGCGTTTCAGGGCTCCAGCCCAGCCCAGCCCGATCCCTGAGGGCCGTAATTCTCCCGCTGAGCCCCGGCCTTCGTCGAAAACAATCAGATTTTCATTGTCAATTTTCACTTTAAATGTTATAATTTAAGAATAAGATAACTTATACGCCACATAAAGGTGCGTACTATGACCCCAGATCACTTTCAGCGTCCGAATGTATACCGAGATCAAAAATGATTTCGATGACTTCTGCCATAACGTCGTGGTGAATGCTTGCACTTCTAATCCTTTTTATGGGACAGCGACATGGCCCATCTGCGCCGGGGCGTGGCTGCTTTAAAGGCGGGCAATGGCATTGAGCGCGATATCATTGAGGTATCTGAGCCAGAATGTATGGTTTGGGGCCTGGGATTGTTGTCTGTATTGGCAGATGCGGGATCGGAAAACGCTGGGATGAATCAATTTGAAATTGCTGGACATCCAGCGAGACGGGAATGTCGGCCCAGGCAAGCCGGAAGCCCCTTTGGTGGAGCCGTGGGGTTTTGGGGCCGAAGAATCGATGACGCCGACAGGCTGGTCCAGGGGATATCCGGCGTGAGTGTATTAATCGCTTCCTGACGAGGGACACCATGACGACTAAAGGTCCTCGGAGGCGACATCGTCTTCCGGCCTTCGTCCGGCCTCGTCCTCTGGGGACCTGTCCCCAGGGCGGCCCAGGGCCTCGAGCTCGGCGGCCAGGCTTTCGGCGTCGTCCTGGGCCATTAGGGCGACGCTCCCCTCCGAGGGAAGAGAGGAGTGTATAATAAGATGGGCGCAGCCGACGAGCCTCATCGGGAAGGAGCGGATGACCTCCACGCGATCGATGGCCGAGAGGGTGACCGTCTCGGAACGGCCCAGGCCCCACCAGCTGCTGATGGAGAGGCCGGGGCCGGAAATGGCGTACCGGAGGCCCAGACGGTGTAGAAAAAGGGCCACAAAGACTGTGGCCAGAACCACCCAGGGCCAGACGGGGCCTTCCCGGTGGCGGCCGGTCAGGATGATGGCCGGGCCCAGGATGGCCCCGAATATCAGGACCCATGACCCTTTCAGGGCCGGCTTGAAGCGTTTTTCCGTCACTTTTTCACAAAATGGCCTAGTGTATAGTTTTTAGGCAAGGAATGGGAAAATAGGGATCGTCCTTTTTCCAAAGGCAGCCTCGCCAGGCCTGTCCAACTGGTGGCACGGAAGTTGCTAGCCGTTTAGGAACCGGGGCCGCGGCCTGGCCTGCGCCTTGGCGGGAAACAGATTTTTGTCCTCTCGGGGAAATACCAGAAACGATAAGTTTTATATTTTTTAAGATTTCTAGATGCCAATAAATGGAAGCAAGCAGTTTGGAGACATAGCGATATGGAAAGAGCAAAACATATAATGATAGCCATCGGAACCGTATTGTTTTGGCTGATTGCCGCGACCGGCCTCCTGTGGCTTCTCTCGGGTGAGGTTATGGCCACCGAGGCGGCCACCGACAAGGCCTTCGTCGGCCAGCAGGAGGTAGGCCTGGTCCAGCCAGATGGGCTGGTCAAGGTCAACGGGCTGTGTCCCGAGGCTGACGAGTTCATCGGCTCGCTCAGGGAGCGCTTCAGGCTGAACGTGCTGGCCGTGTACGCCGACCCCGACCAATGGCGTATTTTCGTGAACGGCCTGGCCAAGGGCCAGCCCAGGGCGGTGCCCGCGATGGCCATAGTGAGCTCGACCGTTAGGATGGAGGACCGAAGCTACGACCCGAAGGGGGTGGCCAAGGAGCGACGCCACCTCAACAACATGGTCGGCCTGGCCATCAACACCAAGCCGCTGTCGGTCCTCATGAGCGGCAGGGCCAACAAGAAGCTAGCCGAGAAGCTGGGCCAGGACATCGGCTTCAGCTACGCCATAGGCAAGGGCGTGGGCCGGTTCGCCGAGACCGACCGCAGCATCTCCTTCGCCCTGATGACCTCCGCGAGGCTTTTTGGCCTCAGGACGGACTCCTTCGTCTCGGCAACGGCCCTCAACGTGGGCGACAAGTTCGTGTACCTGACCTGGTTCAACCCCGACCGCAGCCAGGAAGGCATCGACCGGCTCAAGGCCAGGAGCATCGCCTGGCTGGAGGAGATGGCCAGGCTGAACGGCTAGGCCGGCCACCCTCCCCTGTGGCGGCTCAGACCGGGCCGCCCAGGCTGAAGGCGCCGTGGAGGGTCCTGACGGCCAGCTCGGCGTACTTCTTCTCGATGATGCAGCTGATCTTGATCTCCGAGGTGGAGATCATCGAGATGTTGATGCCCTCCCTGGCCAGGGACTGGAACATGAGGGTGGCCACGCCGGCGTGGTTGCGCATGCCCACGCCCACGATGGAGACCTTGGCGATGTTGCCGTCGCCGATGACGTCGGCGGCCCCTATCTCCTCCCCCGCCGATCTCATCAGCTCCATGGTCGACTCGAAGTCGGAGGCCGGGACGGTGAAGGAAAAGTCCGTCCACTGGGGCTCTTCGTCGGCCGAGACCGACTGGTTCTGGATGATCATGTCGACCACGATGCCGGCCTTGGAGATAAGGCTCAGGATGCGGGCGGCCACGCCAGGCTGGTCGGGGACCCTCAGAAGGGTGATTCTGGCCTCGTTGACCGAGTGGGTCACGCCTCTTACGGGTGTTCTTTCCATGTCAGCGTCCTCTTCGCAGATGATGGTGCCGGTGGCCAGGGAATGGGCATGGCGGACGTGGATCCGCACCCCGTAGTTCATGGCCAGCTCGACGCTCCTGATTTCCATGACCTTGGCCCCCAGGGAAGCCAGCTCCAGCATCTCCTCGTAGCAAATCTT